>JBKPQR010000062.1:0-29822 GCA_046734175.1 Verrucomicrobiota bacterium | reverse complement strand
CCCGTGAGGTGTGCCGAAGCTTGGATCACCTGGCACAGATCCGTTTAACTTAACGTATTGAAGCGTCATCAAGAATTGATCGCGCTCAACAAAATCGTCTCTGATTGCGTTGAAAACCTTTATCTTCTGGACGCTTGTCTTGGCATTGTAGATGTTTTCGACTAGATCATCGATGTTTGTGCCATAAATCCGATGCCAAAAAACGTGCGCTATCGTCTCATACCAGTAGGGCATTTGGGTGCAGAGAAATGTGTCCTCCAATAGTTTCTTAAGCTCCGTCGGTTTTGTCCGCTTCAGGGCAGCATCGAATAGGGTCTGGAGAGGCGTGCCATCGTAATTTCCGTTGTACGCAAGCAATGACCACAGGTCTTCGGCAAATGCGCTGCCAACTGGGATCGATTGCTTAAGTTTATTGGTAGCGCCGGCCGAGAAACCCGCTCCCACAAATAGGACTGCGGAGTTGGTAGATAGCGCCTTTTTCAGGTACGCGCGATCGTTGTCGTTTATATCCATGAACAAGGAGTGATCCGGATTATTCGGCGGGTTAGAATGCGACGCAACTTTGCTTTTTTCTACGAAAGCTACGAGCCAGAGCCTTCCTCCCACCTGTCTTCGATCCCACACTACGGGGGCGCGGCGACTCAGTTCGCGAGATTGAGCGCGGTGGAAATTTCGTTGTGACGGGAGGTAAGAGCATTTCGCCATTGCCGCCAATTAGGTCCCTTTCCTCGGCGCGATGACGAGAAAATGAGCAGATGAAGAAACATCACTGGGGTGGCGTGTTGATCCAGCTGGTGATTGTCACGGTC
Source organism: Verrucomicrobiota bacterium (assembly GCA_046734175.1). GTDB lineage: Bacteria > Verrucomicrobiota > Verrucomicrobiia > Chthoniobacterales > UBA10450 > AV69. The sequence continues at coordinate 29,013 of JBKPQR010000062.1, read as the reverse complement.
GAGCAAATCGATCTGTAGCTTAAGTGTCGATCTTGGTCGCCGTTGCTCTACTGGTCGGGCAAATTCGGACTGACAACGTTCCACTCGCTTCGTTCTACGCAGCGTGGGGCGTGGCCTGTCTCCAACGTGTGAAAGACACACGTGGGTTCGCGTTTAACCCAAATCAAGAGGTAAGATCACCGCCATGACGAGATTGCGGGCATGTGACCGGGGGAGAAAGTTGTGGCTGTGCGTGCTGCTGACACTGTGTTCGGTCGTATCCCCCGTGCATTCACAGCTTGTTTCGGGGACGATGGATGTGCACTGGAATCAGGGTTCGGAAGACTGCGTGAAGAATCCGCAGCCACCGATTCAAATTCACCAATACAACGCACAGACTTTTATCCTCCGCGAGAGTCTGTGCGCGACTTACGAAGCGCCCTTCATCTATCTGTTAATTGGCAAAACCAAAGCGCTGTTGATCGACAGTGGTGCGGTGGCTGATGGGAAGACGATGCCGCTGGCTCAGACGTGATTTCCCTGTTGCCGAAGGTGGATCAAGGCTGCCGCTCATGGTCGTGCACACCCATGGCCATCTCGTTTCCGGTTTATGAAATCAGAGGTGAACCCGTGAGCGCCACCATTCGACGTCGTTTCCGGCCCGATGTTACCGGCCGGGTCGCGCTCGAAGGGGGTGTCCTCGTTGGTCGACCCGTGAGTATCAATGGCTTGCGTGGGCTATTGGTGGTGAGAACAAGCCGGCCTTTCCCATTGCGCGGATCGTGTTTCGTAATGGTAGTTTCCTGGAGATAGTTGGTTACGGAAGTGATACGCTTGTATAAGCAGGTCGAAACTATTCTGTGCCGGAATCGAGTGTTAAAGAAAAACCGAAGAAGAAGTTTGCCTCGCCATGACCCGACAACCAGTTCGCTGCGGGCAGCGTACCCCGCGACGTTTAGACGGCATCAACGCAGGGCGAGCCTTGAGCCGGTCACCGCATGGCTGATCGATAAACCGCCATGTTTGCGGTCGACGCCAGAGTTAGCGGAAAAGCTTCGGAGTGTTAGCCCAAGCGCGCAGAAATTTGCGGCGAAGGCAAGGCATTCTGCCGCGCACACAGAGCCCGTATCTAAACCTCGTTAAACGCTGCGCCAAGGTTGTTCAGCACATCGCGCGGAAGGAGTGATTGCTCGCTTGCGCCACGGTTGAAACGAGCGATCTCGGCGGCGCGTCCGCAGACCCACGCGCCGAGACGCGCGGCATCGAAGAGGGAGAGCTTCTGCGCAATCAGTGCCGCGCAAACGCCGGTGAGCACATCGCCCATGCCGCCGGTAGCCATGCCGGGATTTCCAGTGGTGTTGTAACTGATCCGCTCCTCTTGGGCGACAATCGTGCGGCTTCCTTTGAGTAGAAGCGTAATCGGGAACTGAGTGGTGAAGTTTCGTGCGAGCTGCAGACGTGTGAGTTTGTCTTCGCCAGCCAGCCGTTTCATTTCGCCAGGATGCGGCGTGAGCAGGCGCGGGCCACGGCAGTTCTTGAGCATCGACACGCCGGCCGAAAGCGCATTGAGAGCATCGGCATCAATCACCATGGGTTGTTTTGCCTGCTCGATAAGCGGGAGGATTTGCTTTGCGTTGTTCACGCCTAGCCCGGGGCCAACCGCCCAGACCTCCATCTTCTCGCTGAGTAAATCGCGGTACAATCGTACCGGTTTCACCATTGCCTCGAACGGCGCCGCGACAGCGGCGATCTCGTAAATGTTTCGCGGCACGAAAACTTCAACAAGACCGGCGCCTCCCCGGAGCGCACCCCACGCGCACATGCTTGCTGCACCAGCGAAACCCCGTGACCCAGCGACAATACCGACGCGGCCGAACTCGTTCTTATAAGAATTAAAAGGGCGGCGCGGAAGCAGGCCCTTCAATGATGCTGCGCAGGCCACGATCTCCTGTCGCTGCGGCAGCTTTAGCACGGGCAGCGGCACTACTTCAAGGCGACCAACCAGGTTCGTGGCATGATCAGCGAGTAGTCCGCGCTTCGTGGCGCCGATCGTTGCGGTGAAGTCCGCGACAACGCAGTCGGGATCAGCTTGCCCGGTATCGCCATCCAGGCCGCTCGGGATATCGACGGCGAAAACGTAAGCGCTCTCCTCAGGGCGAAGACGATTTATGTCGCGGGCCAGCCGTCGAACCGGGTCTCGCGGCGGGGGCTTTGAACCAAGGCCAAGCAACCCATCCAGAACAACCAAGCGATCGGATGAATTCAGCCCAGCAGAGCTGATGTCCCGGAACTCAGCGAGTTTTTTCCGCAGCAGATCGCTGCATTCTGATTCAGAAAAAGCGAGATGGATATCGACGTGCCATCCTTCGCGCTTGAGCTGCGTCGCCGCTACAACTGCGTCGCCGCCATTGTTTCCTTTGCCGGCAAAGACGAGGCAGCGTGCCGGCGCCGGAAAGAATGTTTGGACCAATCTCGCAATTCCAGCGCCGGCCTGGTGCATCAAGGCTTCAGCGGAAACTCCATGGGCGAAGGCGGCGTTCTCCGCTTCGCGCATTTCCGCCGAGCTCACCACCGGCGAGTCCACTATTGGTCGTTTGCGGTTTTCTTTTTCGTCGTCTTCTTCTTTTTTGATGTCTTTTTCTTTTTCGACGATTTCGAACTGCGATGATGGGTCGTGCCCGACTCGCGTATATAACGTTGGTCGAGGAAAGGCTGCAAGCCGACATCAACACGCGAGGAGCGGTTGGTATAACTGGTGCGCTCCGCCAGTCTCGGACGGTTGAGAATTCCCAGAGCAATATTTTGCGCTAACTGCTCACGGTAAGCGGGAATTTTGGCGAAGGTCGCCTCGGTTTGATTGGTCAAAAAACCGCATTCGACCAGCACGGCCGGAATGGTGGTGCGGCGCAGGACATAATAACCGCGGCGACGCACCCCACGATTTTCCGTGCGCGCGCCGCGCACGACCGCGCTCTGAATGCTGCCTGCAAGCGGCGCGCTTTCAGTGCTATAAAAATAAGTTTCGATGCCGTTGGCTCCGGTGCGCGTGGCGGAGTTGAAATGGACGCAGACGAAAATGGCGTTGCGTTGAGCATTGGCGATGGCCACGCGCGTGCCGAGCGGAACGAAGACATCGTCATCGCGCGTCATGACCACGCGATAGCCTGCATTTTGCAAAATTTTCCTGAGTCGCTGCGAAACATCGAGCGTCATGGTTTTTTCCGGAACGAGCTGCCCCGGAATCCCGCCGCGATCGAAGCCGCCGTGGCCGGGATCAATGACAACGGTGGTGAAGCGGGTTTGCCCGCGCACCGTTTGCGCGCCGGCTAAAAGCAAGATGATGCCAAGGGCCAAAAAAAGGCGCGACATCGTTGACGCTCAATCGCCGCGCGACGGATTGCCCGGGCGAGTGGATAATTTCGGCACCGATTTTTTCTGCGCGGCTTGGACCGCTTGCGCGGCAACTGATTCGCTCATGCCGCCGAGGACGGCGACATCGCCATTGGCGCTATGCTGAAGGCGCGGACGGGTTTTCGTCTCGAGAATGGTGGAGCGTGAGATCAACTGCCCATTGAGTCCAACGACAGCGTAAGACCAGGTGCGAGGCGCGGCGCAATGCAGCACGTGCAGGCGATTCTCGCGATCGATCTCGGCGTGCGGTTCATCAAAGGCGATGATGTGGCCGAGCGAGTAGGTCGCGTAAACGAGGTTGCGCGTTTCATCCTCGACCCGAACGTAAAGTGAAGTGTGATCGGGGAAACGATTGGAAAGCAGTGAGTAGGTGCGGGCATTCCCTTCCGCGCCGCTGTCGCTGGGAACACCGACGCTCTGCTTCCAGATCGGACGCGCGTTGGTGATTTCGACGACTTTCGTGGGCGAATAAAAATAGCGGGCGACATCGGCAAAATAGACATGAGCCCGGACGTGATATGGACCGAACTCCTCCATGGGGAAAAGGGCGGCAAGATTTACTTTTTGGGTCACGGTCTTGCCGCTCTCGATGTGAAGAGGAGGGGATTCGGCCATCGTGCCGGCGCCGATCGATTGACCTTGATTACCAGTGATCTCAAAGCCGAACCAGTGTTCGTCCGCGTCATCGCGCAGGTCGATGTCGCGACCGGCGCGGTTGGTGATGGAGACGGTGGCAGTCAACGGTTCGTAGGCGATGTATTGCAGCCGGCTGAATTTGAGCTGCACCTGAATCTGAGCATTGGTCACACCAGCCAGGGCGCAGAACGCGAGAAAAGCGGCCGCGAATTTCATCGGTTTGAGACTAACCCATGCCGGGCCGCTGGAAAAACCGTTATGCCGTTTGCCGGCGCCACTCCGGAAGCGCGCTGCGCTTATTTTCCTCGAGAGCATCGCTGAGCAATTGATCCCACGTCCCATGCAATGTCTCAGCTTCGGCGGTCACGGCGCGGTCATAAGCGAATTCGATTTCGCCCCAACTCACCATCTCCGCCAGGGCCGGGTAGCCGCGCATGCCGGCAGTTTCGGCATCAATAATGGCGCCCTCGCGCAAATAAACGGCGCCAACCCAGCTGCCCCGCACCATCTGGAGCGCACCGCTGCGGCCGGCCAGGCAGCACAGTTGCAGAACATCGAGCACGTGAAACCAATCGGGCGCGTCCCAGCGCATCCGCACCGAACGTTCAATGGCGGCGATGAGGCGGTCGCCATCGATGGGCTCAGGAAACACCTTTGAGCCGGCGATTTCCAGGCGCACCTGCATCGCGGCATACGGGGGAAGAAAAAACGTTTGCAAGCCGGCGAACATTTCACTGAGAACGGCGCCGAGAGAAAATCCGTCCAGGCCGGGCGCATCCAACTGGGTGAGGAGAAGGCGCGGCCGCACCTCAGGTTGCCGGCGCAGCCAGACCAGCGTCTCGCTTTCGCTGGTGGTGAGGGCGCTGTCGTAGCCGGTGAAGTCTTTGATCATCCGCACTAATTCCCGCCCGATCTCTGCATCATGATGGACAATGAGCAGCGCTATCACGGCAGGACGGAAGCAGCGGGCGCGTCGTTCACCAGATGAGCGGGATCGGCGCGCACGGTCTGAAGTTTATCGTTGTAATAGACGCGAATCAGATAACCGAGGTAGCGATGATGAGCGCCGGCGTCAGTTTGTGTTTCCGGGCTCGGCGAAGTTTCGCCGCGCTTTTTCGAGCGGCCCGCTGCTTTGCCCGGGGTGACCGCAGCGGCCGCAGCTGATATCGCTGCTTCGGAAGTGACGGAGTGTGTTTTCGAGCGCCGATAGGAAACGAGGAGCGTCTCCGTGGCAGAGTCTGACCAATCATGTTTCGGGTTGAGCCATTCCGAGCTGGTATCGGCATCGGTCAGGACCGTTTTGCCGTCCTCGCTCAAATCATAGAGGAAAACGTTAATGCGCAACTTTCCCACTTCATAGGAAACGCCGGGCCTTTTTCGCACGGCAATTTTCAGGCGAAGGTTCGTCTCTGCCTCAGGATCAGGCACAGGTTCCGTCGCCACCTCGGCTATGCCGAAGACGGAGCCTTCGGGTATGCCTTCGGCATCAATCGGTTTGCCGGCGGTGTCGGTGGAAGCAGGAGGTGGAGTGGAAGCAGGGACACCAGTGCGGAGTTTCGTTTTAGCCAGTTCATAGAGCGGACCGGCGGAAGGTCCGATCTCGTGGATCTTCTGCCAGGCATCGTTAGAACGATCGAAGAGCTGGATGGACTCGTAAATCGTAGCCAGCTCGGCCAGAACATTTGCGTTATGCGGATCGTTTTGTGCCGCTTCCTGAAGACGGGCCAGGGCATTGGCAGTATCGCCTCGCTCGCGCAGCGCGGCTGCTTCCTTGAGCAGACGATCGGAAGCGGTGAGAGCGGCGGAGCTGGCAGGAGCAGGGGCACTTTTCTGGGAAGGGGGAGCAGAGGCAGCCGGAGCGACCCGCGGCGCCACGGTCACAGGAGCAGCGGCGCGAGCGGCCGCACGCTGCGCCCGAATTTTTGCGCTGAAATGGATGGCGGTAGCGAGAATCTCCAATGCGAAAAATGCCAGCAAGACCCACAGCGCAATGGCGAAGGAGCGATGGTTGGCGGCGAGTTCTGGGCTATCCGTGGTTCTTGTTTCCGGCATGTTGCGTTACTAAGCGGGCGATTCTAATCAATGCGGCGGCGCTCTTTAAGCGCGTGCGCGCTGAGATTACCATATTTAACGCCGAAGTAATCCCATTCGTTGCCATGGCCAAATCTGCGCAAGGCCAACCCATGCCGACGCATCAACGATCTGCCGCGGCGCTTACCGCGAGATATCGCTTTGCGCGAGCAGGCGAAACCCTTCGCCCATTAACACCGAGGTGGCGCATTCCGCATCGTCCACGTACATCGCCAGAGCAGCGCGTCCGCTTGGGCGCGTCAAAAGCGGATAGCTGAAATGCACGTTCACTTCCGCCATGAGCAAAGCGGCCAGCAATTTGATAAATTGCGTCGCCACTTCGCGCAGCTCGACCACCATGATGTCGCAGCTGCCGAAAGCGATGTTATGTTCCCGGAACAATTCCTCCAGGCCTTCGGGATCACTCACGATCAGTCGCGCGATAGCCGAATCGGTCGATTCCGTGATGCTAAGCGCGACGACGTGAATGGCGTGCGCGTTGAGCAGCTTCACGATATCGAGCATGGCCCCGACTTTGTTCGGCAGGAAAACCGAGAACTGTCGGACAAGCGGTCCGCCCAGTTTCGAAGTGGTTTCCGGTAATTCCACAGCCATGGTCGATCCGTCGCTGCGGAAATAACGCAGGCGAGCGGGAGGCGGAATATGCCGTCAGCAGCCCGTTGTTGGCAAACGGGAATATTGCTCTTACCGCCTACTCGTTATCTTCGCGCAAGATAGTACCTAGGGGAGGATTAGGAGTAGGAGTAAGATTAGGAGTAGGAATATTTCAACCGCGGACGAGCTGCCGTACCAGGTCTTCCAGAGCGACAATGCCGATGAATCGCTGGCGCGAATCAACCACGGCGGCGAGCCCGATGCGGGCGGCGCGCAATCGGCGCACAACGCGGTAAGCAGATTCACTTTCCGAAGCGGTGATGATGCGGCGCGTGTAATCGCGCAAGCGCATCGGCCGGGCGGCATCGACGAGAATATCAAAGACATTAATCAGACCCACTGGCCGCGCTTTTTCTACCACTGGGAAACGGTCGATCCCGGCCTCTTCGCTGAGTTGCAGAACTTTTCCCGGCGTCTCATCCGGCCGAACTGAAATGGTTTTCGCCAGCGGAACCATGACATCGCGCACTTTGACGGAACTGAAATCGACTACGTTGTGGATGATGGCGCGCTCGGCCGGTGTCAACGCGCCGCCGCGTTCGCTTTGCACGGTGATCTGCTTCAATTCTTCGCGCGCGGCAAAAAGTCGCGGCGCGGACTTTCCCGGAGTGATAAATCGGCGGGCGAACCATTCGCCCAGAGCGAGGATCGGCCACAGAACCTTTGTCGCCAGCTCGAGCAGACGGGAGAAGCGCGCGATGGCGCGGAGCGGGAACCGGCGAAAGAGCGATTTCGGCAGCACGCCGAGCCCGAATAGATAAAGCGGCAAGGCAATGGCGGCGGCGAGGAAGTAACCAGCGCTATGAAATGCTCGCACCAGATGATGTGTCAGGATGAGCAGCGCGATAATGTCGGCGGCGTTGGTCGCGAGCAGCACGGTGATGAGCAGGCGTTCGGGATGGCGCAGCAGTTTCTCCAGACGTAATGCCGCGGCATCGCCGTTCTTCGCGCGGGTGCGCAGACGGACGGGATCGAAGGCGAGGAGGCCGGCCTCGATTCCCGCAAAAAGAAAGGAGACGAGCCAGCAGGCGATGACGAGGAGCCAGATCATCGCGGCATTTCCCCGTTAGTTTCGTCGCAGGCCACGCAAACCGTTTTCTCCAGCAGCAGTTCTTCAATCCGGCGGCGGGCAACGCGGCGGACGGTGATTTTCAAACGCGGTGTTTCCACCTGGGCGCCTGCTTGGGGCAGGTAACCGAGCTGATTAAACACGTAGCCGCCGATGGTATCGATGCCGTCGGCCTCGAGCTCAAAGCCGAGGCGCTCGCTCAGGTCATCGAGACGCGCTTTGCCATTGACGAGGAAGCGGCCTTCCTCGAGCGATTCGATGTAAATATCGGCGTCACCGAGGGGGGCCGCGTCGCTGATAATGTCTTCGATGATGTCGGACAATGTGACGATGCCTTCGGTGCCGCCGAATTCATCGAGCACGATGGCCATTCCCTGCGGGTGAGTGAGGAAGCCGCGGAGCAGATCGAGGGCTCGCATGGTTTCGGGAACAAACGAGGGTGGCAGGAGCGCTTCGGTGTAATGCTCATCGTGATGGAGCAGGAACGATTTCACTTCGATGATGCCGAGGATGTTGTCCGGTGAATCGGCGTAAACCGGAACGCGGCGATGCCGCCGCGCTTTCAGTCGCGCGATCGCTTCCTCATTGGTGAGATCGTCAGGCAGAGCGAACATATCGACGCGCGGAGTGAGCACATCCTTGGCGGTTTTGTCGCCGAGTTTGAATACTTCCTGGATCATTTCGCCTTCGGCCCGGCGCAGCGAACCTTCCTCGGCCCCGATCTCGATGAGGGTTTCCAGTTCCTCATCTGAAAGATGTAAACGGGTGCGCAAATGCGCGGGCGTGACCAGCCCCACGATCGCGACGCTGACTCTCTCAAGTGCGCTGCCGACGGTGGCGAGCAGGGGCATGAGCGCGCGCAGGGCGAAGACGCCGAGCGCGGACAAGCGGTATGGAGCCGAGAGGGCGAAGAGCTTTGGGATTAAATCGCAGAAGAGAACGATGAGGGCGAAGATGAGGATAGGGACGAGCCATTGGGGCAGGGCGGAACGGGGGCCTTCCCACAAAACCGCGAGGCAAAGCACGACCAGGATGACGTTGACGAAAGTGGAGCCGAGAAGAATGAGGGCGAGGACGCGGCGCGGATTGTCGCGAAAGCTCGAGAGAAACGGCGCGAGGGTGGGGTGGTTTGCTTCCAGGCGCCGAAGCTGATGGGGCCGCAGGGAGAAGAGCGCGGTCTCGAGCCCGGAGAAAAGGGCGGAGCAGACGGCGAGACTTCCGAGGGCAAGCAGCAGGGGCGCGAGCACTCCCGCGGTCATGTCTTGATCGCCTCGAGGAATCGAGTCGCTTTGCCCATTGCGTCGCTTCATCCAGAATATGACTTTTCATGAACAAACGCGAGCGGATTTCCGATTTCGTGGCCTCGCTCGAGCGCGGCTCGGCTGAAGCGCGCGATTATTACACGGCCTTTTTCCGGCTCTGGAACGACCAGCGCTATTACGAAGCGCACGACGTGCTGGAGCAGCTCTGGCTCGAAGAGGAGAACCGGGAAACGGCGCGCTTTTTTCAGGCGCTCATCCAGGCGGCAGGCGCATTTGTGCATTTGCAGAAAAACTTCGAGCAACCGACGCACGCAAAGCACAGCCGGCGGCTGCGCCCGGCCACGCGCCTCTTCGCGCTTGCGCTGCGTAACCTTGAAGGTTTGCCGGACCGTTGCGGTGAGCTCGATCTCGTTAGCTTCCGCCAATTGCTGGCACGAGTGAGGGACGAAATCATCGCCACTGATTTCCAGGTCAATCCCTGGTCGCCAGGGAACGCGCCGCAATTGGTGCTGCTGGAACGAAAGCCATCGTAGTTTCCGCCGTCCCTGGCGGTAGAAATCGCTTTATCGAATCTCGATGCCTCTGCCGCTGAGGACAGCGGCAGCTACAACACCCCAGCTGCAGCTCAACGCGTAAAGATCAGTTTAGATCCGGCGATTAAGAGCACCGTCGCGAGAAGAAGCGAAATAACGCGCACCGGAAAACGGCGGCTCCCAAGGTATGAGCCACAAAATCCGCCGAGCATTGCAATCAACGCGAGATAAATCGTTAGCAGCAGCGGCGGCGGCTGATTTTTCCCGACGAAATAACCGGCCAGGCCGGATACCGAATTTACCAGGATAAAGACTGCCGAGACGGCAGATGCCTCTCGCGTGCGCGCCCATCGTGTAAAGAGCAGCAGGGGCGTAAGAAAGATGCCCCCGCCAGTGCCGGTAAGGCCGGAGAGCAGGCCGATGATCGCGCCGATGCTCATCGCGCTCGGCAGAGCGGGGCGCGTGATCTTCGTTGGATCAGTTTTACGAAAAAAAAGTCGTGCGGCCGAAAAGAAGAGGACGGCGCCAAGCAACAGCCGAAGTGTTGTTGCAGGCAATTGCAAGTAGCCGCCAAGCGCGGCCGCTGGAATTGAGAGCAGCGCGAATGGCCAGAAGAGCTGCCAGTTGAAATGACCGGCGCGCCAGAATTGGATCGAGCCGATCATCGCGACGAGAATATTCAGGAGGAGCGCGATTGGCCTGATCGTCGCCGGGGCTAGACCGCAGAGGGTCATGATCGCGATGTAACCGGAAGCTCCGGCGTGACCGACCGAGGAATAAAGAAACGCGACGACTAGAATGCCAGCCAGGAATGGGAGCGCGCCATCTATCAATGTCATCCTGAACGAAGCGAAGAATCTCTAATTACCGCTGCGGCTTATGGTGTCTGACTCCAGAAGGCCAGAGATTCCTCGACTTCGCCCGGAATGACAACAGTGTAGAGAGTGACTCACATTGTTGCTGAACCGGCGCGCGCGGCAAATCGACTGGCGAAGTCCAAGTCGCCCTACCTGCTTCAGCACGCGCAAAACCCGGTTGAATGGTTCGAGTGGGGAAAAGAGGCGTTCGAAAAAGCGCGGCGCGAAAATAAGCCGATTTTTCTCTCCATCGGCTACTCGACCTGCCACTGGTGCCACGTCATGGCGCACGAGTCGTTTGAGAATCCTGAGACGGCGGAGCTGATGAATCGCGAGTTCGTCAACATCAAGGTCGATCGCGAGGAGCGGCCTGATATCGATCGCGTGTATATGACATTTGTGCAGGCGACGAGTGGCCACGGCGGCTGGCCCATGAGCGTGTGGCTCACGCCGGAGCTGAAGCCCTTTGTCGGCGGCACTTATTTCCCGCCGGAGGACCGGTATGGGCATCCGGGTTTCCCGAAGGTGCTGGCGGGAATTGCGCAGGCATGGAAGCGCAGCCGCGACAAAATCGTGGAGCAGGGCGACCGCATCGTGAGCGCGCTGCGCGAAGCGGGAGCACGCGCGCGCTCTGGCGAGGAGCTCGAGCCGCGCGTGTTTGACGCTGCCTATGATGAGTTCGTGCGCACGTTCGATGCACAAGAAGGCGGGTTCGGCGGCGCGCCGAAATTTCCGCGACCGGTCGCGCTGAATTTTCTCACCCGGTTTTACGCGCGGCATCACGATGCCGATACCGGCCAGCACGCGCTTGAGATGGTTTTGCTGACGTTGCGCAAAATGGCTGCCGGCGGAGTGCACGATCATCTCGGCGGCGGATTCCATCGCTACTCGGTGGATGGCGTCTGGCATGTGCCGCACTTCGAGAAGATGCTCTACGATCAGGCGCAACTGGCCAACGCGTATCTCGACGCGTTTCAAATTACCGGCGACGCGCAGTTCGAGTCCGTCGCGCGCGATATTCTTGACTACGTCCGGCGAGATATGAGAGCGCCGGGCGGCGGATTTTTCTCCGCCGAAGATGCCGACAGCGAAGCCCCTGCAGCGGCGGCCAATCACCGCCGGGGTATTCAGCCCGACGCAACTGCGCAGGACGGCGCTGAAAGACCGGCGCTACAGGAAGGCGCATTTTACGTCTGGACAAAACGCGAGATCGCGAGCGTGCTCGGCCCCGAGGCGGAGATTTTTTGTTCTCACTTCGGTGTAGAGGAGAATGGGAATGCCCCGGCCGGCGCCGACCCGCACGGTGAGTTCACCGGCAAAAATATTTTGATTGAGCGGCATACGCTCGCGGAAACGGCGGCGCGATTCGAGCGGAGCCCTGAGCAGATCGAGGAGCTGCTTCGGCGCGGGAAAGAGAAGCTGTTTGCGATGCGCGCACAGCGGCCGCGGCCGCACCTCGACGACAAGATCATCGCGGGGTGGAACGGCTTAATGATCTCCGCCTTCGCCCGCGCAGCGCAGATTTTCGATGACGCGATCTATCTTGAGGTGGCCGAAAGTGCGGCCGGGTTCGCCCGCACGCATCTATGGGACACGGCGCGGCGAACGTTGGCGCGAACTTTTCGCGATGGAAAGGGGAGCGACGGCTTTGCCGATGATTACGCGTTCATGATCGCCGGCTTGCTCGATTTGTACGAAGCGTGCTTCGATTTGCGCTGGCTGCGGTTTGCGATCCAGCTTCAGGAAAGGCTGGACTCACTTTTCTGGGACAATGAGCGCGGCGGTTACTTCAGCGTTACTGGCGAGGACGCAAGCGTGTTGTTGCGGATGAAAGACGACAACGACAGCGCTGAGCCGGCCGCGAGCTCAGTGGCGGCGCTCAATCTCGCGCGCCTGGCAGCCATGTTGAATGATCGCCAGCTGGAGAAGCGTGCCCGCGAGACGGTCGCGGCATTCACGCCACAGCTCTCGCGTTTTCCGAGCGCGATGCCGCAAATGCTGGTGGCGCTCGATTTCCTGAATGGCCCGCCGGCCCAAATCGTTATCGCCGGTGCGCGTGAGGATGAACGCACGCGCGCTCTGCTGCATGAAACGCGACGTTATTTTTTGCCACGAGCCGTGTTCCTCCTGCTTGAGAGCAACGATTCACGCGAATTCTTCGGGTCCCGCCACGACGCGCTTCGTCCCATGAATGCGATCAATGGCAAGCCGGCGGCTTACGTTTGCCGCGATTTCACCTGCGCCGCGCCGGTGACGGAACCGGCGGAGCTGGCACGGCTGCTGGCGTGCTAGAGCGTCATCGTCTCAGCTCGCTCGGCATAGACGGCCTTTTATTCCTGGTTGTTCCGGCGATTGATCTCGGGATGCTTTTTTCGGCGCAGGCGCATCCAGTTGTTCCACGTTTTGAGCATGCTCTCGCGCGGCGTGAGATAACGCTGGTTGAGCTCGTTGCCCTTGACGATTTGTCCGAGAAGCGTTTTTACGGAGAGCTCTTCACAATTCAAAATGGTGTAGGCCGTTCCGACGGCGGCGGCGTGATGAGCGTCGCTCGCGGCCGTCATGGGCAGGCCGCGCTCCTGCGCATATTTAAAGGCATAGCGGTTGTAGCGGTGCAATGTGGTGGCGGCGTTGAACACTTCGACCGCATCAACGGGGAGCGTTTCCAAGGTGGAGAAGCGGATCCCGGCCCGGAATAGATCATAAGGATGCGGCGGAATAGCGAGGCCGCCGTGCGCGTGGATGAGATCACAAACTTCTCGGGCGGGCCGGCCTTTCAAGCTGTGCGCCTGCGGCAGCGTCGTGCCGATGCAAAGAAGATGACCTTCGTCGGTTGTGACTTCGACGCCGGGCAGGATGAGAAAATCATCCACCGGCATGCCGTCGGCGCGCATAAGACCTTTCTCGAGGGCGTAAGTGATGGCGTCGCACGTGTTGTGATCGGTAATGGCGAGGCCGTGCAGACCTTTGGCGCGCGCGCTCGCGATCAAATCCTCCGGGCTGGAAACCCCGTCGCCGGAGAAAAAAGTGTGCGTATGGAGATCAACGTTGAACGCCATTTGGCGGAGGCTAGTTTGCGCTGGGCGAAATGGAAAGCGTCGGTTTCAAGGAGTGGTCGCTGGTCTGCGATGCGCTCGGGTGCGGCGAGCAGTCGATCATCCTGCGCAAGGGCGGCATCGCGGAAAGGCGCGACGGATTTTCATTTCAGCATCGTGAGTTCTTTTTGTTTCCGACCTTCTTCCACGAGCAGATCGGGAAAGTCCGCAGCCGGGCTCGATTGATGAAGCCCAGCGGCGAGATCACCCTTGCCCTTTGTGCGAGAGTAGAGCTCGCACTTAAAATCGGATCGCTCGAAATGGCGGAAGCACTCGCGTCATTGCACATCCTGGAGCCAGAGGTCGTGCGCGAGCGATTTCACTACAAAGAGGGAGGATTAAATGTGGCCTTCGTTCGCGTCTTCCGGTTGGAAACGCCGTGGCTCCTGGCTGACGAGCCGCGCTTTGGCGGTTGCCGCTCCTGGGTAAAGTTGCCGCCGCCGCCGGATGTAGCGAGCGAGCCAGTGTTGCATGACGTCACGCATGCGCAGCGGCGTTCTGCATTCGAGGCTGTCCTAAGAGCACACGCAGGGAACGTGGCTGGGCATCAGCCTACAACCTCGAAGAGCTCTTCCGGCTCGGGCTCCTTCTGCCCGGCCCCGCGGTTGAACTGAAGGTCATAGAGGCGGCGGTAGTAGCCCGATTTCGCAAGCAACTCCGCGTGTGTGCCGATTTCTTTGACGTGGCCGTGATCCATCACCACGATTTGATCGGAGGAAAGAATAGTGGAAAGCCGATGGGCGATGGCGACGACTGTTTTGCCCGCGGCCAAGGTTTGCAGCGCGAGCTGGATCTGTTTTTCCGACTCGGAATCGAGCGCGGAAGTAGCTTCATCGAGGAGGAGAATCGGCGCGTTTTTCAAAACCGCGCGCGCAATCGCGAGCCGTTGCTGCTGACCGCCGGAAAGAAGCATGCCTTTGTCGCCGACGACGGTGTCGTATCCCTTCGCCTGCGCGATGATGAAATCGTGCGCGTAAGCCATTTGGGCCGCGGCATAGACTTCTTCGCGGGTGGCGTCGAGCCGGCCGAAGAGAATGTTGTTATAAATCGTGTCGTGAAACAGGAAGGTGTCCTGCGTCACCAACCCGATTTGTTCGCGCAATGATTGCTGTTTCAAAGTGCGCAGGTCATGGCCGTCGATGCGCACGACACCAGCGGTTGGATCGTAAAAGCGCAGGATGAGAGATAAAATGGTGCTCTTACCCGCGCCGCTCGCCCCGACCAGCGCATAGCTTTTGCCCGGCTCGAAGCGCAGCGTCAGATCCTTAATCGCGTCGCTCGAGGTGCCGGGATAGCGGAAAGTGACGTCCTCAAAGTCGAGCTGACCGAGCGAAGAATCCAGTCGTTGCGCATTGGGCGCATCCTCGACGTCAGGCTTCGCGTCAAGAATCGAGAAGATGCCGACGGTGGCCGTGATCGAACGCTGCATCACGACGTGAATTTTGCTCAGCGTCTTGACCGGATCGTAAAGAATGAAAATGCCGCCGATCAAGCCAAGGAAACGGCCAGCGCTAAGGCCAGCGACATAAACATAAAGGAGAGCGAAACCGACACCGATGGCGGCCAGCGTTTCCACCAAAGGGCCGGTCGCTTCCGTCGCTTTGATCATCCGCATCATGTTATTGAATTGCTGATGAGTGGTGTGGGTGAAGCTCTTGATCTGATGTTTTTCGCGCGTGAACGATTTCAGCACGCGAATGCCGGCGAAGCTTTCCTGCATGGTCACGACCATTTGCCCCATCTCGGCGTACTGGCGCTGGACGGCTTTGCGCGCGCGTTTGCCGAAGAGCTGAATGGGAATGATGCAGCAGGGGAAAAGGATGAGAGTAGTAACCGTGAATCTCCAATCCATGTAGAGCAGAACGCCGAGCGCGAAGATTATTGAAACGGGCTGCTTGAAGGCGTCGCTGCTCACGATGGTCAAGGCGGTCTGCATCGCCATGGTGTTGTTAGTCACGCGCGAGATCAGATCGCCGGCGCGGCGTTGATTAAAGAAGCTCATCGATTGGTTGAGGATCTTGGCGAAGAGCTGATTGCGAATATCGGTGACTACCCGATTGCTCACCCAGTTCATGCAGTAGGTATTGCCGTAGGCGACGAGGCTGCGCAGCGTCATGACAGCCGGGATCAAAAGACAAATGCCCAGAATTGATTTGACCGACCCGCCGGCGTTCAGCAGCCGGTTGCTATGGGTGAAGTCAGCCGGGCTGGGAGCGGCCCCATGGAAGATGGCAGTGGTCACCCTTTGCAAAACCAGCGGGAGCAGTCCGCTCACGGCGCCGAAGAGAAAGCCGAGGGCGAGACCGAGGATGAAGCGCCATTTGTAGGGCCGGACGTAGCCATAAAGCCGCCGGTACGGATTCCAGGCTTGCCTGATGGTTTCGCGAAAGGAGAGCTTCGTTTTCTTGCCGGCTTTTTGCTTGCTCATACGGCTGACGCCGCTGGCGCCGTGTGCATCGAATGCATAGCATTGATGACGGCTTCCGTCGAGATTTGGTTCATCGGGAGTTTGGGAGCGCGCGCTTGAAAATGGCGGAGCGGTTCTCGTGCCGCGCCGAAGAGAATGGCAGCGGGACTGGTGCGCGGCCGCCAGTGAAAGGGATTCGTGGGGCCGAAGAGGGCGACTTGGGGCGTTTTCATGGCGCTGGCGAGATGCATGGAAGCGGAATCGACCGTGACGAGGAGCCGCGCCCGCGAGATCAAGGCGCCTAATGTGAGGAGGTCAAGGGCGCCGCTGAGGTCAGCTACCGGGAAGCGCAGGCGCTTTCGAAGTTTTGCGATATGCGATAGCTCCAGCGCGCTGCTCCCGCTGGAAAGAACCGGTCGCAATTGGAGCTCATCTCTCGCAAAGGCGATCACCTCTGCCCAGCGCTCTGGTTCCCAGAATTTTTCCGGCCGGGTCGAGCCCGGATGAAAAACAGCAAACGGCTCGTCACCGATCTCGCGCTGGACCAAAGCAGAAGCGCGATCGAAAGCATCTGGCGGAAGCTCAAGTCTCGGCCCCGTCGCTCGGGAGCTGACTCCGAGCGGCTGAAGTAAAGCGAGCTGATAATCGATGGTGTGCATTTCTTTCACTGCGCAGGCGACGAGCTCGTTGTAAAAACGGGGGCGAAATCTGGACTTCGATGTCGCGCGATGCGAGGCGATGCGGCGGGGCGCGCCGCTCAGAAAAGTGAGGGAGGCGGAACGATCATTACCGGTGAAATCAACGACACAATCAAAAGCACTTTCGCGCAACTTGCGGGAGGTCGCGAGGTCACGCACTGTGCGCCTGAAAACGAATGCCTGGTCAACGCCCGCAATCGCCTTGAGCAGCGCTTCGCCTTCGGAGGTGAGTGCGAGCGCGATATGCGCCTGCGGGAAGCGATGACGCAGCGCGTCAATTGCAGGCGTTGTTAGAATCAAATCGCCGAGCCGGCGCAACTGAATGAGCAGGATTCTCAGACGGCTATGACATTCCCATGGCCTGCTCGTAGGCGCCGAGCAGCCGTTCGCGGAAATGGTCCCAGGTGAAATTTTCCACCACACGTTTGCGCGCGGCCGCGCCCATTTCGGCGACGATTTCAGGATGGCGATAGAGATGTTCAATGGCGGCGGCGATCGCATTCACATCGCCCGGCGGGACGATGATTCCGTCAATCCCTTCCCGCACCACGTCGCCGGCCTCGCGTGTCACCACCTGAGGCAAGCCGCAGGCGGCGGCTTCGTAGGTCACTTTCGCGCTTCCCTCCAGGTGCGAAGGAAAAACGTGGATGGTGCATTGATTCAAATACTTCTCCACCACGCGCGCGAAACCGAGGGGGCGAATGTTATCGCGCCAGAATTTTTTCAGGTATGGCTTGGCTTCTTCATGCACCGTTCCGAGCAGCCAAAGCTCCGCGTTTTTCAAATTGAGGCGATGCCAGGCCTCGAGCAGATAGCGGATGCCCTTGCGCTCGATTAATGCGCCCGAAAAAATGGCGCGAAACACCGCGGGCGCGGACGCCGGTTTGAATCGCTCCACATCCACGCCGCGCGGCAGGTAGAAAAGCTTTTCATCGGTAATGCCGCAGGCGCGAAAGGTATCGGCCGCTCGTTCCGAAAGCACCAGCAGCAGGGTGGCCAGATCATACTCGGCAATGGCCCGCTCGGGCTGAAGCACGAGTTCGTTTTTCCAGCGCCGGATGCGAGAGCGATTATTCGCGCGCAAGGGCTCGACCCGCGGCGCAATGCGATCGGCGAAACTGCGATGCCAGGTCGGCACTTCGACCACACACGGAATGCGTTTCCTGCGCCCAACGCGCAGTGTTTCCAGGCAATCCCCCGACCAACTGTGAAAAAGATCATAGCGACCCGTGGCCAGCTGACGAGATGCGACCCAATCGAGATATTTCTTTTTCGCGCCATAGTAATACGGCCGGTCGAGCGATGAAAGCAGCCGCACCGGATGCCAGCGAAGTGAGTGAATTTTCGTGGCCGGGATTTCGCTTTGGCGATTGTCATAAGCGATGGCTTTTCCCAAAAATCCGCCGCGATACGAGGCGCGCAGGGTTTCGAACGCGTCTGTGTCCAGTCCGTACCCGCCGATGCGCGCGAAGATGGAATAGAGAAGACTCTTGGGGAGTCGGATGCTGGCGCGGCGCGCAACGGGAGCATCGATGGTTTCGCCGGGCATGCGCATAAGTATTGTGCCCCCTGCGTGCAAGTAAAGAACGGGATGCGGCCGGAAACATTGAACATTGGATTCGTGCGGCGCGGCTTTTCACGCAGCGGCGGGGCGGAAACGTACATGCGGCGCCTCGCGAACGGCGTCGTAGGTGCGGGACACCAGGCGACCCTTTTCACGAGCGACGACTGGCCGGGCCAGAGCTGGTCTTTCGGTCCCATCGTCCGCGTGACCGGGCGCGGCCCGTGCGCTTTCGCCGATGCGCTCGAAAAGGCCGGCCCGCGCAAGTATTGCGACCTCCTTCTGAGTCTTGAACGCGTCTGGCGCTGCGACTTTTTCCGGGCCGGAGATGGCGTGCATCGTGCCTGGCTCGAGCGGCGCGCTCAATTCGATGGCGCGCTGCAAAAATTCGCCCGCCGTTTGCGGGGGAAGGACAGGGAGATTTTGCGACTGGAAAAAGCCTTGCTCAGCGAGAACGGCGCCGGTCGCGTCATCGCCAACTCCGTGATGGTATGCGAAGAGATGGCGCGGTACTACAGCCGCGCGGCCGACACGGTCGAGCTTGTCCGCAACGGGGTGCGTGTTTCTGATTTCGGTCCGGCGCCTCTGAAGCGCGAGGCCGCGCGTTCACAGCTGGGCATGGCGTCTGAAGAAGTGGCGGTGCTCTTCGCCGGTACGGGCTGGGCGCGCAAAGGTTTGCGTTTTGCCGTCGCCGCAGCCGAGAAGGCGGGAATGGCTTTGTTCGTGGCAGGGCGCGGAAAACAGCATCGTTATCATTCGCGCGCCGTGCGTTTTCTGGGTGAAATGGAAGACCTGCGGCTCCCCCTTGCGGCGGCTGATATTTTCATTCTGCCCACGCTTTACGATCCATTTTCCAATGCATCATTGGAAGCGATGGCAGCGGGTTTGCCTGTTGTCACGACGCGTGCCAATGGCTGCAGCGAGGTGATCGAAGAGAACGTGCACGGATCGATCGTCGAGCGCGCTGACGACGTTGATGCGCTCGCAAATGCGCTCAGGTTCTGGAGCGATCCGGCGCGGCGTCTGCACGCCCGGGGAAGCGTGCTTGAGCGCGCCGCGCAATTCGACATTTCGCGCAACGTTGCTCAAATGCTTGAGCTCTTACTGGGCGCAACCGCCGCTCAGCCCGCGCTCGAGACCGAGTTCACATCCGGAAAAATGCGAAACACCTGATCGAGCCGGGCGATCTCAAAAATCGGTTTCACATTCTCCTGTAATCCCGCGAGCGCGAACTTGCCGCCATACTTCTCCGCGTTCTGCATGGCCTCGATGAGAACGGCAAGGCCAGAGCTGTCGATGTAGCTGACCTTCGAAAGATCGACGATGAGATTCCGTGGCTGTTCCTTCAGCGCGGCGTTGAGGGTCGCGGCGATGCGTGGTGAGACATGAAGGTCGATCTCGCCTTCAAGTGGAATGATTTTTTGCGACTCAGCCATCGGCTTCGGATTCTCTTCGCCGGCCTGCCAATCGTCAATGATTACCAGCCAAGCTTCGCCATAGCATCTTCCACGTCGGCGAAATTTTCGAAGAGGAAATCGGGCGCGCAGGCCTCGAGATGCTGGCGTGAGGAGCTGCCCGTGGCCACGGCGATTGTGCGCGCGCCGAATGCTTTGCCGCAGGCGATGTCGTGGGCGGTGTCGCCGATGACATCGATGTCAGCGCAAGCGAAATCATGGTTGTGTATTTCGCGCGCGCGCCGGTGAGCGAAAGCGCCCAGCTCATTGCGGTCGTGGTGATCATCAGCAAAAGCGCCGAACGCGAAAAAGTCCCAGAGCTGGTAGTGTTTGAGCTTCAACTCTGCGCCCTTTTTCAGATTGCCCGTCAGCAGAGCTAACACAATGTGCGGCTGTGATCGAAGACGGCGAAGGAGCTGGCCGATTCCCGGCAACACTCGCCCGCGGCAGCGCGGCAATTCCTCACGCAAACCCTCGATGTAAAGGCCGGCAAAGGCGGCGATGTTTTTCTCCGTCGCCTCAGTCCCGTGCTTCCGCAGAATGTCTCGAATGATGGCACGGTCGGTTTTCCCCGCAATCTCAATGTCGTGCAGTTCATCTGGCACACCGAAATGGCGCTGCACCATTTTGCGCAGCGCCGCCACCCCAGCGCCGCCGGTATTCACGAGCGTGCCGTCGATATCGAAAAGAAGCAGGCGCTTCGAGGTCATGAAGGGGCAAAGCTGCCGCCATTCCAGACGAAGTCGAGCGCTCCTCTTCGGGGAAGCTCAAGGCGCGTGCATCGTCAGCACGGCGACCAGGCTTGCAAGAAGAAGGAGCAATGCCACGCCCGCGATGATGAAGAGTGCGATCTTTACCGGGTCGCGTTGTTTACTGCGGGCGCGGAACGGAGAGGCGTTGGCAAAGTCCGATGGGCGCATGCTTGTGGTGGCGGCGCGCCCTTTCGCCGTCTGCGCCGCGGGCAGAGGCTGGGTTGCGGATAGGGCGTTGTCGGTTTCGAAGCGGGCCTGAATCCCTCCGAAACGAATGCGGTCACCGTGCCGCAACATGATTTCAGTCGCCGCCTTGCCGTTAACGAACGTGCCGTTGGTGGAACCGAGATCGCGCAACTGATAGGTCCTCTCGATCGCGCGCAACTCCGCGTGACGACTGGAAACAGACGCGTCATCGAGCTGAATGGCGTTCTCAGGCCCACGGCCGACCGTGACCAGCGCCTCGGCCAGCTCGTGCGTCGTTCCGCTGATGATTAACCGCGCCATCCGCTACCAGCTAACGGTTATTCAGCACAAATGTCGAGTGCAGTCGCTCGCACCTCACTCCGAGCACAGTCGAGGATTCCCTTACCTTCAGCTTTCATCGCGGGCTCCTTCGACTCGCTCCCGATGACAGGCGCTTCCATTGACCCTTTAACTGCGCGCCCGCATAGTCACGCGCTTCATGGCTCTCGCGCACACGCGTAACTTTTGCATCATCGCGCACATTGATCATGGCAAGACCACGCTCTCGGACCGTTTGCTCGAGCGGACCGGGACCATTCACGAGCGCGATAAGCAGGATCAGCTTCTCGATTCCATGGACCTGGAACGTGAGCGCGGCATTACCATCAAAGCCCATCCGGTGACGATGAGATACACCGCGAAAAACGGTGAGACTTATCGCCTGAACCTGCTCGACACTCCCGGCCACGTCGATTTCGCCTACGAAGTCTCGCGCTCGCTCGCGGCCTGCGAAGGCGCGCTCCTCATCATCGATGCCGCGCAGGGCGTGGAAGCGCAGACCGTGGCCAACGTTCACCTCGCGCACAAACAAGGACTCACCATCGTGCCGGTGATTAACAAGATCGATTTGCCCAACGCCGACGTTGCCTCGGTCGGGCGGCAACTGGAGGAAATTCTCGCCATTCCAGCCGAGGAAGCCATTCACGCCAGTGCGAAAATGGGTCTTGGCATAGAAGAGATTCTCGAAGCGATCGTGGCGCGCATTCCGGCGCCGCAAACTCCCCCCGACGACACACTGCGCGCGCTCGTTTTCGATTCCGTTTTCGATGTCTATCGCGGTGTCGTCGGTTACGTGCGGGTGTTTTCCGGAATGATGGAAGCCGATCACGCCATTCGATTGATGAGCAACGACTCCCGCTACGAGATCAAGGAAGTGGGCGTGTTCACGCCCAAGATGTTTGTGCAGCCGCGACTCAACGCCGGCGACGTCGGTTACTTCATCGCCAATATCAAAACCACCGCTGACATCAAAATCGGCGACACCATTACCGATCAACGCAATGCCGCGCGCGAGCCGCTGCCCGGTTTCCAGGAAATCCATCCGATGGTCTTCAGCGGCATTTATCCCATCAACACCGGCGACTTCGAGCACCTGAAAACCGCCATCGGCAAGCTGCGCCTGAACGATTCCGCCTTCATTTACACGCCGGAAAGCTCCGTCGCGCTGGGCTTCGGATTTCGTTGCGGCTTTCTCGGCCTGCTTCACATGGAGATCATCCAGGAACGGCTCCGGCGCGAGTACAACATGGACATCATCGCGACCAGCCCCAGCGTGGTTTATGAAGTGCTAACGACCCGCGGCGAGACCTTGCTCATCGATAACCCGGCGCATCTGCCCGACCCGAGTTTGATCGAGGAAATCCGGGAGCCGATCGTGAAGGCTTACGTTCTTTGCCCGAACGAAAACATCGGCGACATCCTCCAGCTCATCCTGGAGAAACGGGGCCAGATGCATCATACCGAGACGCTCGATGCCCGGCGCGTCATGCTCCATTGCGAGCTGCCTTTGAACGAGATCCTGGTCGATTTCAATGACAAGATTAAATCGATCACGCGCGGCTACGGCTCGATGGATTACGAGCACGCCGGTTATCGGGCAGCGAAGTTAGTGAAACTAGACTTGTTAGTTAATGGCGAACCAGTGGATGCTTTTTCCACCATAGTTCACAAAGACCGGGCCGAAGCTCGCGGCCGGCAACTAGCGGCGAAGCTGAAAGAAGTTATTCCACGTCAGCTCTATCAGGTTGCCATACAAGCAGCCATCGGCGGAAAAATTATCGCCCGCGAAAGCGTTTCCGCGCTGCGCAAAAACGTGACCGCCAAATGTTACGGCGGCGATATCACCCGAAAGCGAAAACTGCTGGAGAAACAGAAGGAAGGAAAAAAGCGGATGAAGAGCATTGGCCGCATCAACATCCCGCAGGAGGCTTTCATCGAAGTGCTAAAGGCGCAGTGACACTTGGCGGGAGATTAACAGCCGAAGCTGGCTGACGCGCCAGGCGCGAATAAGTCAAGATAATCGTTGACTTATATGGACGCGGGGCGAAGTGGTTCCATATCTCGCGGAGACACTTCTCCGGGCGACATTCAAAATTCAATCAAACGACCAAGAACAAATAATTATGAAAAAATACGGACTACTTACCTTGATTTGCGCGGCGCTCGGAACTGCTGCGGTCACGGCAGCAGAGACGAAGTCGGCCGGCGCACCAACCGATCCACAGATCGCGATGATCGCCGTTACGGCCGACACGGTGGACATCGACGCGGGCAAACTCGCAGCGGAAAAATCTTCAAACCCGAAGGTAAAAGAATTCGCCGAACTGATGGTGAGAGATCACACCTCAGTAAATGAGCAGGCGACAGCGCTGGCGAAAAAGCTCGGCGTGACACCGGAAGAAAGCGCCACCAGCCGCAGTCTGAAGAGCGGCGGCGACAAGGAAATGGCAAAGCTGAAGGGCTTGAGCGGCGCCGAGTTCGATAAGGCCTACGTTGATAACGAAGTCACTTATCACCAGCAGGTCATCGAAGCGGTGGACAAGACTTTGATTCCGAACGCAAAGAATGCGGAGCTCAAGAGTCTGCTCGAGAGCGCGCGACCGATCTTTGTCTCGCACCTCAATCACGCGAAAGAGCTCCAAGCTTCGATTCGTTAGGCGCAAGCTGTTCCGGGTGGAATGATAACTGCGACCGTCCCGGAGCAGCGGCAGGGCGCAGAATCCCTCGGGCCTGGTAATGCCATTTCCAAACTGGAAGGAGTCGATTACCGCCGGCGCGAGCAAAGTGAAAAAGGCCAGACGGCAACGCTCCGCATTGTTTCCGGCCCGCTCTCACTTGGAACTCTGATCTTCTGGGGCGTCGTCATCTTCGTTGCCGGGTTCTTGCATGGCCGGCAAATGAGCAATCTCGCTGCTCATGCGCTCGAGAGAAAGCGGGGGTCGTCAGCGCCCGCTGCTGAGTTGCCGATGAGCAGCTCAGCACCTTCGCCCACGCCGAGTGCGCAGACCACATCAGCGCGTGTGACAATTTGGATGCTCAAGTTTTCGCCTGACAAAATCCTCCGAGCTCTTGCAGGAGTGATAGGGCTGCTTTGATGCGTTGCCGGCGCGATCTGCCGGCTACCCGACAAAGAGGCGAGGCAGCGATGCCTTTGCCTACTTCGCGCATAGCGGCGCGCAGCTCGCGCGGGGCAAGTTTGCCCAGGCAAGTCAAAGAATGGATTGGCAGACGAACGCCGGAGCTGGCGAACAGAGGAGGGGAGAACCGGAGCTGTGGAACCGAGAGAGCGGAACCACGCTTAAGTTTGCAAAAGCTGCCAATAGCGTAGCTTTCGCGCCAATGTTTCAGCGGCGCTCAGTTAAACATGCGCATCTCTTACTCCGGCATGCGGAGAAGGTGCGGCGTTACCGGCGTGACGTGATGAGTGAGAGCGCGCTGTCTGATCTCGACCGGCATATTGGTGAGCTAAGGTCGGCGACTCGCACCCGCGATGAGCGGTTGATCGGGGAAAAGACCGAGCAGCTCGAGAAGATCGTGGGGGAGCAGGCGGCAGGACATTGGGAAGCAGGCTGGCGTGAAAATACCGAGGTGTTTTTGGTCGCGATCGTTGTCGCCGTCGCGGTGCGCTCCTATTTTATTCAGCCTTTCAAGATTCCCACCGGCTCGATGCAGCCGACTCTGAATGGAATCATCGGTCGTCCCAGTCCTGAGCCGCCGCCGAATATGCTTCGGCAGGTGGCGGAGTTCTTCATTCTGGGTCGCAATTACATCAACGTGGTCTCGCAAGCGGATGATGTGGTGGAGCAGATTCAGCCGCGCAAGTTTCTCTTCTTCTTCACCTGGTCGCGTCTGATCTGCCGGCAGCAGCAGCTTTCGATTTATTGTCCGCCCGACCAACTGATGAATGATTTCAAAGTCTCGCCGGGGAATTCCTACAAACGCGGCCAGGTAATCGCCCGCGGCACGGTGGATACCGGCGACCAGGTCTTCGTTGACAAGTTTAGCTACAACTTCATCAAGCCACGTCGGGGCGACGTTTTCGTCTTTCGCACCAATCACATTTTTCTCATCCCGCAGGATCCGGAGACCGGGCCGCCGTATTACATCAAACGGCTGGCGGGATTGCCCGGCGACACGTTGAGAATCGATCCGCCGCTGCTCTATATTAATGGTGAACTGCCGCGACGGTTCGGCTTTCAGCGGGTGATGCAGGCCAAACCGCCATACCGCGGCTACGCCCCCGGCCGGGCGAACCTGGCCAGGCCCGACCAGACTTTCACCGTTCCGGCCCACGCCTATTTCGCGCTGGGTGACAATAGTTACTTTAGCTCCGACAGCCGCTACTGGGGGCCGCTGCCGGAGGAGAATCTGGTTGGTCGTGGGCTGATGGTGTACTGGCCCTTTACCCGGCATTGGGGATTGATTCGTTGAAGTGAATAGTAAGCAGTGAATGGTGAGCTACGCGGCATCCGTTCACCATTCCCTGATCACTAATCCCAATTGTCTCCTGGCCGAGTTCGGGATGCCGCGCGTCTATCCACTGTTCGGCCTGATCGTCGGATACGTGCTCGTCATGCTGGCGAATCCGGTGCGGCTGGCGCTACGCGATGGCTTTCGGTGCATCGCACGTTATGAACGGGTCTGGCTTACCTTCGCCGTCCTCGGCTTCGGCTATTTCCTTTTTCAATTTGCCACCTTCACGCCGCCAAGCAGCATCTCGGACATCGATTTGCGGCAGATCATCTCGGTTCGGAACTGGACCTGGCCGCAACTCTCCGAGGTCTGGTATGAAGCGCCTTTGCCTGCGCTCGAGGGGGTGGCTGGCATATTCGATAACGCCACCACGACGTTCCCGCTCGCGGTGGTGGCGGCGGTTCTACTCCTGGTCAACTGGCGCGGACTTCACGGCACGCTCTGGCGGGCGCTGCGGAAATTGTACGGCGCATGGAGCATCGCCATTTACATCGTGCTGCTTGCCAGCGTCATCGCGGCGCTCGGCAAACCTCTTCTTTATTGGAAGCTGCCGGCATGGAACAACGAAATCGCGACCGGCCATCTGCTCAAGCTTTCCGCCGCGGTGGACGCTGTTTCCTTCATCTTCGAGTATTTGGCTGGCGTTTATATCCAGGTGTATCTCATTACGGTTTGCCTCGCCTGGATTAAAGGCTTGAGCTTTGGCGAGAGCGCTCTGTTCGCATTCGCAGTCCGCCGCTTTAGTTACGTCCTGGAATGGGCCGGCATTGTCGTCTTGGTCAGTTTTGTCATCGTGCGTTTGCCGCTCCTGCTCGCTTACTTCATCAACATTCCTGATGTGCTCGATTATCTGCCGCTCCAGCGCTTTTTTATGAGCATCTTTCTTCTGCTGTTTTGCTCGGTGCAGATCTCGCTCGTTCTCCACAACGAAAGCCTGCGCGAAGCTCTGCGCGCGCATGTGCAGTTGCTCCGGCGCGACTTTCGGCGTCTGGCCTGGTTTTTCTTAATTGCCGGCCTGAACTTCTTTCTCATCCTGGTGTTGGACGCTTTGCTTCGCGCCGCCATTGCCGATCGCACCCTGGCCGTGCTCGCCTGGCGCACGCTTTTTGTTTTCGTGCGCGCACTCGTCACTGGCTGGCTCCTGGCCTCGTGGGTGGTGCTCTTCCGCCAGTGTGAGACGGGGCGAATCAATCAGGAGAATTGGATCCAATATTGAATGCATGAAAGCGGTCGATTCTGCCGGCGCCATTACACGCGCAAGCAAGTCCAACCTGGCGCTCGCATTCCTTGCCATGCGCGGAAGCCGCCGGCGCGATATCACTCTCTTCTATGCTTTCTGCCGCCTCATTGACGATATCGCGGATGATCGCGCGCGCGATGCGGCGACCAAACGCCGGCAACTCAACGAGTGGCGACGCAGTCTGCGCGAGGCTTTTGCGGGTGAACCGCCCCTGGCCACCTCGGTGCGCGAATTAATGAGGCGTTATCCGATTACGCCTGAAATGCTGGAGGAAATCATTGCCGGCGTGGAGATGGACATCGAGCACCAGCGTTATGCCACGTTCGAGGAGCTGCGGGTTTATTGTTATCGTGTGGCGAGCGCCGTCGGCCTGGTCAGCATCGAGATCTTCGGCTACACCAATCCGCGTTGCCGCGAGTACGCGGTCGCGCTCGGGCTGGCGCTGCAAATGACCAACATTATCCGCGATGTGGGCGTAGATCTGGACGCTGGACGAATTTATCTGCCGGCTGAAGACCTCGCGCGTTTCCATTACACCGAGCACGATCTGCGGCAGCGCGCACACGGCCGGCGCTTCATTTCACTGATGAACTTCGAAGCGGCGCGGGCGCGCTCGTTTTTCGCGGAAGCAAAGCGGCAACTGCCGCCGGAAGATGGCCGTGCCATGTTGCCGGCCGAGATCATGCGTTCGGTTTATGAGACATTGCTCGGTCGGATGGAGCGCGACAATTTTCGTGTTTTTGAAAAAACTTATCGGCTCGGCCGGATGGCAAAGGCAGCTCGAGTGGCGGCGCAGCTAATGAAATTTGGTTGAATGAAGCTCGCTGGCAATGCGTCTTTTCCACGGTAACTTTCAAACCGAGGAAACGCGTTTATGAAAATGAAAGGATTAGCAGGGATTTGTGCGGGAGCGATGGCGCTGGCTTCGTGCGATGCTCCCACGGGAGCGGGCGCCGGGTATGGGGCGGCGGCAGGGGCGATCATCGGCGGTGCAGCCACCGGACATGTGCGTGGCGCAGCCATCGGCGCGGCGGCGGGTGCGGCCACGGGAGCGCTCATTGGTCATGCCATTCAGGAAGACCGCGCCTACGCCTACGGGCCTCCTCCGCGCGGTGGCTGGCCCGTGGCGCGGTTTACTAGGTATCCCAACGTTTTCCTGAGTCCGTACACGGGGCGCTCATACGATCTCAGCGATGTTCCACCCGGTGGACTGACGCGGGACGTCGATACCGGCCAGTTTTTCCGCCGGCCGTATCAGTATTGATTCTGGCGAAACGGTAAGATGACTCGGCACCAGCTGAGGAACTGTAGCGGTGGGTCTGTGACCGCCGAAGTGTGATCAATAACTGCCCGCGCCCTCACCAGCTGCGCATCGGACGGCGCTGATGGACCGCCGCTACGGAGCGCTACAGATTCTGGCGCAGAGAATCCACAATTCGCTGGACGCGCTCATCCATTTTTAGCAATTCGGGCCAGGGCCGGTGATAATTTTCACCCGGCAGCTTGCGCGTGGCATCGATCCCCATATGGGAGCCGATGTTCTGCTCGCTCGGCGCGTGATCGAGTGAATCACTGGGGTTGCGAATAAGCGTGCTGTCGCGCGCGGGATCGGTGTTGGCGCAAAGGCGGAAGAGGACTTCGCTGGTGTTGTGCACATCGCAATCTTCATCCACCGCCACGATGTATTTCGAGAACATCATCTGCCCCATTCCCCAGAGGCCGTGCATGACCTTGAAAGCTTGATAGGGATATTGTTTGCGGATGCTGACAAAAACGAGATTATGGAAAACGCCTTCGGGCGGGAGAGTCATGTCGACTATCTCCGGGAAGTTCATGCGGAAGACGGGCAGAAAAATCCGCACAGTCGCGTCGCCGAGATAAAAATCTTCCATCGGCGGAGGGCCGACAATGGTCGTCGAGTAAATGGGATCGCGCCGGTGCGTGATGGCCGTGAGATGAAAGACGGGATAATCCTCGACCGCGGTGTAAAAGCCGGTGTGATCTCCGAATGGCCCTTCTGGCCGCGTCTCACCCGGTTGCACAAAACCTTCCAGCACGAAATCGACATCGGCCGGAACGTCGAGCTCGACCGTTTGGCATTTCACCAGTTCAACTGATTTTTTGCGCAGAAATCCGGCGAACAGAATTTCATCAAGTCCATCGGGCAATGGCGCGGTTGCGGCAAAAGTGTAAGCGGGATCACCACCGAGCGTGACCGCAACCGGCATGCGTTCACCGCGTTCGTAATAGACCTTGCCGTGTCGCGCGCCGACTTTATGCACCTGCCAGTGCATGCCTGTGGTGTGCTCATCGTAGAGC
>JBKPQR010000061.1:0-9828 GCA_046734175.1 Verrucomicrobiota bacterium | reverse complement strand
CATCAGTTCTCGCAATGTCACCTTGATCTTGCGCGTGTTGGCGATCTCGATCCCGACCGTGTCCTTCCCAGGAATGGGCGCGAGAATATTGATGCGCTCTGCGCGGGTCGCGCGCGCCAGGTCGCGCTCGAGCGACACGATCTTGTCCACCCGCACGCCTTTTGCCGGATAAACTTCGTATCGGGTAATCGTCGGTCCTTTTGTGATGTCGCCCGCGGCCACGGCAATGCCGAAATGGGCCAGCGTTTCGATCAATGTTTGCTGCACTCGCTCCAGCTCGGAGGCATCGGCGCCGCCCCGGCCCTCCGGATCATGTTCATCGAGCAGATCGAGGGTGGGCAATTGATAATGTTCCGCATCAAACCTTCTGTCATCCGAAGCGAAGTCGCCCGCTCCGGCATAATTCTGCGAAGGCGGGAGCGGCCCCGCCGCGGAACGAGCAGCGCGGATTTCTGCCAGCGAAGGTTTTCGACGTGCACGCATCGACTCATCGGGTAACGCTGTAGTGTCCACGACGCGGGGCTTCGGCCGGCCCGCCAGCTCTTCCGCCGGCACCAGCGCCGGCTCGGGCAGCGTTGCGCCCTTTTTCTTCAGTTGCTTCTCAATCGAGCGCCGCTGTTTTTCCAGTTCCCGTTCACTAATCGCGATCTGGCCTTTGATGTCGGCGCGCCGCATCTCGCGCCGCAGCCGCCATTCACGTAACCGAACCGCGCCACGGTTCGCTGCCACCATCGTCTCGCGCACGAGATGGATGGGGCGCAGTCCGGTCATTAAAATCAGCGCGCTCAGGTAAATGGCGAGGAGAAGAATCATGGACCCAACCTCCCCCATGGTGGTGAGCAGAAGTTTCTTGCCGAAGAAATAACCGAACAATCCGCCCGGCCCCATGATATTGAGTTTTTTCCAGTCGAAGACGTACCACTTCTGCAATTGCAGCAGGCACGCCCCGGAAACAATAAAGAGCGCGATCCAGGGCAGCCGCGCGCTCACCCGCAACTTCCCGTAAAAAAGCTTCGCTATGCCGAACCCCAGCAGCACCGCCGCCAGCAGATACGACGCCGCGCCGATCAGCAGATAAAACACACTTGCCAGGATGGCGCCGAGCGGCCCGATAAAATTCTGCGCCGGCCGGTTGGGCGGCGAAAGGTAACTCCACGGCACCCATGCGGGGAGGTCGCGCGGGCTGTAGGAAATCAGCGCGAGAAAGAGCAGCGTGCCGAAGCCGAGCAAAAGAAGCGCGAACACCTCATTCCATGCGCTGTTTCGAGCTGAGCGAGCCACTTAGCGCATAGTAATCGCGCAGCGCCGCCTTTCAACGAATACCGTTACTTGATGCTCTGAGCTGCTTCAGCTTTGCCCTCTTTCTTGTAGATGGCGACAAGGTTGCTGGCTGCCGAGTTCCTTGTGGCGTCACTCTTCTCCAGATGCTGAGACGATTCATTGTAGGCGTTAGCCGCCACCGCTTCAGCTTCGTTCAACCGATCTGCTGAGAGAAGAAGTTTACTGAGATAAACTTTGGTTAAGACAAGATCGGAGTAGTTCTTGTTCGGCCACTCTTCATAGATTGCAATCGCTTCCTTTAGCCGTTCGATACCTTTCTCGAACTGCGATACGCCGGCGAGAGCGGAGGCCTGTTTGGCGAGGTTATGACATAGAAACAGACTTTTGTCCCCGAGCGTGTCCCGATAAATCCGTTCACTCTCGCCGAATAACTTCAATCGAAAGGAGGCGGCTCATGGACCTTTTACCGCTCGAGGCCCTCGCCCGGATCGCGGCGCGAATGGGAGAGCCCGACCGCGCCATTGCCGCTTTACAGAAACTGCTATCAATACCATACGTCACCGGGCTGGGAGGCACACCGCTGACACCCGCGCTGCTTCGGCTCGATCCAATGTTCGATCCGCTCCGGAACGATCCGCGCTTTCAGAAACTCGCCCATTCCGACGGCAAATAGTGTCATCCTGAGCGGAATCGAAGGATCTTAATTAAGACCAGAAAGCACTAAGAGATGCCTGGATGGAGTCGAGCTAGGAGGGCTGACGCGCGCGGCAGGTCTCCTTCGGCTTGCGCAATACCCGCTTTTTGCGCCAACGCATCTACGTCGTCCGGCGTGACATTCAGGATGTGATCAAACTTTAGCACCGCTTCGGGCAAACGACTGTCGATGAACAAGACGTGCCCGATCTCGAACGCGATCTCTTTTCTCGCTATCCGGCGCCACGCTATGGATTTTACGCGGCAGCCGGGGCAAACGGTTATATCATTCTTTGGGCGCGAGCGAGGCGACGATTTGCTCGAAGCGCGGATCGCCGCGAAGCGGGTCCCACATCGGCATCAGTTTCAACTGTCCATAGCTAAGATTGCTCGGGCTACGGAGAGCGATCGCAAGCTGCTCGCAGGCTAAGTTCTTGTCACCAACCCAGGCAGCGATCATCGCCAAATATTTGACCGTGTCCGCGCCATCGGGCGCATCCTGTTCCACCGAAAGAAGCTCGACCGCGCGCCGGCCTTCGCGAAGCGCTTCCTCTTTCCGGCCAAGGCCAGCGTCAACGAGACCAAGCACGCAGAGCGCGGGACCGTAGTTTGATTGGGACTGGACAATTTTCTCCTGCTCGGCGCGGGCAGCAGTGAAAGCAGATCGCGCTTTGGCATCATCTTTGGTCATACGCGCAATAACAGCTTCTACGAATGGGCGATTAAAAATCACATTCTCGCTAGCTAGGAGGACCGAATTTCCGCCCCGTGCGATCAAGGCATCGCTAGCAGCAACGGCGTCCCGCTCGGCCAACGCGCAACTAAGCTGAGCGTCGGCAATTTTCTGTGTCGCAGCGGGATTTATGGCCCGAATGGCTTCGATTGTTTCATGCAAGGGTCGGGTGTTACCCTTCCAGTCCAGGTCCACCCCTGCACGCGATGCCCTGGCACTCACATCATCCGGTGTGATGGCCAACAAGCGATCCCACGCCGATTTTGCCTGGGCATAACGGCGGGTTCGGGGGTAATTGAAGGCGGCAATCTGCTGCAAGACTTGCACATTGCGCGGATCGAGCTCAAGGGCACGCTCAAGGGTTCGCGTAGATTCTTCGTAACGTCCCGGCTGGCGCCTTTGAATATAACCGGTCAGCTCGAAGACGCGCGCATCGTTGGGGAGAGTCTTGCGCGCAAGGTCTAATTCAGCCAGAGCACCGTTGTAATCACGGTAGCCCTGATAAAGATTTCGCGCCCGGGCCAGGTGCGTTTCCCCGGCATTTGGACGCAAACGAGACGCCGCTTCAATGGCCGCTTCCGCGAGGGCCAGCCGGGCGGGTGTGTGATCGTAGCCAAAGTTATAAAGTGAATCGTGCGCTTCTGCTAAGCGGCAATAGGCTTGGAAAAAAGAGGAGTCACGCGCGACAGCCTGCTTTAACAGATCGATGGCTTGGAGGAGATCCTCTTTTCCCGTACTGGTCTCGGCTGCCGTCAGCAAAAGATTTTCAGCGCGCGTGTAGAGATCGAAAGCAGTGACGTCATTCGTTGGCGGACGTTCGATCGCGGTCTTTTCGCTCGGCGAAAGCTTAGCCTGAAGCTGATCGGCGATGGCTTTGGCGATTTCGCTTTGAATGGCGAAGACATCGGACAAATCGCGATCATAACTCTGCGCCCAAAGATGGGCATCGGTGCGCGCGTCAATGAGCTGGGCGTTGACGCGAACGCGATTGACCGCGCGTTGCACGCTGCCTTCCAAAAGATGCGCCACGCCCAGCTGCTGTCCGATCTCGCGCAGATTGCGCGCGACTCCGCTCTTGTATTGCATCACGGAACTGCGGCTGATCACTTTGAGATCGGTGATTTTTGCCAGGTGCGTAAGAATTTCGTCCTGCACGCCATCGGCAAAAAACGCGTTCTCTTCTTCTTTGCTAAGATCGCTGAAGGGAAGTACAGCGATGCTTTTCTCCGAGATAGTTAACGGGGTCCGCGGCGGCCTCCGCAAAACGGAGAGAAAAACTCCGACAATCGCGGCGAGCACGAGTAACGCGATTGCCACTGCCGCCCAGCGCAGACGGCTGCGATGTTTCTTCAGCACCTCGAACTTTGCCGGCAGCTGCGGATTGCCCACCTCATCCGAGTAGAGATTTACGATGCCGAGCCGCACGCGGTGTTTCACTTCGCATGTGCCAAGTTCATGCAGCAGCGGACGCCAGCGCTCGTCCTGCTCAAGGTCTTCGGCCACATGTTTGCTAACGAGAATGTGACCAGCGTCGCCGCAATCCATCACCCGCTGGGCCATGTTGATACCGGCGCCGGCGATGTTTGCCCGCTGGTTCACATCGGGCACTTCATTAACTGGGCCGCTATGGATCCCCATGCGGAGCTGAATGCGCGGATGACTTTTGAGAGCGCGCGCGATCTCCATCGCGCACTCCACCGGCGCCTCGGGGTCAGTGCGAAAGACCAGTGCCATGCCATCGCCCGTGGGTAAACGAATTAACTTTCCGGCTGAGTCAGCCTGCCGGAACTCGCCCGTCGCGCTAACGATTCCATTCAGTTCGCGCAATACTTCGCTTTGCTGCTTAACGAGCAGCTTGGAGTAGCCGACGATGTCGATAAAAAGCACGTGCGCGATCTCCAAGCGCACCTTCGTTTTTTGCTGCTCAGCCACCGCAGAGATTCTAGTCAGTAGCCACCAGCGCCGTCAATTAGCTGGTCTTCGGCAATCGTAGCTGCTTTTGTGTATTCCTATGAAGCGCTTGCCACTGCATCTATTACTCTGTTGCATCCTCGCTACGCCGGTTGTGTTTGCCCAGGATCCGGTCAAGCTGTCGCCGCAGTACTACAAGGTTTTAATCGACAACGATGAGGTTCGCGTGCTCGAGTATCGCCTTAAGCCTGGAGAGAAGGAGCCGATGCATTCACATCCGCGTGGCTTCGTTTACTATCTCGCCGACGCGAAGCTCAAGGTAAGTTTTTCTGAGGGCAAAAGCGAGGAGAGCGCAGTTACCTCAGGCGAAGCTCACTGGCGGGATGCTGTGACACACGCGGCAGAGAACATCGGAGATACAGAAGCGCACGCGATTGCGGTCGAGCTAAAGAAGCCAGCTGAGTGATTTTCGATCTTGCTGATAGTTCGGGCGGGTTTCAAAGCTGACGGCACCCATTCTTTCGTGGCTTTAGATCACTCTTTGGGCGCAAGCGAAGCTAGAATCTCTTCGGCGGTCGTCTGCTGATCCCAAGTGTCGACCTCGACATTTCCGGTGCTCGAGCTTCCAAGTTGGGCGACCACCGGGCCAAGCCCCCGGCTTGGATAAACATAGTCGCCGGCCGCTTGAGGCATGGCCGCGCCTTGTTCGGCGTAGCAAAATGCTCCGCAAAGCACGATGATCCCACCGGCCAGCCACACCGGAAGGACGACGGAAGCGGAACTAACTTCTTGAGCGATGTCGCTCGGCACCAGGAAAATCCCTGTTCCGATCATCGCCGATGACAACCGATGTGGCGCCCCAGAAGCCAAGCGCACGTACTAATCGCGGGGCCTTATTGCGAGCACGCGGCCAGATTTTCAGGAGACCTTTGTTTTTTGCTGACTAGCCACAACGATCAGTCCGCCTTGCGCCGTTTTCGTTTCAGCAAACAACTTGTCGCGTCGCCCAACCCGCCACGGTGTAGCCGACGCCGAGCAAAGCGGCCACGCCAACGCTGATGGCCACGCTCCACGGATCGTCGATTAGCATCGCGACGAGCAATAGCCCATTGATCAGAAGCCCGATCAGCGCCGGAAGCGGGAACAGCGGCATCTTGAATGGCCGCGGCAGGTTCGGTTCCTTGTGCCGCATGACGATCGCGGCGAGGTCGACCGCGCCGACGATGACGACCGTAAAAGCAACCGAAATGGTCAGAAGGCTTTTGTAGGTTCCGCTCGCCGCGACCGCCGCTGCCAGTAGCGCGACCACGGTCAGCGCGGGGCGCGGCGTGCCACTTGCCGACACGCGGGCGAGAAGGGCCGGAAGCACGCCGTCGCGCGCCATGCCGAAGCCAATCCGACTAACCAGCATCAGCACCAGATTGGTCAACGCAACGACCGACAGGATGGCAACCGCGGTCATCAGCGATCCGCTGGCCGCGCCGAAGACGGTCGCGGCGGCGTCGGCAGCGGGCAGCTTTGACACCGCCATTCGCGCGGGAGTCAGGACGTGCAGCATCGCCGCGTTCACCGCGAGGTAGAGCGCCGCAACTGTGAGGATTCCGCCGAAGGTGGCGCGGGCGACATTGCGCTCGGCATCCACCATTTCCTCGCCGAAATAACTCGTAGTCCACCAGCCGCCGTAGGTACCGATCACGGCGCGCATCGCACCGAGCAGGGCGCCGATGCTGACAACGGGCGCGGTTACCGGAGCGTCGCTCTGCGCCGTTATCGGACCCGCGCGGGTGGCAAGCGCCGCCACCAGGAGAATGAGGACACTGCCCTTGATCGCGCTGAACATCGTCTGGCTGGCACCGCTGATCCGCGTCCCCGTCCAGTTGACCGCAAAGCAGGCAGCGATCAACAATCCTGATAGGAGTCCGCCCGGCAGGTCTGGCGCAATCCCGAGGCGGTGAACATATTCGGCGAACACCACCGATAGGAAGGCGACAACAACCGTCCAATTGAGCGCGTCGGCCCAGCCGACGACGGTGCCGCCAACGCGGCCGAAGGCGCGGTGGGCGAAAGCGTAGGGACCGCCGGCGCAGGGGATCGAGGCGCCAAGCTCGACCAGCGCGCAAGCGTCGATCAGGACCAGCAGGCCGCCCAATGCCCAGAGCGCCAGCATCGCCCAAGGATTCGGGACATTGTCCGCGACCAGGCCGGGAGCGCGGAAAATGCCCTGACCGATAACTCCGCCGACCACCACGGCCAGTCCGAAGGCGAGCCCCAGGACGCGTAGCAAATGGCCGACCGCGCGCGGCTGTTTGGTGTCACTCATCGCGATGATCGTGGCAGAACCGAGCAAAGAGGGCTCGTGTTTTTTCCTTCCCGTTCATTATGTAGGATGAGCTACGTACATCGAGCTCAACCTCATAGCTGGGCGGGTACGAGGAAGACAAGCTTTGAGAACTCTCAAGACGCGAAGTTGACCGCGGCCACGTGTCGGCCGCGGTGCTTGCGTCGCTTCAGCTCGGCGAAGAAGTTTTGTGCGCTCACGGCTGGCTGGGTGCTTTCGCCAGGACTTTCTTCGCTAACTCCTCGAAACGAGGTTTGCCGCGCAGCGGACCGAGCAGCGGTTCAAATCGGATGCGTGAGATATCAGAACCAACCCGATCCCTGAAGCTTTGTTCGAGGCAGTCGAGCGCTTTCGCTTTGTCTCCGAGCCCAAGATAAGCAACAGCAAAACTATATGTCGCTACATATCGCTGCTGCGACAACAGCTTTAGTTGCTCCAGAAGCTTGGTCGCTTCAGCCCGGTTTCCTGACAACCCGTGTGCGTGCGCGAGCAGCGCGATTATCCTCGGCTCTTCACTCAAGGCGCGCGCTTTCTGGTATTCTGCTATGGCGCCTTGGTAATCGCCCTGCGCGACCAGGATAAGGCCCAGGTTTCGGTGCGCATAGTAAAAGTTGGGATCTATCTCCAG
Source organism: Verrucomicrobiota bacterium (assembly GCA_046734175.1). Lineage (GTDB taxonomy): Bacteria > Verrucomicrobiota > Verrucomicrobiia > Chthoniobacterales > UBA10450 > AV69. The sequence continues at coordinate 2,244 of JBKPQR010000061.1, read as the reverse complement.
CGCCCGGTGCAGCAAGTCAGCGCCGGCCTGCATGCGGCCGGCACTCCGGCAGGCGTTGGCGAAATCTGTATAGATGATAAGAGAGAGCGGGTCGAGCTCGAGGGCGCGCTTATATTCCGCAAAAGCTTCTTCAAAGCGCCCGGTCGCGGTAAGGACGGTATCAGCCAACCACTGATGGGCCGTGGCATAGTTGGGACTGAGGGCGAGAGCCCGTTGATACTCCGCGGTAGCCTGGGCGAAATCGAGATCGCGATACACGAGGACGCAGCCTAGTGACGTGTGCGCCTCACCAAGGTTCTCGTCGAGCTGGAGTGCTCGAAGAGCTGCGGCTTTGGCTTTCGGAAAACAATCGGACGGAGCCCCTGCGCCCAAATTCGGCATCAGGACATACGCATCAGCCAGGCCGGCGTAAGCCAGCGCGTAATTTGGATCAACGGCGGTAGCTTGCGTGAAAAACTCCGCGGCTCGTTTCATGTCCTCGCCCCTCCGCTTGTTCCAGAAATAACGTCCCTTTAAATAAAGCTCATGTGCCTGAGCATTTTGAGTTGGCTGCGCTGTGATGGCATGCTCCTCCGCTCCAGTAAGCTTCGCCGCCAGTTTTTCAGCGATTGTTTTTGCCACCTCCGATTCCACCGCAAACACGTCCGTGACGCTGCGATCGTACGTGTCAGCCCAGAGATGCGCGGAAGTCGTCGCGTTGATCAGCTGAACATTGATCCGCACACGGTCAGCTGCTTTTTGCACGCTGCCCTCCAGCAGGTGTGCTACTCCGAGTTGCTTCGCAACTTGCCCCACATCGTCGGTGCCGCTCTTGAAGCGCTGAGTCGAGGAACGCCCGATGACCTTTAAATCAGTAATCTTCGCCAGCCGCGTCAGGATCTCGTCCTGAACTCCTTCCGCGAAGTAGGCATTGGCTTTGTCCTCACTGAGGTTATCGAATGGCAATACCGCGATCGATTTCTGGGGAACGGCGCTGCCATCCACTTTGCCGCTGCGTGAGGTATGCCAGCCGAGAAGAAACAAAGCGATCGAGAGTCCGGCTCCAATCACCACCACCGCAACCCAAATTCCGCCTCGGCGCCGTCTCGATGCCGGTTCGACGGCCTCGGTGCGCTTGATTCCTTCCGGTGTAATTTCAAAGGCCCAGGCAATGATCAGCGCGACTGGAAACCCGATGATCAACAGCAACACCACCAGCCGCACCGCCCAGTTTGGAATTTCGAAAAACGGAAAGACCTGCGTCGCGATCTGGATCAACAGCCAGGATACGATGGCGTAAGCAATGGCTACCTTGTAAACATTCCGGCGCCTCAGCTCGGTAAAGAAGTTTGGTGCACTCACTGTGCGTTCGGTGGTGGGGCCTTGGCAAACACCTTTCTGACAAGCGCCTCGAAGCGCGGATTGTCTCGCACCACGTCCAGCAGTGGCTCGACTCTGATAATTACAAGACTACCACCGCGATCCTCATAACTCTGCTCCAACAAACCGAGCGCCTTCTCCTTGTCTCCGAGTCCGAGATAAGCAAGAGCAAAGCTAAAGGACGAAACGTAACGCTGCCGCGAGAGGGCGTATAGTTGTCCAAGCAGGTCTGTCGCTTGGTTCTTGTTTCCAGAGGAACCGTAGGCATGGACCAGCAGTGCCATTGCGTAGGGGTCTTCGTTGATCGCGCGCGCTTTCTGGTACTCGCTGATAGCCGCCGCGAAATCTCCCTGCGTCTCCAACAGCATCCCGAAAGTCCGGTGCGCAAAAGAAAAACTAGGATCAATCTCAAGCGCCGTGCGCAAGTGCTCGCGCGCTTTCTCATTACGGCGAGCTAAGCGGTAGCTAAAAGCCAGGTCACTATGAATGATCAGAGAGAGAGGATCGAGCTCGATTCCTCGCTTCAGCTCAGCGATACCGTCATCGAATTGACCTAGAGACACAAGGACATTGCCATACCACTGATGCGCAGTGGGATAGTTCGGGTCCAATGCGATGGCCCGACGATACTCGCTGGCTGCCGCATCGAAATCGAGATCGTAATCCGATAGAACGCGCGCCCGCGAGGTATGCGCTTCAGCAAGGCTGTCGTCCAATTCCAGTGCGCTCGCCGTCGCTTCAGCTTTGGGGTAACATTCCCGTGGAGTACCCGCGCCGAACCTAGGCATAAGGATGTAAGCGTCAGCACTGTCTCTTATACACATCTGACGCTGCCGACGACTTGGTCTCGGTGTAGGTCTCGGTGGTGGGCGGGGGGGTGAGAGG
>JBKPQR010000060.1:0-27225 GCA_046734175.1 Verrucomicrobiota bacterium | reverse complement strand
GTCGCGGTGCTCGAAGCGACGAACGCGCTCGAGCAGCTGCGACGGCTCGTCTCTGTCGGGATCCGCTCGCTCACGGTGCTCACGTCGCTCGCCGTGCTCGACGGCGTTGATCGTCGTGGCCGACGGCATCGATCGAGCGCCGGGTACGACGATCAGCGTCGGCCACGACGATCGTTTGCTTGTCGGTCAACGCGTCTCCGGGATGATGATCATATGTTGTTATGCCCCATATGATTTGTCGGCGCACGTTCCTTCGCGCCAATCAGGTCCTCCAAAATCTCCGGTCTGTGCCGCATGGGTGTGGAGTAATGCCGGCGTTTGCAATAATGCGCAGTTTGCGTCGAGTAGCTGCGCCGCGGTCGTTTGCGCCAGCCGCCGCGGAGAAACTGCGAATCTTTAACCCCCAAACTGCTAGCCTGATTCCGCCGGGCGCATTGGAAAGAATTTCTCGCGAGGTGCCGGAACATGCGGCCCTGGGCAGGCGTAGAGCGCTTGTGCGGCAGCCCAAACCCGCCATAACGTGCCACCTCCTTTTGTTCCACTTGCCGGCGAATGATATGTTGTTATGCCACATATGATTCGGCGGCTGCGCTTCACCTTTAAAGGTTCACCGGGTTTGAGCGATCGCTGCGACTTCGAAATTCCCAGGAAACGATTCGCGCGCGGATCAGCGTCAACAGCATGATGCTTTGAACTCGGCTGTCCGCATAACGTTTCGTCTGCGCTGCTGCTTTCGTGGCGAGTGATGAAGGCGTACTTGCCATTATGGGTTTCCGACACAACGCTCGATTGGTACTGGCTGGGTCGTCTTCTACTTGTTTTGCTTCCAGTTTACCTGTCGCTCTTCGGCAGCCGATGCTAGCCGCACGGTACTGATGACTTGTATTCCGGAGCCACGACTCAGTACGGCCTGCCGTTTCCTGTCGCGATGACTAGCTCATTCGCTTACGGTCGAAACTCGGCGCGGCCGCGTCGTCATCAGGTCCTCCAGAATCTCCCGCATGTGCCGGATGGGTGTGGAGTAATGGCCGGCGTTTTCAATGATGCGCAGTTTGCAATCCGGAAGCTGCGCCGCGGTGGCTTGGGCCAGTGCCGCCGAGAAACTGCGATCACAATCACCATGCCACATGCGCACGGGGACGCGAAGCTCGCGCAGCGAAAATCCCCAGGGGCGCGCGTAAATCTCAGCGTCGGCCAGCACACCTTCGGCTGAAGTTTCCCAGGCTCGGCGCTGACTTTCAAAACAAGCTTCGAAAGCGCGTTCGTCGCGCAAGGAATCCGCATCGCACGGCTGAAGAAGTTTCAGGAGCAAAGAGCGGCTGCGCCGTGGGGGGCGCAATGAGAGAAAGGGACGGGCCAGGTGAAATCCCAACTGCGCCAGCCGGGGCGGCAACTGCGCGTGCGCGCGCAAGAGCCATCGATAGAGCGCGAGCAGACCAGCGCGATCATCCAGCTCGGCGATGTGCGGCGCGCCACTCACCACCGCGATCGCGTGCACGCGCTCAGGCATGGCCCACCCCGTCGCGTAAGCATAGGGAGCCCCGCCGGAGATCGCCAGCATCCGGAACTTCGCGATTCCCAGAAAATCAGCCAGCTCGCTCACGAGCGGCGGCCAATCGAGAAGAGAGCGATGGCGTGCGAAAGTCGATCCGCCCATTCCAGGCCGATCTGGCGAAATGACGCGGACACGAAGTTCGCGCGCGGCCTCCTCGGTCAGCTCGGCCATGCTGCGCGAGCTTGGCCAGCCATGACAAAAGATGACCCGCTCGCCATGGGACGTGCCGTACTCGTTGAAGGCAACGCGTTGGCCATTGCGTCTGACAAAAACTTCATCACGCAGCGCTGCCATGATTCGCCGTTTTCCTGCTCCTGACTCTGATCCGGCTTCTGATCAAGTCGGTTTGAGCGGATTAAATCAAGAGTGTGGCCGGACGAGAGCGTCCGGCGCGATCCGCTCCCCTCGTGCGTGCAATCCTTCATCCCTGTGCGATTTAGTTGTATGAACGAGAATTCCCAACCCGGCTTTGGTAAAATCTCCGTGCACGGCGACGGCATGGGCGCGCCGACACCGGAGCTAATCGAGCGCCGCGCCCGCGAGATTGCCCTCATCGATGAACGCAATCCCGACGATTATACCGACGCCGATTGGGACCAGGCCCGGCGCGAGTTGCTCGGTTTCGCCACCGATGTCGCGCCGGAAGACGTTCCTGTTGCAACCGAAGTAGAAGATGAACATGAGATTATTCCAGCGACGCCCGGCCATCGCGCGCCACGCGCCGGTTACGAGGACGATGAGACGCTCGGGGAGCATCTCGTCAGCGGCGGCCTGGAAGAAGCGGCGCACGACCAAATGCTGGAAGCGCGCCATGAAGAACTCGAACAGGAAGGCGGCACCTGATGGAAGCTGCCGTAGCCAATTCTCGCGCCGCGGCAAGAACCTCCACCTCATCGCGAGCGGGGCAGTTGCTCGGCCGTTATCGCGATGTGCGAGATTTTTCCAAACTGCTCACCCGCGATCTGGAACCGGAAGACTGCGTCGTCCAATCGATGCCCGATGTCAGCCCGACGAAATGGCATCTCGCGCACACGAGTTGGTTTTTCGAGACGTTCGTCCTTAAAAAATTCCTGGCCGGATACGTCTCCGCCATTCCTGAATACGCTTTTCTTTTCAATTCCTACTACAATGCCGCCGGCAGCATGCATCGGCGCGACCTGCGCGGCTTAATCTCGCGCCCGACGGTGACGGAATCCTTTCGTTATCGCGAGAACATTGATCGCTGCATTGAGGAACTCGTTAGCTCGGCTTCGGATGAGTTGCTCGACGAAATCGAGCCGGTGCTCACGCTCGGCTTGCACCACGAGCAGCAGCACCAGGAATTGCTCCTCACCGACATCAAGCACGTGCTTGCGCAGAATCCGCTGCATCCCGTCTTCCGCAAAGCGGCTGCGGACGTAAGTCCAGCGCCGCCGCCCATTGGATTCATCGATTTCGATGAAACAATCGTCAGCGTCGGTCACCGCGGCCGGAGTTTCTCCTACGATAACGAAGGCCCGCAGCATCGCGCCCTCGTGCCGGCCTTTTCGCTCGCGTCGCGGCTGGTCACTTGCGGCGAGTACATCGAGTTCATCGAGGAGAACGGTTATGGGCAACCGGAATTCTGGCTTTCGCTGGGTTGGATAACTGTGAATGAGCAGAGATGGGAAGCACCGCTCTATTGGGAAAAACGCGACGGCGAGTGGTGGCATTTCACCTTGTCCGGTTTTCGCCGCGTCGATTCGCACGAACCGGTCACGCACGTCAGCTATTTCGAAGCGGACGCGTTCGCGAACTGGAGCGGCGCACGTTTGCCCACGGAATTTGAATGGGAACGCGCCGCGCAAAATGAGCCCATGGAGGGCAACTTCGTAGAATCAGAACGCTTTCATCCCGCGTCCGCTTCGGTCATCCTGAGCCGCGCAGACCGTGAAGGATCTCACGATCAGTTGAACATCGCTCCATCGAAGGTGAGGTCCCTCGCATCCGCTCGGGATGACAGAAAACTTTGGCAGCTCTTCGGCGACGCCTGGGAATGGACGCGCAGCTCCTATTCGCCTTACCCAGGCTACCGCGCGGCGCCGGGCGCGCTGGGCGAATACAATGGTAAATTCATGTGCAACCAATACGTGCTCCGCGGCGGCTCATGCGCCACTTCCCGCTCGCACATTCGCCGCACCTACCGCAATTTCTTCCAACCGGAAAAACGGTGGCAGTTCACCGGCATTCGCCTCGCCCGCGATCCCGCATGAGCGAGGACAAAATCGCGGTGCTCGATCTCGCGCCCGCGCACGAAGATTTTCGCCAGCAAGTCATCGCCGGCCTCTCCCAACGGCCGCGCATGCTGCCGTGCAAATTTTTTTACGACAAAACCGGCGCGGCTCTTTTCGCCAAAATTTGCGAGCTGCCGGAGTATTACATTACCAGGACGGAAATGAGCATTCTGCGCGAACGCGGTCCGGAGATCGCGCGCGCCTTGGGGCGCGGCATCGAGCTGATCGGCCTCGGCACCGGCACGGGAACCAAGACTCGCCTTCTGCTCGATCATCTTGATTCGCCTACCGCTTATCTGCCGGTCGATATTTCCAAAGAGCAGCTCGCCCAATCGACCGCTGCTTTCCGCCGCATCTTTCGGTCTCTCGAGATCCTTCCGGTCTGCGCGGATTACCTCGATTCCTTTGACTTGCCCACGCCCTTGCGCGTGCCTGGCCGCAAAGTTGTTTACTTCCCTGGTTCCACTCTTGGCAATCTTCCACCGCTGGATGCATTTGCATTCCTCGAGAAAATCGCGGCCATGGCGGGAGAGGATGGCCGCGCCCTCATCGGCATTGATCTTAAAAAGGACAGGGCGATCCTGGAACGCGCTTACAACGACTCCGCCGGCGTGACGGCGCAATTCAACCTCAATGTCCTGGCCCGGGCCAATCGCGAACTGAATGCGAACTTTGATCTCGCGAACTGGCGCCACCGCGCTCTCTATGATGAAGGGGCCGGCCGCATTGAAATGCATCTCGTTAGCCAGGCGCGCCAAAGCGTCCGCATCGATGCACACGCATTCGTCTTTGCCCGTGGCGAGCACATCGTGACTGAGTTTTCCTACAAATATTCGCCTGACGAGTTGATCGCTCTCGCTCGTGGCGCCGGCTTGCGTTTCGAGAAACTCTGGACCGATGACCCGGCTCTCTTCGGTCTCTTTCTCTTCTCGGCAACGAGTGGGGCGTGAGCGCGCTCCTGCGGTTTCGCGAGATCACGAAAAGCTTCGGGCAAGAACACGCGCTCACGGACGTTAATCTCGCGATCGAACGGGAGCGCATCACCGTTCTCATCGGGCCGAGCGGCTGCGGCAAGTCCACTCTCCTGCGCCTGGTCATCGGCTTGGTGCAGCCGGATGCCGGCGAGATTCTCTTTGCCGATACTCCGATCACCCCTAGCGCGATCAAGCACATGCGTCGTCGCATCGGCTATGTCATTCAGGACGGAGGTCTCTTTCCGCACCTGAGCGCGCGCGACAATCTTGCCTTGCAACCGCGCCTTCTCCGGCGGCCCGCCGGTGAGATCGACGCTCGCATCGCCGAATTATGCGATCTGACCCATTTCGCGCGAAACGCCCTTGGCCGGTTTCCGCTCGAGCTCTCCGGCGGTCAACGCCAGCGCGTCAGTCTCATGCGCGCGCTCATGCTTTCGCCTGAATTGCTTCTCCTCGACGAGCCGTTCGCCGCGCTCGACCCCCTCGTGCGCGCGCGACTTCAAACCGAATTGAAATCCATTTTCCGCCAGCTCCATCAAACTGCGCTCCTGGTCACGCATGATCTGGCTGAAGCTGCGCGGCTCGGCGACGAAATTGTGCTCATGAAAGATAGCCGGATCATTCAGTCCGGCACATTCCGGGATTTGAATGAGATGCCGGCAACGAAATTCGTCACGGAATTTATCAACGCGCAGCGCAGCACTGTGCTGACATGAATCGTCTCCACCGCAGAGAACGCAGAGGCCGCAGAGGATTTCTTCTTGCCTCCGCGATCTCTGCGCTCTTTGCGGTGAGTTTTGCTTCCTCAAACGCAGCGGGTCCAATCGTCATTGTCGGTTCCAAGAAATTCACCGAGTCGTATGTGGTCGCTGAGATCGCGAAGCGCTCGCTCGAGAAGGCCGGAGTGAAAGCGGAGCATCGCCAGGGCATGGGCGGCACCATCATTTTATGGGAAGCCCTGCGCGGCGGCGGCATCGATGCCTACCCGGAGTACACCGGCACAATCGCGGAAGAAATTTTGAAAACACCGGCCGCGTCTCCCGATCAAATCCGCCGTGCGCTCGACGCTTTCGGCATCGGCATAAGCGGCGAGCTCGGCTTCAACAACACTTATGCGCTGGTCATGCGGCGCGACACCGCAACGCGTCTCGGCATTAAGACGATCAGCGACCTGCGCGCGCATCCGGAATTGAAGTTCGGGCTCACCCACGAGTTTATCGACCGGCGCGATGGCTGGCGCCCGTTAAGCGCGCGTTACGGCATCACCGCCACAGGCATTCTCGGCATCGAGCATGCGCTCGGGTACGCCGGCCTCGTCAGCGGCGAAATCGATGTCAAAGATGCTTATTCCACCGACGCCAAGATCGTTCAGAACGATCTGGTCACGCTGCGCGATGACTGGCTCTTTTTTCCGCAATACAAGGCCGTGTTGCTTTATCGCAAAAATCTGCCGAAGCGCGCCATCGATGCGCTTAACGGACTCGCCGGCACAATCGATGAAGCGCGCATGATCCAACTCAACGCCGAAGCGGAGCGCACGAAAAACTACGCCGCCGGAGCGCAACTTTATTTTGGCCAGAGCAGCAGCGCAGGGGCAGAGTCGTTCCCGCACAAGTTGTGGCGCTGGAGCGCGCGCCATCTCGAGCTTGCCGGCATCTCTCTTCTGCTCGCCATCCTCGTCGGATTGCCTCTCGGCATCATCGCCAGCCGGCGCGGCGCCATCAGTCACGGCATTCTCGCCGCGACCGGCATCATCCAGACCATTCCCTCCCTCGCGTTGCTGGCCCTGCTCGTGCCCTTGCCGTTTTTTGGGATCAGCGCGCGCACCGCCATCTTCGCCCTGTTTCTGTATGGCCTTTTGCCCATTGTGCGCAACACCGCCACCGGATTGCAGGACATCCCGCTGCCACTGCGCGAATCGGCGATCGCGCTTGGCCTCAACGGCGGACAACGGCTCCGTAAAATCTATTTGCCGCTCGCCTCGCGTTCCATTCTCGCCGGAATAAAAACGAGCGCTGTCATCAACATCGGCACCGCTACCCTGGCCGCTCTCATCGGGGCCGGCGGACTCGGCGAACCCATTATCAGCGGATTAAATTTAAACGACCACATTACCATCTTGCAGGGCGCGATCCCAGCCGCGCTTCTGGCGCTGCTCGTGCAATTTGGTTTCGATTTGCTGGATCGAATTCTGATCCCGCGCGGCCTCAGGCTGCCCCGTAAAAGTTCGCCAGCGCGAAGACGCGGCAGTCGCGCGTCGCTGACGCCGAGTTAAAGTGTGCGCATGGCAATCACCTCGATCAATCCGGCCAATGGCGAAGCGGTCGAAAAGTTCGAACCGCACAGCTCTGCCGAGATCGAGAAAACATTGCAACGCGCCGCCGTTGCCTTCGAGCAACATCGCCGCACCTCCACGGCCGAGCGCGCCGAGAAGTTGCTCCGCGCCGCTCAAATCCTGGAGACGGAACGCGATTCATTCGCCCGCATCATCACGACGGAAATGGGCAAACTTCTGCGCGACTCCGTTGCCGAGCTCGAAAAATGCGCGCGCTGCTGCCGCTTCTACGCCGAGCACGGCGAGGAGTTTCTGCGCGAGCGAATCGTCGCTTCCGAGGCAAAACGCAGCTCGATCTGTTATCAGCCACTCGGGATCGTGCTCGCAATCATGCCATGGAATTTTCCGTTCTGGCAGGTCTTCCGCTTCGCCGTGCCCGCGCTGATGGCCGGGAACGTCGCCCTGCTCAAACATGCTTCGAACGTGCCGCGATGCGCCCTCACCATCGAGGAAATCTTCGGCCGCGCCGGTTTTAATGAGGGCGTTTTTCAAACTCTGCTCATCGAAAACGAGAGCGTCGAGCGAGTGATTCGCGACGAGCGCGTCAAAGCTGTCACGCTCACGGGCAGCGATCGCGCCGGCAGCGCCGTCGCCGCCGCGGCAGGCCGCGATCTGAAGAAATGCGTCCTCGAGCTGGGCGGGAGCGATCCGTTCATCGTCATGCCCAGCAGCGACCTGCGCGCCGCCATCTCCACCGGCATCAAAGCACGCATGGTGAACAGCGGCCAATCGTGTATCGCAGCCAAACGTTTCATCCTGGCGGATACCATCTACGACAAATTCGTCGCCGATTTCGTGGCCGAAATGAAGGGCCTGACGCTCGGCGACCCTTTTGACGAGAACACACAAGTGGCGCCGCTTGCTTCTGAAAACATCTTGCGCGGTGTGGACGAGCAGGTGCAGAAATCAATCGCGGCTGGCGCGAAGCTTTTGTGTGGCGGAAAACGTGCTCGTCGGCCAGGCTACTTCTACGAGCCAACCGTGCTGACGGATATTGGAAAAAACGCGCCCGCGTATTCCGAAGAAGTTTTTGGTCCGGTCGCCGTCATCTTTCGAGTTCGAAATCGAGAAGAAGCTATCGCTATCGCTAACGATTCGCAGTTTGGACTCGGCGCCAGCGTGTGGACAACGGATACCCGCGAGCAGGAGTTTTTCGCGCGCGAGCTCGAGAGCGGAATGGTGTTTATCAACGCCATGGTCGCGTCCGATCCGCGCCTACCCTTCGGCGGCGTCAAGCGCTCCGGCTATGGGCGCGAGCTCGGCGCGGAAGGCATTGGCGAGTTCACCAATATCAAGACAGTGTACATCGCTTAGCCGCCGTCATCTGAGCGAAGCGCAACGGGGCGCGAAGCAGCCTGTAGAAGTTAGGGTCAATGTTTGGCGAGGGAATCCTCGGCTTTCGCTCGCGATGGCAGAAATCGTTGAACTGCTTCCCGCAAATCCACATGCTCCGCCCGGTGAAAGTCAGCCATCCGCGAGGATTCCGAAGACGGCGCGCACTGAACTGGGCCTTCGTTGGCCTGCTCTACACCTCTTTCTACACTTGCCGCTACAACTTCGCCATCGCGAACAAATCGATCAGCGATGAATTCGGCTTCAGCAAAGCCGACATGGGCAAAATCATAACCACCGCGCTCCTCGCCTACGCCTGCGGCCAGATCATCAACGGTCTTCTCACCGACCGGCTCGGGGGCAAACGCGCCATGCTCATCGGCGCCGCTGGCACGGTGCTCATGAACACCATCTTCGGCTTCGCCTCCTTCTGGGGGATGCTCCCGCTTTTCATGCTCATTCGCGGCATCGATGGCTACCTTCAGGCCTTTGGCGCGCCGGGAATGATCAAGATCAACGCCGCCTGGTTTGCGCGCACGGAACGCGGACGCTTCGCCGGCGTCTTCGGATTCATGATTAATGCCGGCCGCTTTCTGATCAACACCTTCGGCCCGGCGTTGCTCGCCGGCTTCGTTTTTCTCGGTCTGTGGCACGTCCCGCCGCTGCACTGGCGCTGGCTTTTTTGGATACCGGCAATGCTCACCACCTGCATTGCACTTTGCATGGCGCTCTTCACCCAGCCCACGCCGCGCGAGGCCGGTTTCGTTCATCCCGGAGTGGAGGAACCGCAAGGCGACGAGCAGGTGCGCGCAAGTGTCCGCGAAGTGTTTCTCACCATCGTCCGCAACCCAGCGGTGTGGATCATCGCGCTGGCCTACGCCTGCACCGGATCAGTGCGGCAGGGGTTGGACCAATGGTTCTTCCGCTTCATGCAGGAGGTGCATCATCTCAATTTGAACGACGCGCGTTTCAAATACCTCGGCATCGGGATTCCGCTGGTCGCGGCGATCGGGTCCCTCGCATCCGGCTATATTTCCGACATTGTTTTCAAAGGGCGCCGCGCGCCGGTAGCGGCCGGACTTTATTTCCTTGAAACCGCCATCATCCTCGCGGCTGCTCAATTCACTTCCGCCAACACCGCAGTGCTCTTTCTGGTGTTGATCTCGCTAACGGCCAACGCCACTCACTCTATCTTGGGCACCGCCGCCGCCATGGACATCGGCGGTGCGCGCATGGCCGGCTTCGCTTCCGGGCTGATCGATTCGTTTCAATACTTCGGCGGAAGTCTCGCCGGATTTTTTCTAGGCAAACTTCTCGACCGCAGCTGGGGCTGGTATTTCTACTTCATGGCGCCGTTTGGGATCATCGGCGGGTTGTTGATGCTTTCGATTCTGGGGCGCGTCAGCCTCGCGCAACGTCCAGCAGCAAAGATGCGAGCATGAGCAGCGCGACACCTCTGTTTCTGGGGAGCATAGGCTGCTAGCCTGTCGCATTTGGCCGCTGGGCAAATGCCGTTGTCGCGCTTTCAAACCGCAACACATTCGCGGCCAACTGCCGGGAACCATCAGGCTGGCAGCCTCTGCTCCCGAGAAAGCTGCTTTGCCGCGGTTAAACTAGAACAGCTTGAGTTGCTCGCGTGGACGCCGGAATGCAGAGGTGGAAAGCTCCGGTCTCGGGCCGATGCCGTACTTGCGGCAGCTCATTTGAAAGAGCGAGCCGATTTGCTCGGCCAAAATTCCTTCGCCTTTGATGCGCGTGCCCCAGCGCGGATCACTCAGTCGGTCACCACCGCGAATCGCCCGAATTCGCGATAACACTTTCGCTTTGCGCTCAGGGAAATGTTCCTCCAGCCAGCGCTCAAAGAGCGGCGCCACGGCAAAAGGCAATCGCACAATCGTGTAGCCCGCAAACTGCGCGCCCGCATCTGCGCAAGCCCGAAGAATCGCCGGCATCTCATGATCCGTTAGCCCCGGAATGATAGGCGCCACCATTACGCCCACCGGCACCCCCGCTGCCCGTAGTTTCGCCATCGCCTCGAGCCGCGCGGGCGGCGGCGACGTCCGCGGCTCGAGCACGCGTTGCAATTTCTCGTCGAGCGAAGTGACGGAAATGTTGACAGCGGCGCAGGAGAATTCTGCCAGCTCACCGAGCAGATCGGCGTCACGCGTGACCAGCCGGTTCTTCGTAATGATGCCGACTGGATTGCGAAAACGCGCCAGCACTTCCAGACAACCGCGCGTGATGCGCAGCTTGCGTTCGATTGGCTGGTAGGGATCGGTCACGCCACTGATGGCGATGACCTGTGGCCGCCACTTACGCGAAGAGAGCTCGGCCTCAAGCAGCGCCGGCGCGTCGGTCTTCACCATGATGCGCGACTCGAAATCAATGCCGGCCGAGAACCCGAGATATTCGTGCGTCGGTCGCGCGTAGCAATAGACGCAGCCGTGCTCGCACCCGCGATACGGGTTCACGCTCGTTTCGAATCCGACGTCCGGGCTGTTGTTGCGGGCGATGATCGATCGCGAGAAATCACGGTAAAAAATTGTGGGACGAGGCCGCGACTCTTCATCAATCTGATCATGCGGCGCCTCCTCGATGTGGAGTTGTTCGAAGCGGTTGGCTGGATTGATGGAAGCGCCGCGTGCGTGAAACTCGCGCGGGTGCAACGTGCGCGCGGCTCCGGGGAGCTCGCGGACGTGGGCCCAGAGCTTTTGCGCATCAGGGGCTTTCATTGCGGCTACACGTTCACATGAACGTATTTGCCTGTCCAGCAGGTACAGCCGCTCCTCGACTTCAGGCTGAATCACCACAAGTTCTCCCCGTGAAAATCTCAGCGTTGGGTGACTCAGCGTTGCTTATCGACTTTGCCGATGAGTCATCGGATCCAGAAGCGTTGCTGCAGCGCGCCCTATCTGCTGCTGAGAGAATTGATCGAGAGCAAATCGGTGGGATCGATGACGTCACTTCTGCGTATAAAAGCGTCGCGGTTTTCCTCAGCCCGGGCCAATGCGACACTTCATCCATTAGCCAACAGGTGTCTGCCCTGCTCGCGCCAAGCGACGCGGCCGGAACACATCCCGACCGTTCCATTGAAGTCCCCGTTTGCTATGATGAGGAGTTCGCCCTCGACGCCGAGCGCGTCGCCCAAGAGACGGGTTTATCATTCGAGAAAGTCATCGAGCTTCATTCTTCGGCCCAATATCTTGTCGCGTGCATCGGATTCATGCCGGGATTCCCATATCTGATTGGTCTTCCCACGGAGTTGCACCTGCCGCGTCTCCCCATCCCGCGGACGAAAGTTCCGGCTGGCTCGGTCGCCATTGCAGGCGCGCAGGCCGGCATCTACCCCTTCGAGTCGCCCGGCGGCTGGAACATCATCGGCCGCACCCCGTTGGTCCTGTTTGATCCCACGAATCCTTCTCCCACTGCTCTGGCGCCCGGAAACCGCCTGCGCTTTCGCAAGATCAGCCGCGCAGAGTTCGACGCCTTTCCTAACGAGACATAGTTCAATGGCGCTGATGGTTCTTTCCGCGGGGTTTCAAACAACCGTGCAGGATTGCGGCCGGTTTGGTTCTCGCAAATATGGCGTCGTCACGGTAGGCACACTCGACCCGTACGCTTTGCAGGTGCTAAACACGCTCGTTGGTAACCATCAATGCGCCGCTGGGATCGAAATCTCAACCGGCCTCGTCCGGCTGAAGTTTACTGATGAGAGGCTCCTCGCGTGGAGCGGTGGTGTTTGTAACGTCAGTTTCGAACAAACTGCCGTTCCTCCACTGCACTGTGCCCGCGCGCCCGCGGGTGCAGTGTGCGAAATCTCATTGCGACGCGGGCGCACCTGGATCGCCCTTTCCGGCGGCATCGACGTGCCGGAGGTCTTCGGCAGCCGCTCGACCGATTTGCGCGCGCGTTTTGGAGGATTATGCGGACGCGCCTTGCGCGAGGGCGATGAACTTCCACTCGGAGTGCCCGATACCATGGCGATGCGCATTGCCGGCCAAATGAACGGTCCCATCGCCGATTGGGCCGGCCCCCAATTCTCTCCATCCCCAGCACAGCCGAGTGGCCCCGATGAAGTTACTCCGAAGCATTCGCAACAGGATTCCTCGGCTGCACTCACGGTCACGTTGCGAATTGTCCGCGGCAAAGATTGGACCGGGGAAATCGGCGCAAAGTTCCTCACTGCGAAATTTCGCGTCGGAATGAATTCGGACCGGATGGGTCTGCGCTTACAAGGCCCGGAAATCGGCTCAGCCGACAGCCACGAACTTACTTCCGAAGCGGTCGCACCCGGCACCATTCAACTGCCGCGCGATGGCGCACCCATTATCCTTCTTGCCGATTGCCAGACCGTTGGCGGTTACCCCAAAATTGCACATGTGATCACGATCGACCTCGCACGCGCAGCGCAACTGCAGCCCATGGACGAGGTCCGCTTTGAGCTAACGACTCTTGAACACGCGCGGCAGTTACTTCGCGAACGCAACCGCGAAATCGCACTGTTCCGGGCCGGTTTGCAGGCACGCTTCGGATGACAATCGACCTGAACTCCGACCTGGGCGAAGGCGCCGGTCACGATGAGGAAATTCTCGCGCTCGTGAGTTCCGCCAGCATCGCCTGCGGATTTCATGCCGGAACACCGGCTTCCATTTTTACCGCGGTCAGTTCAGCGCAAAAGCACGGTGTCGCGGTCGGCGCGCATCCCAGTTTCGATGACCGGACGAACTTCGGCCGGACTGAAGCGCAGCTCGCACCGGATGAAGTTTTCGCCCTGGTTGTGTATCAGCTCGGCGCGTTCGATGCCATCTGCCGCGCAGCCGGCGTGCACATGAACCACGTCAAGCCGCACGGGGCGCTTTATAATATGAGCGCGCGCGATCGTGGCTTGGCCGAAGCGATTGGTCACGCCGTTCTCACACTCGACTCCAAGCCGATCGTATTTGCGCCGCCCGGAAGCGCGCTGGAGCACGCGGCGCGCGATTTGCACCTCCAGACCGCCGCCGAAGTTTTCGCCGATCGCAATTATAACCGTGATGGCTCGCTCGTTTCCCGCACCGCGCCCGATGCGTTGCTGCGCGATCCACACACAGCAGCCGAGCGCGTTGTGCGAATGCTGCGCGAGAAAAAGGTGCGCGCGCTCAACGGAACAGACATTCCCATTTTCGCCAGGACGGTGTGCGTTCATGGCGACACGCCCGGGGCGGTCGAGTTCGCGCGCCAGTTGCGCGCACGACTCGAGCGCGAAGGAATCTCAATCGCGCCGCCGAAGTGAAGAGCGCCCATCCCAACTCTCCGGCGCTCCTCCGCTCGCTCGGTCTCCTCGACGCCACCATGATCGTGGTGGGGTCGATGATCGGCTCCGGCATTTTCATCGTCTCGGCTGAATCCTCCCGCCTCGTCGGCGCACCCGGCTGGCTTTTGCTCACGTGGACCATTGCTGGCCTGCTCACAATCGCGGGCGCGCTCTGTTGCGCCGAGCTGGCTACAATGATGCCGCGCGCGGGCGGCGTTTACGTCTTCCTTCGCGAAGCTTATGGGCCGGCGCTCGGTTTCCTTTTTGGCTGGACGCTTTTCCTCGTCGTCCAGACCGGCACCATCGCCGCGGTCGCAATTGCCTTCGCGCGCTTCCTTGGCGTCTTTGTTCCCTCGGTCGCGGCCGATCGTTATCTCGTCGCGCCCATTCGCCTGACGCACAGCTACGCCATCAGTCTCTCAACCGAGCAGCTCGTCGCCATCTGTCTGATTGCATTGCTCACCTTCACCAACACGCGCGGTCTTCGCGTTGGCAAGCTGGTGCAGAACAGCTTCACCATCACCAAAACCATAGCTCTCGCCGGCGTCATCACCGCTGGCCTTATCTTCGGATGGAAAGCTAACTGCGCCGCGCTCGCCGCGCATTGGTGGAATGCATCGGCGAATGGCTGGAATGCGCAGCTCGCTCAGCCCGGAATTCATATCACCGGCGCATTCGCGCTCGCGCTGCTTTTCGGCAAAGCCATGGTAGGCCCGCTCTTCGCGCAAACGGCGTGGACCAATGTTACTTTCGTCGGCAGCGAAGTGCGCGATCCCGGGCGCAATCTCTCCCGCGCCCTGCTCTACGGCTGCGGCGTCGTCGTCGTGCTTTATGTGCTCGCCAATCTCGCCTACATCGCGGCGCTCTCCTTGTCTCAGATCCAAAACGCGCCCCAGAATCGCGTGGCTGTCGCCATGATGCGCGAGATTTTTGGAACTCCGGGTCTTCTTGCCATGGCCGCGGCAATCATGATCTCCACTTTTGGCTGCGACAATGGGCTGATTCTGGCCGGCGCTCGCGTTTACTATGCCATGGCCAAGGACGCGCTATTTTTTCGCAAAGTAGGCACCACTAATCGCTTTCACGTTCCGGCCTTCGCCCTGGTGCTCCAGGGAATCTGGACCGCACTGTTGACTTTGCCGCGCACACTCAACATGACTCCTACCGGCGAGCGCATCTACGGCAATGTTTACACTCAACTACTCGAATACATCGTCTCCGCTGACCTGCTGTTCTATATCTTGTTAGTTGCAGCGGTCATCGTGCTCCGCCGAATCGATCCGAACGCTGAACGACCTTACCGCACCTGGGGTTATCCGCTGGTTCCGCTTGCCTCCGCCATTCTTGCGCTGCTGCTCATTCTGGACCTTGCCTATCTTGCGCCGGCTACTTCCGGCGCAGGCATTCTCATCGTTCTCACAGGCGTTCCCGTTTATTTCGTATGGCGCCATGTAAATACAAAGAGTAAGCCGCAAGCAGCGGCGCCCACGTTTTAATAATTATTTTTCTTCTCCCGTCGTCATCGGCACAAAGCGAACCGGTAAAATGGCGCTC
The DNA here is from genome assembly GCA_046734175.1 of Verrucomicrobiota bacterium. Taxonomy (GTDB): domain Bacteria; phylum Verrucomicrobiota; class Verrucomicrobiia; order Chthoniobacterales; family UBA10450; genus AV69. The sequence goes on along the minus strand of JBKPQR010000060.1, from coordinate 11,930 downwards.
TGCTCGATCCGCCCATTCTTCTTCTCCAAGAGATAGAGTTGCTGAGCAAACCTCTCTCCTACTGGAATCATCATGCGGCCGCCCTCTTTCAGCTGATCGATTAACGGTTGTGGGATGTGATTCGGCGCACAGGTGACAATGCAGGCATCAAATGGCGCCTGCTCCGGCCACCCTTTGTAGCCGTCGCCGGTTTTTACATGCACCTTCTTGTAGCCGAGCCGCTGCAACGTCGCTTCGGCTGTCTTGGCCAGCGGCTCGATGATTTCGATGGAATAAACCTCCGCTCCGATCTCGGCTAAGATGGCGGCCTGATAACCCGACCCGGTGCCGATCTCGAGCACGCGATCATTCGCTCGCACGCGCAATTTGTCTGTCATTAAGGCCACGATATACGGCTGCGAAATTGTTTGTTCGTAACCGATCGGCAGCGGCCCATCGGTATAGCTTTGGCCGCGATATTCTGCCGGCACGAACTCCTCCCGGGGCACCCTCCGCATGGCGCTTAAGACCCGCTCTTCCACCACCCCGCGCATAACGATTTGTTCCTTTACCATTCGCTCGCGTTCGGCCGTGAAATCGGGAGGCGTGGTTCCCGCGCGCTCACATGCCTGTCCTGCGAGTGAAAGGATGATCAGCCATTGCCAAATCCGGCTCACACCAGAGATTAGTGGACGACTCTCCATATGCACGAAGGCGACAAGAATTTAAACCACCGCCCGGCCATGAGCGACATCGAACGTTTGCGCCACTCCACCGCGCACGTGCTCGCCACCGCCATCCTGCGCATCTGGCCGGAAGCGCAATTCGCCGCCGGACCGCCAGTAGAGAATGGATTCTACTACGATCTGGAGTTGCCTCACCGGATTTCGCCGGACGATTTTGAAAAAATCGAGGCGGAGATGAAAAAGGAGATCAAGAACAACCATTCCTTCGAGCGAGTGGAAGTATCGCGCGAAGAAGCGCTCGAGCTTGGCCGCAAAGGAAGACTCGCAGCGGTGGGAGATCGCGCCCGGCCGTCGAAGTTCAAGCTCGACATTATCGAGAATATTCCGGCCGGAGAAACGATCTCATTGTATCGGAATGGCGACTTTCTTGACCTTTGCGCCGGGCCGCACGTCATGCGCACGGGAAACATCGGCGCATTCAAGTTAACCAGCGTAGCGAGCGCCTACTACAAAGGGGACGAGCGTAACCCACAGCTGCAACGCGTTTACGGGACTGCCTTCAAGACAAAGAAGGAGCTCGATGATTACTTCGCCATGCTGGAAGAAGCGAAGAAGCGCGACCATCGCAAGCTGGGCAATGAACTCGAGCTATTTACCTTCGACGAAGATGTCGGTCCCGGCCTGCCGCTGTGGCTTCCGCGCGGCACAGCCATCATTGAGGAGCTGGAGAAGCTAGCTAAGGAAACTGAGTTCGCCGCCGGTTACCAGCGGGTAAGGACAACAAACATCGCGCGCGAAAGCTTATATCTGAAGAGCGGCCATCTTCCCTACTACAAGGAGTCGATGTTTCCGCCGATGGAACTTGTTGAAGGTGTTAAAGGGAGAAAGGGAGATGCGTTAGGGCGGGAACAGGACGCTGACGCGTTAACGGTTGAACGCTCTCACGCTTCGACGAAGTACTACCTGAAAGCGATGAACTGTCCGCATCACCATAAGCTCTACGCTGCGCTGCCCCGGAGCTACCGCGACTTGCCTCTGCGCCTGGCTGAGTACGGCTACTGCCATCGCTATGAGCAGAGCGGCGAGCTCTTCGGTCTGATGCGTGTCCGCTCCTTGCAGATGAATGACGCTCACATTTACTGCACGCCCGAGCAGTTCGAGAGCGAGTTTAACGCGGTCAACCAATTATACCTTAACTACTTTAAACTATTCGGAATCAATAAGTATGTAATGCGCTTCTCCACGCATGATCCAGCCCGCCTCGGTGAGAAGTTCGTCGATGAACCAGAGCTCTGGAAGCAGACGGAGGAAATGACTCGCCGTGTCCTCAACGACTCCGGTATTAATTATGTAGAAGTGCCAAACGAAGCTGCTTTCTATGGTCCTAAGATCGATGTCCAGGTCTGGAGTGTGATCGGCCGCGAGTTCACGATCGCAACGAACCAGGTCGATTTCGCGCAGCCGCGACGCTTCGATCTTATTTATAAAGATCGGGATAACACTGACAAAACTCCGCTGTGCATCCACCGCGCGCCGCTTGGCACGCACGAACGTTTCATCGGGTTCCTGATCGAGCATTACGCTGGTAACTTCCCGTTATGGCTCGCACCGGAACAGGTGCGCATTCTACCTATTGGTGATGAACCGGAGCTACTAGACTATTCGAGAGCGATACTTAAGGAACTCAGGTCCAAGCTTGTCCGTGCAGAGATCGACGAGTCAACAGACAAGATCAACGGCAAGATTCAGCGCGCCGAGCAGATGAAAGTGCACACAATGCTGGTCATCGGAAAGCGGGACTTAGGTAAAGGCGAAGTGAGCGTGCGCGTGCACGGCAAAGGCAATTTAGGCGCAAAACCGCGCGACAAAGTAATGGCCGATCTGCTGCAACAGATCGGCACACGCGCCCCGTAACGACCATGCCTAATCGCTTTCGTGACTGGTTCCGGCAAGCTGAGCGGGATCTCGAGCAAGCCCGCGATTCACAGCGTGCGGGACGTGACGAGTGGGCCTGTTTCGCCGCACAGCAGGCAGGGGAAAAAGCAGCCAAAGCATTACTGCTCAAGCAGGGAATAGAAGTTTGGGGCCATGTTATTGCAGAGCTTCTGCGAGAGCTGCCCGACAGCATCTCAGTGCCTTCCGACCTGATCAATAAAGCAAAGGACCTAGACAATGTTTAGTAGCGACTCGATACGCCAACGGTCACCCGAGCGGTGCGCCATTCGAGCATTACGGATCGATCCAAAGCGATCGGGCGATTAACTATGCCAGCGAGATCATTGACTTCGCGCGTGCTGCACTGGCCTAAGCCGGAGGCAGTCATTCCTGCCGCGCGTAACTGGGCAGCGATGCTGGCAGAGAGGCGCAGCGACATACTTGCGATTGGTTACATCGGCTCCTACGCGCGCGGCGATTGGGGCGTCGGTAGCGATCTCGATGTGATTGTTATTGTAAATGACACGCCTGACGCATTTCACGAACGAGGAGTGAAGTTTCACTCACCACGCCTGCCAGTGCCGGTAGATCTGCTTGTCTATACGAGCGCAGAATTCAAGGCGCTCAGGCAGCAGGAGAGCCGCTTCGGCAAGATGCTAAGAGAAGAAGTACGATGGCTTTTCAAACGCCGAACTGCTCAGATTCCCAGGCCTGATTCGGCGAACCAGTAACAATCAGCGTGCCTGCCGTAACCGAATCACAGAAGAAATGAAACTGTCATTCCTCCCCATCATTGAAGTTTCGCTCGCCGCCTTGGTCTGCGCAGGCCACGTGAGCACGCTCGGGCAAACGACAGAAAAGCAGATCGCGCGGGAGCAAGCCGACCTGGAAAAGAGGCGGCTCGAGCTGGAACGATCGAGCTGGAACGAAAAAGCGCGGAGCTACAGCAACGCGAGGCCGAGATCGAGCGCGCGCGGCAGGAGCTGCAAAACCAGCAGAGCGGCCGTTCGCTCAGCATGAATGTCCGGTGACGTGCTCTTCGATTATGACAAGGCCGCTCTTAAACCCGAGGCCGAAGAAGCGTTGAAGAAGGTGGCCGTTGTGCTCTCGCAGTTTCCCGAAAGCATGGTCATCATCGAAGGCTACACGGATTCGAAAGGCGGCAAGTCGGTGAACATGCAGTTGTCGCAGGATCGTGCGAATGCGGTGAAGGATTGGCTGGTGAAGAACGGGAACGTGCCGGCTGCCAACATTACCGCGAAAGGTTTCGGAGAAGAGAACCCGGTGGCAGCAAACAAGAACCTTGACGGCAGCGATAACCCGGCCGGCCGCGCCCTGAACCGTCGCGTCTCAATTGTGGTGGAGAAACCGCCTGCGGCCGCACCGGCGGTCAGCCCCACGCCGTAGCAAACTAGCGATCGCGGCTCTTGCCGCTGCTGCTTTTGCGATCGCAGCCTGACTTCGAGCCCGCGTGAGTGTCGCGGCGGCGTTTGCGTGTGGGCAAATTCTTGCGCTTGGTGGCGGCGAAGTCCTCGAGTTGTTTTTCACTCATCGACTTCGCCATTTGCTTCGATGCGCCCTTCAGTGACGAGCGCGAACGCTCACCGCGTTTGGCCGCCAGCGCCGCGCCCGCTGCCATCTGCTGCTTCTTTGATTTCGCCGGCACATTTTGGTTTCGCAAGAACGGCGCGCCTTGGTTTCCTCCTGCTGTTTCGACTGTGCACCGCGTATCGCGATCGCTAAAGGTACCGCCATGCAGTTGCAACAGGCTCTGAAGCAGCATTTCGGCTACGATGAGTTCCGGCCGTTGCAGCGCGAGATCATCACTGATGCGCTGAATGGTCGCGATGTGTTTGCGTTGCTGCCTACGGGCGGCGGCAAATCCCTCTGCTTCCAGTTGCCGGCGCTGCTGCGGGATGGCCTCACCATCGTCGTCTCGCCGCTCATTGCGCTGATGAAGGACCAGGTGGACGCGCTGCGCACGAGCGGAATCGCTGCGACGTTTCTGAACTCGTCGCTGGACCGGGCCGAAGCGACCGAACGTTTGCGCGGATTGAACCGCGGCGAGTACCGCATGCTCTACGTCGCGCCGGAGCGGCTCATGCTCGAGACGTTCCTGCAACGCGCCCTCAACTGGAACATCGCGCAGTTCGCCATCGACGAAGCGCATTGTATCAGTGAATGGGGCCATGATTTTCGGCCTGAATATCGCGAGCTGAAAAAGGTGCGCGCGCAATTTCCCGATGTTCCAATCATGGCCCTGACGGCCACCGCCACGGAGCGGGTGCGCGAGGACATTCTCAAGCAACTCAAGTTGCGCGACGCACGTTGTTACATCGCGAGCTTCAACCGGCCAAATCTGACCTATCGAGTGTTCCCCAAGGGCGCGGCTTACGCCCAAACCCTAGAGTTTATCAGCACACGACCAAACGAGAGCGGCATCGTTTATTGCGCCAGCCGCAAAACTGCGGAGACGCTGGCGGCAAAGCTAACGAGAGATGGAATCAGGGCGAAACCATACCACGCCGGGATGGACGCTCGCGAGCGCACCCGAAATCAAGAGGCGTTCCTGCGAGATGATATCCGCGTGGTCTCGGCCACGATTGCTTTCGGCATGGGAATCAACAAACCGAATGTCCGCTTCGTCGTTCACCACGATCTGCCCAAGAACATTGAAGGCTATTATCAGGAAACCGGCCGGGCCGGACGCGACGGCTTGCCCAGCGAGTGCGTGCTGCTTTTCAGCGCGGCTGATGTGGTGAAGCAAAAGCGGTTTTTAGAGGAAAAACCCGAACGCGAAGCTCAGGTCGCGCGCGCGCAACTGCGGGAAATGGTGAGCTATGCGGAGAGCCGCGCGTGCCGGCGGGCGACGTTATTGAGATATTTCGGCGAGGAGTCGGGAAAGGATTCCTGCGACAATTGTGACAACTGCATCGAACCGCGCAAGACCTTCGACGGCACCATCGAGGCGCAGAAGTTCCTGTCCTGCGTGCATCGCGTACAGCAGAAAAGCGGTTTCGCTTTCGGAATGAACCATATCATCGAGGTCCTTACTGGCGCCGACACCGAGGCGGTACGGACGCGCAGGCATAACGAGCTTTCTACCTATGGCATCGGGCACGACGTCTCGCGCACGGCCTGGCAATCGATTGGTCGTGAGCTAACGAGACTCGGACTACTTGCAGTTGCGCCGGGACGCTTCGCCACGGTCGAGCTGACTCCCGCTGGACGTGAGGCGTTGAAGCAGCGCGCCTCTATTAAGCTGACAAAACCTGCGGAAGTGCCCGAAAAACGAGCGCGGATGCGAGCTGGAGAGATACGGTGCGATGAAGAGCTGTTCGAGGCATTGCGAGCGCTTCGCAGAAGACTTGCCGATGAACGGGATGTCCCCGCTTACGTGATATTCTCAGATGTGTCGTTGCGCGAGATGGCACGAAATTATCCGGCGCGGCTGGGCGATTTCGCGCGGATCCCAGGCGTGGGACAACAAAAGCTGCAGGCGTTCGGCGATGTGTTCGTGAGAGCAATCAATGATTTTCTGCTGTCGCATCGGCGACAGGAGTTCGGTCCTAGCACTGCTTTTTCAAATTGCGCAAGCCGTGTAGCAAAGACAATCGCGACCGCGGAAGTTTGCCGAAGAGCTGGCCGAGCTGTGTCACGGCACTGACGCTGGCGGGATCGCGCACGCCGGTGATGCGGGCGAGCTCGTTTTCGAAATGAGCAATGGCGCGGGTATCGGGCTGGTGCGCGTCGAGGAAAGCGAAGGCGCGCCGCAAGAGCGAAAAAATCTCCGGCTCATGATGTTCGCGTTCGGTGCAAAGCTCGATCAGTTCGACGAAGTAAGCCGCGGCTTGGGTACGCAGATGATGAGTGCGGATGCCGGCGAAGGGATGAGTGACAGTGACCTCGCGCAGGGTGTGCAGAGGGGATTTGCGGCTAAGCGCGACAGAGATTTCCGCCTCGAAAAATAAATCAAGCCGTCCACGAAACGGGCTCCTGGGCCGGCGGGCGCCGCGAGCTACGGTTTGAATGACGCCGAGCGAGTCGGTGCACCAGGACACAATCGAGCTGGTGTCGCTGAGCCGGCGCTTGCGTAAGAGAATGCCGCGGCTCGTTGTCACACCCAATCCTAAACGTTGCTACACCGGTTGTTTTCCGCTACCGCAATTTCCGGAATGAACAAACGCACTATCGGCTCGCTTGAAGTTTCGGTGGTCGGTTTGGGCTGCAACAACTTCGGCTGGCGCATTGACGCGAACGCTACGGCTGCGGTGGTCAATGCCGCCATCGAGTCCGGCGTGAATTTCTTTGATACGGCTGACAGATACGGCAAAGGGCTGAGTGAGGAATATCTCGGGCGCGCTCTCCGCGGCCGCCGAGAACAGGTCATCATCGCGACGAAATTTGGAATGGAGGTGGAAGCGGGCAAACAAGGCGCCTCGCCGGAGTACGTGCGCGAAGCGGCGGAAGCGAGTCTGCGGCGGCTTGGCACCGAATGGATCGATCTGTATCAACTGCACCAGCCCGATGCGCAGACACCGATCGCGGACACGCTGGGCGCTCTCAATGAATTGGTGCGCGCGGGCAAAGTGCGCGAGATCGGGTGCTCGAATTTTTCCGTGAAACTAATGCGCGAAGCGGAAGCAGCGGCGCAGAGCGGAGCGCGGTTTGTCAGTGTGCAGAATGAGTATTCGCTTTTCCATCGTGCGCCGGAAAGCGACGGCGTGCTGGCAGAATGCGAAGTGCGGGACGTCGCCTTTCTCCCTTATTTTCCGCTGGCCAATGGTTTGCTCTCCGGGAAATACCGCGCAGGAGAAACGGCGCCCGAAGGCAGCCGGGCGGCGACTGCTTTCGGCCCTGAGGTTTTCACTGAGCGGAATCTCGCCACCGTGGAAGCGCTCATTGATTTCGCAGAAACCCGCGGCCATACCATTCTGGAGCTGGCGTTTTCCTGGCTGCTTGCGCATCGACCGGTCGCGTCGGTCATCGCTGGGGCGAGCAAACCGGAGCAAGTCCGCGAAAACGCGACCGCGGCGGACTGGCCATTAACATCCGCGGAGCTGGCGGAGATTGACGCTTTGATGGAAGCGAGCTGATTGCGACGCGCGAGCGCATTCCACCATGTCTGCGACAGAAACTGCGCGCGTTCCCGAGGACATCAGCGGGCGTCAACGACGACAGCCCGTGGGCGACGTCAGCTGGCGCCGCACTTTCCGCGCGCTGCGTCATCGCAATTACCGGCTTTTCTTTATCGGTCAGCTCGTTTCACTCATCGGCACCTGGATGCAGACCACCGCGCTGAGCTGGTTTGTTTATCAAAGCACCGGCTCAAAGTTACTCCTCGGCCTCGTCTCCGCCGTGGGCTCCGCGCCCATGATGGTGTTCTCCATCTGGGGCGGCTCGCTCGCCGACATTCACCCGAAGCGCAGCATCCTCGTCATCACCCAAGCGGCGCAAATGGTCTGTGCATTCATGCTTGCCGCCGGCGTGTGGGCGCACTTCGCTTCGCCGGCATTCATCCTCGCGATGACGGCGTTGAACGGCGTCGCCATGGGCTTCGATATGCCGGCGCGTCAGGCGTTCACGGTGGAAATGACGAGCCGTGATGATTTGCTTAACGCGATTTCGCTGAATAGCTCCATTTTCCACGGTGCGCGCGTCGTGGGCCCGGCCCTGGCCGGCTTTCTGGTCGGTGCTCTCGGTGTCGCGCTCTGTTTGCTTTTGAATGCTGTGAGCTTCATCGCAGTCATTGCCGGTTTGCTCATGATGCGACTGCCGCCACATCAGCGGCCGGAAGAGGAAATTTCCGCGGCTGAGCATGCCTGGAGCGGGATTCGTTATGCCCTGACCCATGCGCGGGTGCGCTTGATTCTTCTGCTCTTCCTTGTCGTGGGCATTTTCGGCTGGTCTTACTCGGTGCTCATGCCGGCATTCGCGCGCGACGTGCTCGGGCTGGGACCGAATGGTTACGGCGTTCTCATGGCCGCGAGTGGCGCCGGCGCTTTTCTTGGCGCGCTCATGGTCGCGACCTGGGGGCACGCCATTTCCCCGCGTAAACTGGCCCTCGGCGGTGTGTACCTGTTCTCGTTAGCTCTGCTCGCTTTCGCTTTCACTCGCAATTTCTATCTCACGCTCCCTTCGCTCTTCCTGGCCGGCTTCGGCATGCTGCTCTTCTTCTCCACCTCCAATACGGTGGTGCAAACCATCGTTCCGGATGAAATGCGCGGACGCGTCATGGGGGTTTGGTCGCTTTTCTTTGGCGCGATGATTCCGCTCGGGAGCCTGGAAGCGGGTGCCCTCGCTCACTGGGTGGGCACTCCGATCACTCTCGCCACGGGCGCGGTGATCTGTGCCGCCGGAGCAGCCATAGCGCGAATTGTCATTGCGCGCCGGGAGACTGCGGCGGCAAGATGATGGTATGGCGGCCTACGTTATCGTTGATCTGGAGATCACCGATCCGGTGAACTACGAGGAGTACAAGAAGCTCGCGGGCGCGACAGTTGAGAAATACGGCGGCAAGTATCTCGTTCGCGGCGGCGCGTGCGAAACGCTGGAAGGCGATTGGCGACCGAAGCGGATCGTGGTTCTGGAGTTCGAGAACGTCGAGCGCGCCAGGGCCTGGCTGAACTCACCTGAATACGCCGGGCCGAGGAAAATGCGACACCGAACGGCGAAAGCGAAGATGATTGTGGTCGAAGGCGTCTAGCTAACGATTCACAATATGCAAAGCGCGCTTCTCCACGGCCAGGGCCGCTTCTTTCACCGCCTCGCTTAAGGTAGGATGGGCGTGGCAAGTCCGGCCCAGGTCTTCGCTGCTGCCGCCGAATTCAATCACTGAAGTCGTTTCCGCAATCAATTCCGAAGCGGCATGTTGAAGAATATGCGCGCCCAGGATGCGGTCGGTCTTGGCATCAGCGACAAACTTTACCACTCCTTCTACGTCCTCATTGGCCAAGGCCCGGCCATTGGCGCGAAAAGGAAACTTGCCGACCCGCACGTCCAAACCCTTCTCTTTCGCCTGATCTTCAGTCATCCCTACCCCGGCCAGCTCCGGATTGGTGTAGATAACTCCCGGAATGGCATCGTAGTTAACATGACCTGATTTGCCTGCGATATTCTCGACGCAGGCAATGCCTTCTTCTTCCGCTTTGTGGGCCAGCATCGGACCAGCTATGACGTCGCCGATGGCGAAGATACCTTCCACGCTAGTGCGAAAATTCTTATCTACTTTTACTCGCTTGCGTTCATCCAGCTCCACTCCCACCCCGTCCTCAACTACTCCATCGGCGAAAGCGCGTCTCCCAACCGAGACAAGGACCTTGTCTGCTTCGAAAGTCATCTCTTTATCACCTTTCGTAGCAGTAGCGACAGCGCGCCCATTTTCCAGCTTCACTGCGGTAACCTTTGTCTCCAGATGAAAGGTCATGCCCTGCGCCGTCAACGCTCGCTGAAGCAGGTTGGATAACTCAAGGTCGAAGCCGACGGCGATCCGTGGCAGGAATTCCAGGGTCGTGACTTGCGAGCCAAGCCGATTCCAGACTGAGCCAAGCTCAAGACCAATTGCACCGGCACCAATCACAAGCAGCTTCTTGGGCGGTTCCGGAAACGCAAGAGCTTCAGTGCTGCTGACAATAGTCTGCCCGTCGAACCTGGCGAAAGGGAGCTCGACCGGCACGCTGCCGGTGGCTATGATGATGTTGGAGGTATTGATCTCCTGAGCTTCCCCGTTTGCTCGAGTAACTGAAATCTTGCCCGGGGCGGTGATGACAGCCGTGCCCTCGAATACAGCTACCTTGTTCGTCTTCATGAGCTGACGAACGCCGCCGGTGAGCGTCTTTACCACTTTGTCTTTGCGCGAAAGCATCGTGCTCAGATCAAGACGCGGGTGTTCGATTACGATGCCGTGTTTGCCCGCTTCCTTCTTAGCGAAATGAAAATGATCGCTCGAAGTAAGCAGTGCCTTGCTGGGGATGCAGCCGATGCGCAGACAGGTGCCGCCAAGTTCCTTTTCCTTTTCGATGATTGCTGTCTTAAGGCCGAGCTGGCCTGCGCGAATAGCTGCAACATAGCCACCGGGGCCGGAGCCGATAATTACAAGGTCAAATGTGTCCATGATCCAGAGTTGTCATTCTGAGCGAAGCGAAGAATGTCCCGAACGAATGGAGATGCTTCGCTCCACTCAGCATGACACAAAGAGAAGGCTAGAAATCGATCGGCAAAGTCTTGGGCTGCTCGATTCCTTCCTTCACTTTGATGAGGAATGTCACGGCTTCTTTACCATCGATTGCACGATGGTCATAGCTCAGGGCGAGATACATCATCGGACGAACGACCACGGCGCCGTTTACGGCGATGGGACGTTCGATGATTTTGTGCATGCCGAGAATGCCGCTTTGCGGCGGGTTGAGAATGGGCGTGCTCAGCAGAGAGCCGTAGATGCCGCCATTGGAAATAGTAAACGTGCCGCCTTGCAGCTCTTCGATCTTGAGCTTTCCTTCCCGCGCCTTCTTCGCGAACTCGGCGATATCTCGCTCGAGATCCGCGAACGATTTCTTATCGGCATCGCGCAAGACCGGCACGACCAGGCCGCGCTCGGTGCCGACGGCAACGCCAATATCATAAAAATTATTCTGGACGAAATCCTCGCCTTCAATGCGGCCATTGATGGAGGGGACCGTTTTGAGGGCGGCGACGGCCGCTTTAATAAAGAACGACATGAAACCGAGCTTGATCCCGTTCTTTTGCGTGAATGCCTGCTGAGCGTGCGCGCGCAGCGCCTGCACTTCGCTCATGTCACACTCATTGAATGTAGTAAGAATGGCGGCGGTCTGCTGCGCCATGACAAGCTGTTGCGCGATCTTGCGGCGCAATGGCGACATGCGTTTGCGCGTGACCCGCTCATCGATCGGTCCTGAAGCTAACGATTCCTCAACATCGGCCGGTTCCTGGCTGGAAGGAGCGAGTTGCCTGTCGCGATTTTGCGTCGCGATCAAAGCGTCGCCCTTGGTCACACGTCCACCCTTGCCCGAGCCGGAGATTTTCGATGGATCGAGTTTCTCCTCATGCACAATGCGGCGGACTGCGGGCGAGAGCGGCGGCTCTTTTAGCTCCTGCGGCTTAGTCTCCGCCGGTGCCTGTGCCTCCCCGGCGGACGCGGAATCATCAATCTCGGCAACGACCTCGCCGATTTTCACTTCCTGGCCTTCGGCTGCTTTAGTCTCGAGCACGCCATCGGTATCGGCGACGATTTCTGTGGAAACCTTGTCGGTCTCGAGAGTGAAGAGCGGTTCGCCTTTGCGCACGCGCTCCCCGGATTTTTTGTGCCAGACC
>JBKPQR010000059.1:0-25171 GCA_046734175.1 Verrucomicrobiota bacterium | reverse complement strand
CGCGCCAACTTAAAGGTATTCCCCGGGTTCCAAAGGTTCCGCTCTCGCTCCGCTCAGGATGACGCAATCGAGCGACAATTCTCTTTTCAAGGAGCGAGCAGTTGCTTCAATCAAGCGCATGAAGGAGGCGGCGATCGGCATCATCGGCGGCAGCGGCCTCTATCATATGGAAGGACCCTCCGACCTGGCCGAACGCCGGATCGAGACGCCTTTTGGTCCTCCCTCCGACGTCATCATCGGCGGGAAAATGTTGGGCCGACAGGTCTACTTTCTGCCCCGGCACGGGCGCGGCCACCGCATCTTGCCGCATGAGTTAAATCATCGCGCCAACATTTTTGCGCTGCGTTCACTGGAGGTTCGATGGATTATCTGTGTGACGGCGGTAGGGAGTTTGCAGGAGAAATATGCGCCTCGCGACGTGCTGCTGCCTTCGCAGTTTTTCGACCGCACCAGCCAGCGCGCAACGCACACATTTTTCGGCGAAGGCATCGCCGCACATGTCTCGTTCGCAGACCCGATCTCAACGAATCTCCGCCAGCTTCTGGTCGAAGCCGCGCGCGCAACGGGCGCCCGATTTCACGATGGCGGCACCTACGTCAACATGGACGGGCCGGCATTCTCCACGCGGGCCGAATCCGAATTCAACCGGCGCCAGGGTTTTGACGTGATCGGGATGACGAACCTGCCCGAGGCCAAGCTGGCGCGTGAAGCGGAAATCGCGCTCGCCACACTGGCAATGATTACGGATTACGACTGCTGGAAAGTAGAAGAGGAGCCGGTGTCGGCCGAAACCGTCTTCTCTCATCTGCTCGCCAACGCAGAAACAGCCAGGAAAATTCTCGCGGCCGTGATTCCGAAGATCCCGACAACGCCTGATTGGCCAGAGCACCAGTCGCTGAATGCCGCGCTCACGACTGACCGGAAGCTGTGGCCGGCGGAGACCTTGGGAAAGCTGGGCCCGATTCTGGCCCGTTTTGCTTGAAAAAAGAATTGCATCGAAGAACCGAACTATGGTAATTATAAAGCTCCTCCACGCATCTCCCGAACTGCACATCATGGTCAAAACCATCATTTCTCTGTTTGCGGTTGCCTTGCTCAGCGCCTGTCAGAGCACCGAGCTCGCTCATCACCAGACTCTGGAGCAGCGCACACTTGCCAAACGTCAGAGTAACGCCACTTACGCCGCCAATACTGACGTTGAACCGCCCCCGCCCGCTGAAGGTCCGGAGGACGCACCCGAAGGGGCGCGCGATCCAATCCGCAATCCTGCCCTCGTTCCCTCGCCGCTGTTGCGATATTCCGCGGCGTCCCAGACGCCGTAAGGTTGCTCCTTCGTCTTAGCTGTCTGTTCCCGGCCTCAGAGCCACAAACCCCAGGAGAGCAGTGAAGCCGCGTCGCTCCATACGCCGGACTTGGTGTCGCCGAGCACAACCACAATAACGTCGCGCCCGGGTCGCGAGCCGCTGGCAATGAGACAGTGGCCGGCTGCTTCCGTGTAGCCGGTCTTCATGCCGTTACAGAATGGGAAACGCTTCAGCACTTTGTTGGTGTTTTCGAGCTCGCGGGTGCGGCCAGTGGCGTAACGAAAAACCACCTGGGGCAAACAGACAATCGAGCGAATTGTCGGGTTAGAGTAGGCAGCTCGCGCAATGATGGCGAGATCGCGCGCAGTCGAATACTGGCCTGGAATGGGCAGGCCGTTTGGATTGAGAAAATGCGAATGCGTGGCGCCCAGCTGCGCCGCTTTCGCATTCATTTTCTCGGCAAACGCTTCGATGCTGCCGGCGTTATCGCGCGCGAGGCAACGGGCCACGTCATTCGGGCTTTTTACCAGCAGCGCGCGCAGAAGGTCCATGCGCTGATAGCTTTCGCCCGGTCGAATATTCAGTTTCACCGGCTCGGCAAAGGTATCCACCGGCTCGACCCGAACCATGCGATCCAGATAACCGCTCTCCGCCACGATGAGCGCGGTGAGCAATTTCTGCGTGCTGGCGGCAGGACGGGGCTGGTCCGCATTTTTTTCCGTTAACACCTGGCCGGTCCGCGCATCGACCACGAGCATCGATGTGGCGCGCGTGTTTGGGACGCGTGCCGGATCAGAAGGTTCTGTCGGGACTGGCGGAACGGCCGGCGCGACCTCTGCCTCAGGCGCCGGCGTTGTTCTCCTGGGCTTCGATCTGCTGCGATGTTTATGGATTCCTGTCGGGCGGACGACGTTGCTGTCGTCCTCATCATCGCGGCTAACGCCTTTTGCCGGCGCGGCGGCCAGAAGCGCGCAGAGGCCGAGCGCGCACCACTTGAACCTTGTTTCCGAAAAGCTCTTCACCCTTCCGCCAACGTGACCTTCAAATAAACTAGCTGGTTTTGCGCCCGCGCTGGATTAATTCGACTTCGTAGCCCTCCGGCGCATCGATGAAGGCGATGGCGCCGCCATCCGCGTTGCGATGGGGCCCATCCGAAAGCGGATAACCCTTCGCCGCAGTCTGCTTGGCGAACTCCTCCATATCATCGACTTCAAAGGCGAGATGAGTTAGGTCCGGCCCTACGACCACCGGACCGCTTGCATCATATTTACAAAGCTCGATCTCCTCTTCGCTTGCCGGCGCTTTGAAAAAGACGAGCTCCGAGCCTCGCCCCGAAGTATGCCGCCGTGTCTCCTTTAGCCCGAGAACGTCGCGGTAAAACGCCACCGTCTTTTCCAAATCGCGCACCCGATACCGCGTGTGCAACAGCTTCTTGATCATCCAGATTAATTGCCGCGAGCCGCGGACAAATTCAACTCCTGTTCGCAAACAGGATGCCGCGCTTGATCAGGGGGCAACCAGGAGATGAGCGAGACGCGCAGGATTTGCGTGGACGTTTCTCCACTCGCGCGCAAGTTAGCGCCCGGCATTCATCCATGAAACTCGTCATCGGCGCAACCGGCGCCAGCGGCACCATTTATCTGCAGCGGCTGCTCGATCAAATCGACCTCGCCGCGCATGAGGTCCATCTCGTCATGAGCGCTCACGCAAAGCAAGTCTCCGCCCAGGAAACGATGTCGTTCCGCATTCCGGCAAAAGTGATTCAGCATTCCGAGAACGACCTCAACGTGCCCTTCGTGAGCGGCTCAACCTTTTTTAACGCCATGATTATCGTCCCCTGCTCCATGTCCACGCTAGGGCGTATCGCCACCGGCTCGGGTGAAAGCGCTCTGCTGCGCGCGGCCGATGTTTTCCTTAAGGAACGCCGCAAGCTCGTTCTGGTGCCCCGCGAGACACCGTGGAACCTTATTCACGCGCGTAATGTCGTGACGCTGCTCGAAGCCGGCGCCACCATTCTGCCCGCCATCCCTTCCTTCTACAGTAACCCGAGAAACGTCAGCGAACTCGTTGACACCGTGGTCTGGCGCATTCTCGACCAGATCGGTTTGCCGCATCCGCGCGCCTTCCGCTGGCAGGATGAACAACGCCGGCCGCTTCCCACTTGAACCTCGACCCGGAGAGCTTCGCCGGTCGCGTTCTTGTCAGTTTCGGGTTTCATCTTCTGCAACTGTGGGCGCGCACCATCCGCTTTGAATTTCACGATCGCGGCGGCGTTAGCGAAATTCCGCTCACGCAACGTCTCATCGGCGCTGCCTGGCACAATCGGCTGCTCTTCCTTCCATTCGCGCTCAAGCGTTTCATTCCGCAGCGGGTCGGGGCGGCGCTGGTGAGCGCGAGCCGCGACGGGGCATGGTTCGCGAAACTCGTCCAGCGTTTCAGCTTCGATGTCGTGCGCGGCTCCAGCTCACGCAAAGGCGCGACTGCCATGTTGCAATTGGCGGATGTCATCGCCTCCGGCCGCGATGTTGTCATCACGCCGGACGGACCGCGCGGTCCGGCCTATCGCGCCGGCGGCGGAATCATTCTTCTCGCCCAGAAAACCGGCGCTCACGTCGCCGTTCTTCATTTCGAATACTCGAGCTGTTGGCGATTGCGCAGCTGGGACCGATTCATCCTGCCGCGGCCCTTTTGCAAAGCACGCTTCATTTTTGTGGCCGAACATGAAGTTCTTCCCACCAATAACGAGGAGGAATTCGAGCGTGAGCGGCAACGGCTCGAATCCGTGATGATGTCAGTCGTCGAAACGAAATAAGCAGGAAAAGCGAAGGAACCCGCGGAAATTACCTTAGAGTTTGCGCCACCGCATCCCTCGACTGTCGCCCGGGATGACGCGAGAATGCGCGCTTACTCATGGCTACGCTCATCGATGGCCGCATTATCGCTGAAAAAGTTTATGCCGAGCTGCGTGAACAGATCGCGGACCTGAAATCGCGCGGCCTCACGCCCGGCCTCGCTGTGGTTCTCGTCGGCGATCACCCGGCATCGCGCGCTTACGTGCGCGCAAAAGACAAGATGTGCCGCGCGCTCGGGCTGCACTCGCTCAAACTGGAACTGGCTGCCACGACGAGGCAGGAAGAATTGCTCGCGCGCGTTGAAGAACTCAACCGCGACAACGCGATTCATGGCATTCTCGTGCAGTCACCGCCTCCGAAGCAGATCGACGAAGCGGCCATCATTCGCGCGCTCGACCCGGGGAAAGACGTCGATGGTTTTCACCCGCTCAATGTGGCAAAGCTCGCCCTCGGCGATGAAACCGGCTTCGTTCCCTGCACACCGCTTGGCTGCCTCCGGCTGCTGGGCGAAAGCGGTGTTCAGCTTGCCGGCGCGAACGTTCTCGTGCTCGGTCGCAGCATGATCGTCGGAAAACCGATGGCGCTGCTCCTCATGCGCAAGGGTATCGACGCGACCGTTACGGTCGCACATTCCCGCACAAGGAATCTCCCCGAAATCTGTCGCCGGGCCGATGTCCTGGTCGCTGCCATCGGCCAGCCGGCATTCGTTAAATCTGAGCACGTGCGCGAAGGCGCCATCGTCATCGATGTTGGTATTAATCGGGTTGATGACGCGAGCAGCGAACGCGGTTACCGGTTGGTCGGCGATGTCGATTTCGATTCTGTCTCTCCCATTGCCAAAGCAATCACACCGGTCCCGGGCGGTGTCGGCCCGATGACAATCGCCATGTTGATGGCGAATACGGTCAAGGCCTGCCGGCAACTCAGCGCAAAGCGCGACGGCAACGCGCGCTAGGCGCTGCCACGTTCTCGCGTCACTTTGGAGGTGAGCATGCGCAGCAAGTGTGGTTGCAGCCGTGCCAGCTGGAATAACATCGAGCCGGTCGCCGGGGAAAGCACAGCCGCTCGTGCCAGCATATTGATCCAGAGTTGCCCTCGATACATGGCCGCATAGGCACGGCGAAATTGCTGGCGGACAATGAGCGGATTGGCGCCGCGACTGAGCCGGTGAATCATTTCCGCCGCGATTTCCCCGCTGTTGAGCGCATACGCGATGCCTTCGCCCGTGAACGGCTCGACGACACGGGCCGCGTCCCCAATAATAAACAAATCCTGCTGCCCGGATGAAATTGGGCGGCGCGCGAGCGGAGTGACCGTTCGCCACTGCTGCTCTTTGGGCAGAGCGAAGCGCTCCATCGCCCATCGCCGCAGTTGGACTAATGTTTTCGCCCGGCCGACGAGGCAGAGATTGAGCTCATCCTCATTCACCGGCGCCTGGCCGGAATAACCTCCGGGCAGCAATTGCAGCACCACGCCGCTGCCGAACCCGGAAGGTAGCGGCACGTGTGCCTGCAAAGCGACGCGTTCCGGTTCGACTCGCGGAAACAAGCGAAGTGAGCGGGCCACGGTTGAATTGCGTCCATCCGCAGCAACAAGAAAGCGGGCTGAGATTTTGTGATTCGCGAGCAAAAGCTCCCAAGCCGTCCCCGTGCGCACGACCGATTCAACGGTCCTCGCGTCGCGAATTTCAGCACCGCGGCCGCGCGCGCGATCAAGGAGAATCTCATCGAATATGCTGCGCTTGATCGCGATCTCGGCATTTCCGTCCCTCGGCAACTCCACCCGCAGTTGCCGGCCACCCAGGTCGATGAATGCAACGTAATCGAGCAGGCGGTGCGGGGCCAGGCGCACCTTTTGCTCGACTCCGAGCCGTCGCAACACCGGCCAGCAGGCGGGATTAATGCAATCGCCACAGACTTTTTCGCGCGGGAATTTTTCGCGGTCGAGAATGATCACGCGCAATCCATTCGCGGCACAGAATGCTCCGCAGGTCGCGCCCGCGGGGCCGGCGCCAACGATCGCCACATCGTAGCTCTCCATTTGTATCGGCTGGGGTTCAGTTGCCCGCCACAATCTCAACGCGGGGCGCTTGCCCTACAATTCCACGGGCGCGATGCTCGATTTCAAAGGAAATGTCAGCGGCGCGCAAACAGAAACCAGACCTGAGCGGCAAAGTGCACCAGGTTCCGCACAAACCTGGCGTTTATCTCATGCGCGACCGGTTCAATCGCGTCATCTATGTGGGTAAAGCGCGCGATCTTCGCAAACGGGTCGGCTCCTACTTTATGCCCTCGAAGCTCGCCCTCGCGGACTTGAAAACGCGCGCCCTGCTCGATGCGGTTTGGGATTTCGAAACCCACACCGTGCAAAGCGAAGCGGAATCGCTCCTGCTCGAAGGCAAACTGATCAAAGAATATCGGCCGCGTTACAACATCTCCTTCCGCGATGATAAACGCTTCCTTCTCGTGAAAGTGGATATGACCGAGGAATGGCCGCGCTTTCGTCTCGCCCGCTTCAAAAAAGATGATGGTGCGCGCTACTTCGGCCCCTACGCCCATGCCGGCGCGTTGCGGCAAACCCTGAATTTCATGCGGAAAAAATTCGGCGTGCTCACGTTCGGACGCGGCTCGCCGACGGAGCGCGAACTGAGATCGTCCACTTACCAGGTGCCGATGAAGTTGAGCGAAATCACGGCGCCGATTTATCGCGAGCGCGTGGCGCAGGCTTGTGAGTTTCTGGAGGGACATTCGCGCGAAATGATGACGGAGCTGGAAAAACAAATGCGCGAGCAGGCCGCCCGGCTCGATTTCGAAAAAGCAGCCGAGCTGCGCAATATGGTTGAAGATCTGCGCCGCACGACACGGCCCACCCGGCGCTTCACTCGCACTTCGCTTCCCAGCACAATCGATCCCGAAGCCGACGTGCGTGCCCTGGCCGACGCGCTGCAGTTGCCAAGTATCCCGCGCGTGATGGAGTGCTTCGATATTTCGAACATCAGCACCACGCATGTGGTCGCGTCGATGGTTTGTTTTCGCGATGGCGTGCCGGACAAGAACTGTTACCGGCGCTATCGCATCCGCACGGTGGAAGGGCAGGACGATTTTGCCAGCATGGCCGAAGTCGTCCGGCGCAGGTATTCGCGCATTTTGCTCGAAGCGCAGAGAGTGAATCCGGAGGCGGCCGAATTTTCGCAGGAGAATGTGGGAGAGGCGCTGGCGCGTTTTCAGGCGCGTCATGCTGAGCACGGCGAAGGACCTCTCCAGCCTGGCGCGATGTCGTTCGCGAAGAACGCGCCCGACATGCCTCGCGAGGTGCCTCGCTGTCCTCGGAATGACAATGACTTCGTCGCGGTGCGATTGCCCGATCTCATTATCGTGGATGGCGGCAAAGGCCAGCTTTCATCCGCCTGCAAGGAACTGCAGCGACTTGGTCTGCACGAGCTTCCCATCATCGGCTTGGCCAAAGAACACGAGGAAATTTACCGGCCTGGGCGCGCCCTGCCCTTGCGTCTCCCGGAGGATTCGGGTGCGTTGCGATTGCTCCAGCGCATCCGCGATGAGGCGCACCGTTTTGCCAATACCTATCACCAACTCTTGATGAAAAAACGGATCGGCGAGAGCATTCTGGATGATTGTCCCGGTGTGAGCCAGAATCGGAAGAACCTGTTGCTGCGCCGATTTGGATCCGTAAAACGATTGCGCCGCGCAGGCGTGGATGAACTCGCGGCCACGGAAGGAATCGGGCGCAAGCTTGCTGAAGACGTGCACCGTTTCCTGCAAACACATTGATCATCAGCCTCGCCGGCATGAAAAATCTTTCGATTAAATGAATTGGCGAAGATTCGCGACGGTGAGTCTGACTGCGCTCATCACAGCAGCGAGTGCGCGCTCGCAGGAACCGCCGCTGCAATCTTCGCCTCCTCTTGCCGCTGTCTCGCCTTCTCCCTCGCCGCGGGCTATGGACGAGGACATCGCGCCTACGTTCGAGACGCAAAAGCTCGCACGCACCTATACCCTCGATATCCCGGCGCCGCGCGGACAGATCACCGATCGAAATGGCGTGGCGCTGGCGCAAAATCGTCTCAGCTACAATCTCGCGGTCAATTTCCCCACTCCGCTCGATTTTAACGACACACAGGCGCTCGAGTTCACCCACCAGCAAATCGCCGCGGCCACTAAATTGATCGATCGGCCGATCCGCCTCGGCGATGAAGCCATCCTTCGGCATTATCACAACCGCGGAATTCTGCCGCTGGAGATCGCGGCAAATCTTTCGGAAGAGGAATACGACGCCATCAAAAATCGTTTGCCTCCGGAGATGACGTTGCGTGGCGTTTACCAGCGCGTTTATCCGCAGAGAAAAACGGCGGGGCAAATTGTTGGTTACACCGGGCGCACCGGACGCGCCCTCGATGGCATCATCGATAACCACGAGACGCTGTGGCCGGAGAGCGAAGGCCGTGAAGGCATCGAACAAACCTTTAACGCGATACTCAGCGGCAAGCAGGGCGAGTTCACGATGACCTTCGATAAAGACGGCCGAAAAACCTCCGAGAAAATCGCCTCACCGCCCGTGCCCGGACACACTGTGGTAACGACGCTTGATTTGCATTTGCAGGAACTGGCGGAGAAGGCCCTGGAAAAAAAAGCGAAGCGCGGCGCCATCGTTATCATCGATCCAAACAATGGCGACATCCTCGCGCTCGCTTCCTGGCCCGAGTACGATCCCAATCTTTTTGTGCCTTCCATTTCCGCCGACAAGTTCAAGGCCCTTCAGGATGATCCCGACATTCCGCTGCTGCCGCGCGCTTTTCGCTCCGCTTATCCACCCGGATCAACCTTCAAAGTCGCCGTTGGCATCGCCGCGCTCGAAAGCGGCGCGGTTACGCCCAATGACCAATATGAATGCGTCCCTTCGCTCGACATCGGCAACGTCACATTTCATAACTGGAAGAAAACCGATCGCGGTTATCTCAATTTCGTCCAGGCGCTGACGGAATCATGCGACACCTGGTTTTATCAGGTCGGGATCAAGCTCGGCGCGCAGCCGATCATCGATTGGGCACAAAAGCTCGGCTTCGGCGCGAAATGCGGCATCCCCATCCGAGGCGAAGCCGAAGGGCGAGTGCCCAACGATCAATTCATGCGCGCGACCCACGGACGAAAATTGCTCAATGGCGACATCGCCAATCTTTCTATCGGACAGGGCGACACGCTGGTGACGCCGTTGCAGATGGCGCAGGCCATGGGCATCGTAGCCAATGGCGGAAAATTTTATCAGACCCGTCTCGTGCAACAGGTGCAATCAATCGACGGCGAGGTTATCACCGCTTACAACGTGCGCGAAAAACGCGAGCTCAACCTTTCCGAATCGACCATCGCCCAATTGCGCACGGGAATGATCAACGCGGTGAACGGCCCCGGGGGGACCGCGCATGCTGCCAGCCTCGACAATGTCGAAGTCGCCGGAAAAACGGGCACGGCACAATGGGGGCCCAAAAACAGGGAACGCACCGCAGCCTGGTTTGCGGGCTATTTGCCGGCGGATAATCCGAAGTATGCGTTTGCCGCGCTTTACGAAGGTGATGTCGGAGTGAAATCACATGGTGGCACAGTGGCAGCGCCGCTTGTCGCGCAGGTGTTCAAGGAGGTTTATAAAAACGATATGGTTGCGAACGGGCGACGGAAGCGCCGCGCGTCCCCGGAGGAAGAGCAGGCACAGCCCGAGATTCGCAGAGCACAGCCGGTGACGGAAGAGGACTCGGGTGATTGAGCTCTTTTGCCATCGATGGGAAAGTCGAGCCATGAGGTAGCGACGGCCTCAAAGCCACGCCCCCAGACGGTTCGACGGATGCTTCCCCTCGAGCAGGATGACAGTGTTGCTACGCCGCCGCCGTTTCTGCCGGCAACTCCATCGTGCCCTTGAATTTCGGCGCCTCTTCTTCGATGCCGAAATTGTCCTGATACAGTTCGGCGATTCGATCCATCTCATCGCCCGTTAGCATCGGAGTTTCCGGGGCCCGCGCGAACTCGGCCAACTGCTCTTCATTGTAGATGTTCGGCAATGTTGCCGCGACGCGATCATCCGCCAGCAACCATTGCAATGCCGCCTGCCCAAGTGTGCGCTCGGCACTCTCCAGGAAGCGCAGTTGCTCAATTTTTTTTATCCCATTCAGCAGCCAGCTGCGCGGACGATGCCCGCGATGATCGCCCGGCGGGAAAATCGTCGCAGCCGTATATTTCCCCTCGAGCATGCCGCTGGAATGCGGAACGCGAATAAGAAACATCGTATCCTTGCCGGTCGCGCGGCCCGTTTCGTGTAAGGCGCGACCGGGATGCTGCTCAAGCATGTTGTAGATGTGCTGCACGCTCGTGAAGTTGCGCTCGCGAATGGCGTTAATGCCTTCATACATCCAGCCGATGGCAGGGCCGAGCGCGATGCCGTAGTAGCGAATCTTCCCGGCGCGTTGCAATTGCGCGAGCGTCCTCCAGAGCACGTCGTCTTCCACCTGTTCCATCCGGATGTTGTGCAGCTGCAACAGGTCGATGCGATCTGTTCTCAATCGCTTCAATGCGGCGTCTGTCGCCCGCGTGATCGCCTCCGGGGAGAAATCCTGCGGAATCTCGCGCTGGCCGCGACCGCGCGCTTCGCCATGCGTAACGAAATCGTAGCCGACTTTCGTCGCCACGACAATTTCATCGCGCTGCTTCGGGAACGCCTTGGCGATGTATTCCTCGCTTAAACCGTTGCCGTAAGTATCAGCCGCGTCGAAGAGGGTGATGCCGAGATCGAAAGCCTTGTGCATGAGGGCGAGCGCCTCGCCTTCCGTGTAATTCCCCCACCAGCCGGTCGCGATGGTCCACATCCCAAAGCCGATCTCGCTCACCTTCAGATCAGTTTTCTTAAAAGTGCGAAAGCGCATGCATCAAGTAACGCTGGAATTCCGAACCGCTCAACCGCGGAGGCACCGCCACGCCCCTCATGCGAGCGAAGCCGGGGCAACTCCGTCTCTTAACTGAAAGGTGAAACCCGTGGGATTCTTCGGTCCGAGAGAGACTGGCATTTCCGCTGTCGTTGCGCTCAGAATGACTGCAGATGAGCGCGTTTCATCGAGCGGGCGTGATGAAATAAGTACTGCTGCGCATAACCGCCGTATTCGCCGAAATAATCAGCAGCAAATTGCGCCAGCGTCCGCGGGGTGACTTTTCGCTTCCTTTTAAAATAGGTCTCGCGCAGGACGCGCTCGATCCAGACGTCAATCGGAAACGCGCTGGTCCTCTCGTAAGCGAAGAGCATGACACAATTCGCCACTTTCGCGCCGACTCCGGGCAGTTCGCACAATCGCTTGCGCAGCTCTTCATCAGAGAGGGCGCTGTATGCTTCCAGATCTGCTTCGCCTGATGCGATGCGTTTTGCCGTAGCCAGAAGGTTCTTTGCCCGGTAACCAAGCGCGCACTCCCGCAACTCTCGTTCAGTCACCAGGGCGAGTCGTGCTGGACTAGGGAAATCATATGTTGCACAGCCACATATCATGAGTTGTCCGCCGTAGCGTTGCCGCAGCGCGCGGGAAATCTGCCGGATGTGCGCCACCTGTTTCATGGAAGAGCAAATGAAAGTGGCCAGACATTCCCATTTTGGCTGACGGATGATGCGCAAACCGCGGCAGAAATCGCGCGCCCTATTCAACGCCGGATCATCCGGGAACGACGCGCAGATTTTCCGCAGCGGATGATCCAGCGCGAAATAGCGGGCCACCATCTCGCGTAGCGCACGCGTCGCGCCTGCTGGCGTCGGCGCCGCGCCAACGCGGACTTTCAAAACGCTCCTGTCCTGCTCGACATAGAGCGCCATCTCACCAATGGTCCCGACAAACCCGTGGCCCTCTTTCTCCCAGTGAAACACCTGGCCGGAGTTGAGCGTCTTCTCCAGGTCAAAATCCGGCGCGGGAACCCGAAGCAATCTCATTCAGCCAAAGATTAACACGGATGAAACACGGATTGCAGAACCACCGGTTCGGCGAATGTCTCGCGTCGCTTTGGTCGTGACGCTTCGCGCGCGCGCATCATGCAACGGCGATTCCCGCGGCTGCTGTGATATCACGGTATCCGTCGACTCGCTGCTCTCTGGCTTCTCGCCTCGCCCGATGTGACGGTGGATCGGCAAATCCGTGTTTCATCCATGTTCATCCGTGGCTAAATACCGCGAATGGATTCCCGGCTTGTTATCGACGCGTTCGTTCTCGTCGCTTACTTCGCCATCATCATTTTCATCGGCCTGCGCATGGGGCGGAAAGAGCGCGACCTGGAAGATTTCGCGCTCGGCGGGCGGCAAATCCCGTGGTGGGCGGTTCTCGCATCACTTATCGCGGCGGAGACCAGCGCCGGCACATTCTTCGGCACGCCGGGTGAAGGATTCACTCTTCGCAACTACACCTATCTCCAGCTCGCTTTCGGCACCATCATCGCGCGCATTCTCGTCTCCTACATTTTCATCAAGCCGTATTACGACTACCGCGTTTTCTCCATTTACGAATACCTTACTGCGCGTTTCGGGGTGCCGACCAAGAACGCCGCGTCGGCCGTGTTTCTCGTTACGCGATTGCTCGCGTCCGGTGCGCGCCTTTACGTCGCCGCCATCGCCCTTGCCCTCGCCTACGAGATGATCCGGGGCGTGCGTCCGACGCAATCGGAGACACTCTGGATTTACGTCGGCGCCATTGTGGCGATCGTGCTTCTCACCGCGGTTTACACCACGCTGGGCGGAATCAAGGCCGTCATCTGGACGGACGTCATCCAGGCCTCAATCATGATCGGCAGCGCAGTGATCGCGCTCGCGCTGCTCTATTACTCAATCCCCGGCGGCTGGGACGAAATCGTGCAACGCCGCGGCCCGTTTCATTTTTCCGATCTTATCACCACCGGACTCGATCCCGCGAAAAGCGGCTGGCAAAAAATCGCCGGCATGTTCGCCATCGAATACACCATATTCGCCGGCCTGATCGGCTCGACCTTCATGACCATGTCCACGCATGGGACCGACCAGGACATGGTGCAACGCATGCTCACCGCGCCCGATGTGCGCCGCAGCCGCCGCTCCCTCATTCTTTCCGGACTCGCCGACATTCCCATCGCGTTCACATTTCTCAGCATCGGCATTTTGCTCTGGGTTTATTATCAGGCGCATCCGGACCCGACGCTTTCAAAAACGCCCAACGAAACGTTCTGCCATTTCATCTTGTATCAAATGCCGGTCGGCCTGCGCGGGTTGTTGCTCGCTGGAATTTTCGCCACCGCCATGGGTTCGCTCAGCACCGCGCTGAATGCGCTGGCCACCAGCTTCACCCGCGATTGGTATGTCACCTACATCCGCCCCGGTGCAAATGGCGAACAAAGCCTCCGTGCCGTGCGCTGGGCCACGGTCGCGTTTTCCGTGCTCATGATCGTGGTCGCGTCCACCACGGCTTACCTCGTAATCGTTTATCCGCGCACGCGCATCATCCCCATTGTCCTGAGCATTTTTGGCTACACCTACGGCTCGGTGCTCGGCGTTTTTCTCGTCGGCATGTTCACGAAAACGCGCGGCAGCAACACCGGCAACATCATCGCCATGGTCGCCGGCTTCATCGTGGTCGCGATCCTGAGCGGACTGCCGAACAACCTGGCCGGAATCTTCGGCGGTAAACTCTATGCCCAGCCGCAGTGGCTTCCCGTTCTCGAATTCCCCTGGTGGATTTGTTTCGGATCAATCGTGACGTTTCTGGTCGCGATTAGTTTCCGCACCGGCCGCATCCATCATCCCCCACCGCCCGGCTGATCGCCGCGGACGCGCTCCCATTGCTCAGCCAAACCGCGCCGCTCAATCTCTTTTCTCAGCAGGGCCAGATCGACATCGGTCACCGCCAGCATCCCGCGAATGTCGCGCACATGTTTCTCGCTTCCGCCCTCACGGAAAAATTCGAGTTTGCGAATGATGACGTATTCAGGCGGCGTCAGCCACACTTGCCAATTCCCCGATTTGGCCTCTCGACGATTGCGCAAAGCCCAAATGCTCAGTTCATCTGCGCCCGTGAAATAAAAGTCAGCCTTAAAGCCGCTCGCGATATGAATGATGTTCACATGCCCACGCGCGCTACGCCGTTGTTCCTGGCGCACGACATCGCGGGGTGGACAGTAGAAATCCTCAGCAGGAAAAACGTCGTCTAATGCTGCAATCTGCGTTTCCCCGAGCAGCACGATCACATCAATATCGTTCGTAGAACGAATCTCGCCGTAAGTCATCGAAGCGATCGATCCGGTTATGGCCCAGGCGCCGCCTAGCGTGTGAAGACGCGGGACAAAAATCGCGACCGGATCAAGATCGAGCATCGAGCACGAACTGGCGCACTGCGTCCGCGACTTGCTCCTCCGTCCAGTCAGGATGTTGTTGCCGCACTGCCTGCGCCTTGAACCGTCTCGTCCAGCGAATGAAACCAAGCGCCAACTCGAGTCGGCGCTCCAGGGACATTTTGCGCAGAGCCTTTACCTGCTCGGGATGTAATCCGCCCTCGACGAACATGAGAAACGTTACGCGCTTTTCTTTTCCGAAGCGAGCCACCTGATCCCGAGCTCGCGCAGCTGGCGCTCATCGACGCTCGCCGGCGCACCGGTCATCAATTCCTGGCCGCGGTTGTTTTTCGGGAATGCCATCACATCGCGGATGGAGTGCTCGCTGCAAAGCAGCATCACGATGCGATCAAGCCCGAGCGCGATGCCGCCGTGAGGCGGCGCGCCAAGCCGGAATGCGCGCAGCATGTGGCCAAACTTCGCCTGCTGCTCTTCCGCGCTGATCCCGAGCGCTTCGAACATTTTCGCCTGCAATTCTGGTTCATGAATCCGGATGCTTCCCCCGCCGATCTCCACCCCGTTGAGCACCACGTCGTACGCCTCCGCGCGCACCTCGGCGAAGCGTTTCGCTTCCAGCAGCGGCAGGTCTTCCCTCTTCGGCCGTGTGAATGGATGATGCACCGCGTTCCATTTATTTTCCGCCGCGTCGAATTGCATGAGCGGAAAATCGGTCACCCAGAGCCAGTCCAGCTCCTCGGAATTTCCGGTAAGCTTTTGCATCTCGGCGATGCGCAGCCGGATTCGGCCCAACACCTCGCAGGCAATGTCCCATTTGCCGGCGCCGAACAAGATCAAATCGCCTTCTTCCATTCCAAGTTTCGATCGCAGCGCCTCCTTCTCTGTTTCCGAGAAAAATTTCACGATGGGCGACTTCCATTCACCACCTTCGACTTTGATGAAAGCGAGACCTTTGGCGCCAAAATTTTTGGCGATCGCCGTCAGTTCATCCACCTGGCCAATCGTGATGCCGGCGAAATTTTTCGCATTGATCGCTTTGACCACACCCCCTTCATCCAGTGCGCCGCGGAAAAGCTTGAACTCGCTCGCGCCAAATACATCGGCCAAATCAACCAACTCCATTCCAAAACGGCGGTCCGGCTTATCGCTGCCAAAGGTACTGATCGCTTCCCGATAAGTTATCCGTGCGAATGGCGTTTTTACCTCGAGTCCGCGCGCTTCACGAAAAATCGCGGCCAGCATTCCTTCCGTCAGGGTGAAGATCTCATCTGGCCCGACGAACGACGCTTCGATGTCGATCTGGGAAAATTCCGGCTGGCGATCCGCGCGCAAATCTTCGTCGCGGAATGCTTTCGCGATCTGGAAATATTTTTCCAGCCCCGCCACCATGAGGAGTTGTTTGTATTGCTGCGGCGCTTGCGGGAGCGCATAAAACTTTCCGGGAGCAAGCCGGCTCGGGACGAGGAAATCGCGCGCGCCTTCCGGCGTGCTCCGGCTGAGAATGGGCGTTTCGATTTCGACGAATCCGTGCGAGTCAAGATATTGCCGCGTCGCCTGCGTGGCGCGATGGCGAATGCGCAGATTGCGCGAAAGCCGCGGCCGTCGCAGATCCAAATAACGATAGGTAAGTTCGAGATCCTCATTGCTTAACTCGCTTTCGAGCTGGAAAGGAAGGTTCTCGGCGCGGTTGAGAATGGTGAGCGAGCTCGGCAGAAGTTCGATCTCACCGGTGGCGAGTTTTGGATTTTCCGTTCCGGGCAAACGCGGCGCGACTCGACCCGTGACCTGAATCACATCTTCCGCGCGCAAGCTGTGCGATTGCTTTGCCACTTCGGCATTTTCTTCCGGGCGAAAAACGATTTGCGTCAGTCCTTCACGGTCGCGCAGGTCGATGAAAATGACGCCGCCGTGATCACGCGTGACATTGACCCAGCCGGCAAGTTTGACCTCGCGCCCAATATCGGGTGACCGCAGTTCGTTGCAGTTGTGGGTGCGATACATTGTCATTCCGGACGAAGCGAAGAATCTCTCAAGTGGTTGCGATGCGGCAGTAGCCGAGAATCCTTCGCTCGCTCAAGATGACAGTGTTTGAGAAATATGCGCAACCAACTGTTCGCCTGGAACGAGGACCTGTTCGCCAGAAGCCAGATCTTTCAGCGCAACCTGCGGCCATTCATCGCCGAAGAGGACAGCGCAACGGGCGCCGCGGGCCTCGGCCGTGTGAAATTGTTTCGGGATATTCATAGCGGTCAGCGGGTAATCGACGCGCCAGCCGCGGTCGCGCAGTTCCTGCACGATGCGCAGAGCATCATGCCTTCGCTCGGATTTTGCGATAACGGCGAAGATCTGAACGGCCGGGTCGCGCGCGATGGTTTGTTCCATCTGCGCGTTTGCTTTGGGATTGGCCCGGATCATTTCCCCGATGACGACGTCGCCGAGGGCAAAACCGATGGCAGGCAGTGACGCCGCGCCGTCACTGAGTTGCGCGACGAGTTGGTCGTAGCGGCCGCCGCCGGCGATAGCCCGGTATTTTCCGGCGCGATCGAACACTTCAAAGACGATGCCGGTGTAGTAAGCGAGGCCGCGCACGATGCGCACATCCACGCTCGCGAATTCGGCCAGACCGCGGGCGCGAAGGTTCTCAATCACTAAATTGAGTTTTGCGCTTTCGCCGCCTTCCTTCAAAATCTGGAACACTGGACCAGCCAGCTTTCCCAGTTTTTCGACCGTTTTTTCGCGCGGCTCGCGTTCCGATTTGTCGATGACCTGCAGCGTTTCCTCCCATCGCTCTTCCGGGACGCGTTCGCTTTTCAAAAACTCCGTCCAAAATTCGCGGTCGGAAATTCTCACCACGAAATCCGCGGCGCTGAAACCGAAAGCACGCACGAGATCGATAGCGAGCGCGATCAATTCCGCGTCTGCTTCCGGCGAAGCTTCGCCGATGATGTCGCAGTTGAGCTGGAAATGCTCGCGCAAACGTCCGCGCTGTGGCCGTTCGTAACGGAACACTTGCGGAATGGAAAACCACTTCAGCGGTTTGCGAAAATCGCGATGATGCGCGGCGACGACGCGAGCGAGCGTGGGCGTCATCTCCGGGCGCAGGGCGACGGCGCGCTCGCTTTTATCGACGAACTCGTAGAGTTGCCGAACTATTTCATCACCCGATTTTTTTCTGTAGAGCTCGAGTTCTTCCAGCGGCGGGCCGTCGAATTCGACGAAGCCGTAGCGGCGGACCCCTTCGCGCCAGGTCGAGAAAATATAGTTGCGTTCCGCGCAGGCGGGCGGGAGGAAGTCGCGAAAACCGGTGAGCGGCTGCATCTAACGGTGAATAAAGGTTGGCCTGGCGGAGTCGAATCCCAGCACGACGGAGAGCATCCGTTTAACCAAAGCAAAGAACAAACATGAAACAAAACAGACTAGCTAAATTATTCGCGATGGGTGCGGCCGGCGCGCTCGCAACCAGCGCTGCCATCGCTCAAACCAGCACCTCAGTCGGCGCGCACGTGGGGCCGGTCGGCGTCGGCGTGACCACCAGCACCGGGGCATTCTCCGCCGTCCCGGGCAGCGATTACTTCACCTTCCGCACAGGCACAGCTGAGCCGGTGCGCTACTACTACACGAACGAGACGACGGTGGTGGATCCCGCCGGACACACCGTGGCATGGACCGACATTCGTCCCGATATGCCCGCGACCGTAGAATACGTGAAGGAAGGCGATCGGATCATCGTGAAGAAAGTGACTTTGACCAGGCCTGTCGTTGTGGAAAAGGAGACCACGACAACGACGACAACTCATCCGTAAGCCAACACATCGTTAGATTGAAATTCACGCCCGCTGGGTCATTCCCGGCGGGCGTTTTTCTATTCATCGCATTGCGCGAGCTCGGCCTCGCTGAAATCGGCCCGAGCGTCAAAATACAGAAGAACGAACGCGATTCCGAAGAGGGGCCGGATGAGCGCGTGAAAAAGACCGGCCACAATGGCGCTGGCGATCAGCATGCCATCCGGTGCTTGCGGCGCGTCGAGGCTCTGAAGGATGGCGAGCATCTGCTCGGGAGTGGAGACGTTCTGCAACTTGGAAAGCACAAACGGGAGCTCAGCGCCGGAGCTGAGGCAAAGGACCAGCAGCAGCCAGATTGAAGCGAGCAGCGCACCGCGCCACAGCGGCCGATCGATTTTTCGTGACCGGCGCCGGCTGCGCGCGAGCATTTTGCTTTCGCGAATGGCGGCCGTGCCTTCGCGGTTGGAGACAACAGCTGCCTGCTGCCAAAAAAGGAAATTCACGAATAAACGAGCCACCATCATCACCTGGATGGCGAGAAGGATGAGCGCGAGGAGAATGACCGGGATGCTCGGACTGGCTGCGAGGAGACTTAGAATTGCGAGCACCGGAAGCGCGGTCCATAAAAAATAGCTGCCGTAAACGATGAGGCCGAGCCGGGCGAAACGGGGGAAGTAGTTTGCGGCTCGCCGGAATAATTCCGCGGTGCGCACTGTGCCTCCCTCAAGCACGGCAATCGACGCAATCTGGATACCGGCCAGGAAGATTGGCCAGTTAACGATAACGAGCACGAGCGCGACAAGACCGACGATGTTCGCGGGCGTCAGTCCGGCCGCATTGGTCGCGCGATGGAAAATGCCGTAAGCGGGCGATGTCAGCTCGAAGGCAAGAGTTGGCACGGCAACAAGGAGCGTGATGAGAAAAAATGGGAGAAAAGCCGCCCGATAGATGCGGAAGCTGTCGCGGATGATTTCCCAAAACGTCCGTCGCCGGGCAAAGGCGTGGCCGCTTTTTGGCGGCGGCGGCGCGAACAAATCGGGAATGTTGGACGCGGTAGTCCATTCGCTCTCGGTCTCCTGCCGCACTTCGTTCGAGGGCAGCAGGCGACCTTCGCGTTTCCATTGCGTGAGCGTATCGAGATCAACCGGACCGTATTCTTTCCCACTTACGCGCACGATCCACTCCTCGGGCATGGGCAGATGTAACGTCATCCCAGGCGAAGTCGAGTGTGCCATTCCCGAGCGAAACGGCTCCGAGCGAAACCCGACGGGCTGGTCATCCTTGGCCGAGGTGAGTTCCGCGGCATCTCTCGACTTCGCTCCGGATGACAATAGCTTCAGTCGGCCATGAAACTGTTGCTGATCGACGGACACTATTATGTTTATCGCTCCTTTTTCGCCATCCAAGGATTGAGCAACTCCCGCGGCGAACCGACGAACGCCATTTTCGGTTTTACCAAAACGGTGCGCTTGATGATGAAGCATCTCCAGCCTGAGCTCGGCGCCGTTTTCTGGGATGAAGGTCTGCCGCAGCGTCGGGTGGAATTGCAACCTGCCTACAAAGAGACGCGCAAAGAGATGCCGGCGGCGATGATTCCGCAGCTCGATTTCATCCGGAACACACTCACTCCGTTGCTCGGTTTCACTAACATTTCGCTGCCGGACACGGAAGCCGACGATTTGATGGGCTGCTATTGCATCGCCGCGTGTAAGCAAAACATCGAGGTTGTTCTCGCCACGAATGACAAGGATCTGTATCAGCTCGTCGGGCCATGCGTGAAGGTTTACAGCACGGCCAAAGCCGATCTCGCCTCACCCAAAGATGCATTCGCGCTTTTGGCCGAGGAAGAAGTGACAAAGAAATGGGAGGTCCCGCCGGAGTTGATCGGCGACGTGCTCGCGATCGCCGGAGACAGCGTTGACAATATCCCCGGTGTCGGCATTGGGCGGAAGGTTGCCGCCGCCCTTGTGCGTGAGCATGGCGGACTCGATGCGCTGCTCGTGAATTTAGACGCGGTAAAAAACACCAAGACGCGCGAGAAGCTGCGCCACAGCCGGGAACAAATTTTGCAGAACCGAAAAATGGTAGAGCTCGATTGCGAGCTGGAATTACCGTTCCCGATCGATCAGCTTCGTATTGAGCCGGATTATGAGCGACTGATCGAGGCGCTCGAGAAATGCGAATTCAAGTCATTGCTCCAGGAAATACGCGACGAGGCCGGCAGGCAGAAGAGAGTTGGCCAGGGTGAGTTGGCTCTCTGAATAATTATTTTTGATAACAGCTCAAAATTTTCGAACGCCAGCCCGGCCTTGCTTGTCAAAAAGACCAGGTTAAGGCGATTCGGGTAGTTGCACGTTTCTGTATTTGCTGTTTCTCCTTGGCGTGCGCTGCCCGAATCTTTTTTTTTGGCGCGACAGCGGCGCCAAGTCATCTCCTGATACCCCGCGACTTGAAGGTCACTGTCATCGGATTGCCGCGGCAGATGATGGATGCTGCGGAACTCGCCAGTCTGCCAAGCAACCTAAACGGCACCCTTACCTTCAATCCAAAAGACTGTTCGTCGCGGCTCACGTCCGGGGCCGCTCTATGAACCGGAGCAATTGTTTTCCGCATCATGATTATTGATCGAGATCCAATCGACACCGCGTTGCGGGAAGATCTCGGTGAAGGCGGCGACATCACCACCGCGCTTTTCGTCCCGCTAAATGCCCGCGCTCACGCGCGTATCGTGCCGCGGGAGAAAGCGGTCATTGCCGGCACATTGACGGCAGCGGAGGTCTTTCGCCGGGTGGATCCAGAGCTGAAAATCGCCGTCGAGCTGACTGATGGCGCGGCTGTCTTGGGCGGTGAAACGATTTTGGAAATTCGTGGCTCAGCTCGCAGCATTCTCACGGCCGAGCGCGTCGCGCTGAATTTTCTGCAACGGCTCTCCGGCATCGCCACGCTCACGCGCCAGTTCGTCGAGGCGGTGGGAAAAAATCCCGCGCGCATCATGGATACGCGCAAGACCACACCGGGATTGCGCGCGCTGGAGAAAGCTGCGGTCGTCGCCGGCGGCGGAATAAATCATCGCTTCGGCTTGTTCGACCGTATTCTCGTGAAAGATAATCATCTCGCCCTTCAGCCGGACTTGGCGAAACTGGCCCATGCGATTCGAGCGGCGAAAGATCAGCAGCCGCCGCTCGAGGTAGAAGTAGAAGCCGACACACTCGAGCAGGTGCGCGCGCTCGTGAACATCGAAGGCATCGACGTTATCCTGCTCGACAACATGCCTACGCCCGAGATGCGCGAAGCCATCGCGCTCGGACGCAAACGCAACATCAAATTCGAAGCTAGCGGCGGAGTGAATCTCAAAACGGTGCGCCGCATCGCCGCCACCGGCGTCGATTACATCTCGGTCGGCGCGCTCACCCACTCCGCGCCCGCGATCGATATCTCACTCGATGTCATCGCAACGCGGGGCTGATCCGCTCGACGCCGTGCGCATCCGCGCGGCGCTGGCCAGCGACATTGTTATTGGACGCCGGATCATCGTGCGGGAGCAGACGACTTCGACAAATGATGACGTTTACGAACTCGCGAAAGAGGCCGAGCCCCAAGGTCTGGTCCTATTCGCCGAATATCAAACCGCCGGCCGCGGGCAGCGTGGCAGCGTCTGGCACTCAACGGCGGGCAAAGGTCTGTTGTTTTCGATTCTTCTGCGACCAGACATTGCCATCGGCCATTCCCACCGACTCACGCACTGGGCCGCCGAGACGATCCGCTTCACACTCGAGTCTTATTGCCGGCGTCAGGTAATCGTCAAGCCGCCTAACGATGTCATGGTCGCCGGGCGAAAGATAGCCGGTGTCCTCGCCGAAATGCGGGCGCAAGCGCACGCTCCCCATCTCGCCATCATCGGTATCGGCGTTAACGTGAATGACGAGCCGCGCGATTTCTCGCCGGAGCTGCGGAGCCGCGCTATCTCGCTTGCCATGCTGCTCGGCGCCCGCGTCGATCGCACTGAAGTCGCAATTCACCTCCTGCGGAGGCTTAACGCGAGTTACTGTAGCGGCGCTCTATGAGCGCCGACGTTGCGCGGTTGGCCCGAGACTATCAGCATTCGATCCAGCGGTCATAGACCGCCGCTACAGCGACGCAGCCATTCGCGATACACCACCGGTGAGATTTCCGATGGTTTGATCTCGCTGCGCCCGCCCCAGAAGACATTGCTGTAGGAAACAGGAATGCCGGCAGCGGCCAGATGTGAGTCGATCGCAGCCTTGTGCTCCAGGAGCCGCGATTTGTCGGTGCCGTGCGCTACCGCCATGATGTTTACATTGCGGAACTCCGGCCCGCCTTCGCGCCAGTAACAATGGGTTAGAATATGGTGACGCCCGATTTCACCGCCCGCAGCCACTTCGCGCCCTGCCGACACCGCCCAGTGGAACAGCGCATTGAAACGCGTGACGCGCACGCCAGTCGCGCTCGGTTTGACGTGCTCGAGGAAAGTCGAGAAGCGCCCGATCACCTTCCGCGCGTCCAGCTCTTCAGCCACACGGTAAAACTCCTCCAGCGAAACGCCTGCTTCCGCGGCCCGCCTCCTCCACGGCGCCGGCTGAATTTCCTCCGGTGTGAACTCGCGCTTCAACGCCAGCAACACATCCCACTCGCGCTCGCTCAGCTCGACCGGCCGCACCTCAATCATCTGCGCAAGGTGGTCTGCGCGGCTGCCCGGTTCGATTGTTCTCCGCCGCACGTGACCAACACCGAGCGTGAAGATTCCTTTCGCCGGCATAATGCGGAAGCGTTCCGCTCCGACCTCGAGCGCGAGGATTTCACAGTGCCGTTCGAAGGAAAAGCCACGCGGCACTTTCACCGTCGTCCAAAGCTTGTACTCAGAACCAGCCGTGAGCGTGTCCGTCGATCGCAACACAACGTGACCCGAGAATGGGTCGCCCTGAAACATCCAATCGAAAGCTGCATCGATCTTCTCCTCGGGAACTTTCCACGCTACCAGCGCACCTTCGGCAAGGTTCGTCGCGAGCAAGGTTTGCCGGACGCGGCGAATCGTGCCCGCGCGCAACATCGCCGCGATGCGCGTCATTACTACGTCCACGTCCACGCCGCTGCGGCGCGCGACTTCTTCAAACGGCTCCCGCACAAATCCTTCAATTTTATCTTCGGACACGGCGAGGATGCGCTCATTTATCGGGTCGTTGTGCTCCACTGCGACCATGCGATTACTGTGGCGGCAAAGTTTGCTCTTCACCAGCGCGTTTGCCTGCGCATCCACGAACGAAATCACCCGCCATGCTCAAGGTCATCTTCTTCGATGCAGCGGGCACGCTCCTCCATCTGCGCGGGAGCGTGGGCGAACATTACGCCGCCGTCGCCCGACAGCTTGGAGCCGAGCTTTCTGCAGGCGAGCTTGACCGCGCATTTTTGCGCGCTTGGAAGCAGTCGCCGAGCCGGCCGGCAATCGACGGGCCGCGCAATGACGACGACAAAGAGTGGTGGCGGGAGCTGGTCAATATTATTCTAACGCAACTTCCTTATCTCCCGAAAGACCTCGATCGCGACAACTTTTTCGAGGCCGCATATGCGCACTTCAGCGAACCGGGAGTCTGGCTGCTTTATCCCGAAGTGCGCGATGTCCTCGAACGGCTGGCAACAAAATACACGCTCGGCGTCATCTCGAATTTCGACCGCCGTCTGCATCTCATTCTCCAGCATTTGGAGATCGCCGATTTCTTTCGCTACGTTTTGCTTTCCAGCGAACTCGGCGCCGACAAACCCGACCCTGAGATTTTCCAGCGCGCGCTTCGCCGAAGCGGTTTTGCCGCCGCCGACGCCTTGCATGTGGGCGACGATCCCGAGCGCGACTGGGCAGCGGCGCGTGCGGCAGGTATGCGCGTGTTTCCATTGGATCGGCCACGCAACTCGCTACGAGATCTGCTTGCCATCCTAGAGCCGTGAGTATGGGTTGGGTGGGACTCGAACCCACAACCAACGCCTTAAAAGGGCGCTGCTCTACCATTGAGCTACCAACCCGCGGCTCCGTAGCGGCGGTATGTGACCGCCGTCTGGTTCTCCAACGCGCAACTTAGCGGTCACCTCTCTAGCGCAGCAGTTTGGACGCGGGAGCGGATTTTTCAATCAGAAGCGACGCGCCTCCCCCGGTCACCGGTTAGAAGAGTTGATCCTCCGAACGATAGCTCAGTTGCCCCGCCACCACGCGTGCCGCCGAAGTGAATGGATGCGGCTGGCTTTTCCTTTCATCAATGATATGGCAGACCTCGATCCCCCGCGCTTTAAGGTAGTCTGAAATCAGGGCGCGATGACAGCGCCACCACACAGCTTCCGCGCACATGATCGCGCTGTTCTCGCCCGCGGCCAGCCCGATGAGACGCTTTACGCCATCCTCAAACTCGTTCGTTTCCATGTAGTCGGCGTAACCGCGAAAAGCTGCATTTCGCCAGGCCGTATTCTTCGAATTTTGTTGAGGTTTTCTACGGCCGCCAAGCTCGGGCAAGTGCGCATACCCAATACCGGCGGCAGCCAATGATTGAGACAGCTCTTCCTTGTTGAATTGCGGATAGCGCCTCGAGCCAGGAAACTGTCGCACATCAACGACCATGCCAATAGCATGGCCCGTAAGTATTCTGACAAACTCCTCGATTGTGCGAGTAGAATGACCAATCGTCCAGATCCTCATAGCTCGTGAGCAGACGAACTATCGCTTTCTATCATCGCGTGCCAAGCTGGCTTATCAGCGATGTTCTTCTCCCATTCGCGATTACCCGTATAGCTCTTGCGCTTGTAGCCTGGCTCGGGTTTCACTTTTTGCCATTACCCAGCGCCTTTCCCGGCTCGTGGGAGATCGCTCCTGACGGCGCCATTCATCCCACCAG
>JBKPQR010000058.1:0-39155 GCA_046734175.1 Verrucomicrobiota bacterium | reverse complement strand
GAGTAAGAGTAAGAGTAAGAGTAGACTAGCTACAGACGCACCAGGTCTAACAAGAACTGGCACCAGAGATAAACCATGCCGCGCCAGGAGTATTTCACTTCGTCGCCGGTCGCTGGTTTGAGCACACCGGCGCTGACGTTGTGGGCGATCTGCTCGCGCAGGTCGTTCTCGATATCGGCGTGAATGCGATCGTCATCCAATGCATCCAGCGTCGCGATATCAATGGAGTGCGTGCGCAGGAATTCGCGATGACTTTGATAAAGCTGCCAGAAGTTCTGGTCCGGCCGCTGGCGGTTGATGCGAAAGTGCGGCGTTAATTTTAATCCGTAGGACAAGGGATAGTTCCACGTCGTCCAGATGAGCCCGTTCTTCCCGCGCGAGGAAATGCGCAGGTAATAAAAGGAAAGATCATGCTGTTCGTTGAGGCAAATAGTAGCCTGGGCCCGGTCTTCGCTTTTGTAAAAGAAGCGAAAGAACTGGCGGTAATCCTCCCAATCCCAACCGGCGTCGTTGACCTGCGCGAACCCTTCGTTCTCGATTTCCCGCGTGATCTCATCGAGCGCCGGAAAAAGGCTCGAGGAAGGGGGGCTCTTCGGCCGAAGCCGTTTTT
Source organism: Verrucomicrobiota bacterium (assembly GCA_046734175.1). Lineage (GTDB taxonomy): Bacteria > Verrucomicrobiota > Verrucomicrobiia > Chthoniobacterales > UBA10450 > AV69. The sequence continues at coordinate 38,545 of JBKPQR010000058.1, read as the reverse complement.
CCTTGGGCAAGCGCAAGGTGCGAATGCGAGTAAGAATTTCCAGCCAGGGTAAAAACAGCCAGCTGGCGGCGCCGACAAAACCCCAGGCAAAACTGCCCGTGATAAAGTAGATGGCGAGAAATGAAGCGATGAGAATGCCCAGCGCCCCGGCCTTCTGCGCAAATGAAGTCTGATAGCTGCGCAGGGCGACGCTCAGGACAGCAACGCCGAGAGTGAGAAATAGACCGAACAGCATTAAGGCTCGATCTGGTGTTCGCCTAGAAATTTCTCCAGCTGCCGGGTATCAAAATTCGCCAGCACTTCCTCTCCGGCGACAAGCGTGGGCACGTAGGGCTGATTAGAAAGGTCGATCATTTCCTCATACGCAGCACGATTCCGGCCGACATCGATTTCGACAAAGTGATAGCCGCGTTCGCGCAAATAATCTTTGGCGTCGATGCACCAGGAGCACATAGCGCGGCTGTAGAGCTTCAACTGCATCGACATTGCGAGAATTAACGGAGGGATTTTTGCCGCGTCAACGGCGAGCTGGATCAGTAGGCTTTGGCCCAAAGCACGCGTCGCGCGCTTGATTCACCGGTGAATATGCAGCGGCCAGCTTCGCCCTTTCCCAGTGGGATGCAGCGAATCGTCACCTTGAGCTCGTCCTTGATTCGCTCTTCTACCTTGGCCGAGCCGTTCCAGTGCGCCAAAGCGAAACCGCCGTGGATCTCCGGTTTTGCGGAGTTTTTCGCGGTGAAAAATTCATAGAACTCATCCCGCGAATTGATTTCTCGCGTGTTCGAATCGCGAAATTGTGTCGCGCGTTTGAGAAGGTTCTGTTGGATCGAAGCGAGAATCTCCGGGGCGCGTGCGGTCAACTCGTTCCGGCTGAGAAACTCCCTCGTTTTCACCGGCTGATCGCGCCGGCTGAGCGCCACTGCGTCTTTCTCCAGATCGCGCGGTCCGATTTCGATTCGCATTGGCACGCCTTTCTTGGTCCATTCCCAGTTCTTGACGCCGCCGCCGAGCTCGCGCCGGTCGAGCTCCACTTCCAATCCTGCATCGGCAAATCTTTGCTCGCGCAGCTCCATCGCCAGCCTTTCACATGCCTGGAGCACCGCTGCGCGCGTCTCTTCCTTCGGAGTAATGGGAATGATGACGACGTGCGTGGGCGCAATACGCGGCGGCAGCACCAGGCCGTCATCGTCCCCGTGCGCCATGATAACGGTGCCGATCATGCGCGTTGTCATTCCCCAGCTCGTCGTCCAGCCAAATTCCTCTTTGCCTTCGCGGCTTTGAAATCGAATTCCACTGGCCCGCGCAAAATTCTGCCCCAGAAAATGCGACGTGCCGGCCTGAATGGCCTTCCGATCCTGCACCATCGCTTCGATGGTCATCGTTTGCACGGCGCCGGGAAATTTTTCACTCTCAGACTTTTCGCCGGCAAAAACCGGGATGGCGCAGTGGTCGCGCGCGAAGGTCTCGTAAACACCAAGCATCCGCTCCGTCTCGGCGCGCGCTTCGTTTTCCGTTTCATGGACGGTATGACCTTCCTGCCAAAGAAATTCGCTCGTGCGCAGGAACAATCGAGGCCGCATCTCCCATCGCATCACATTGCACCACTGATTGATCAGGATCGGCAGGTCGCGATACGATTGCACCCAACGGGCGTAACTTGCGCCGATGATCGTTTCACTTGTCGGGCGCACCACCAGCGGCTCGCTCAATGCATTTGCCGGCCGCATTTTACCCTCTGGATCCATTTCAAGCCGGGAATGGGTGACGACGGCGCATTCCTTGGCGAAACCTTCAACGTGCTCGGCTTCGCGCGCGAAATAGCTCAGCGGAATGAGAAGCGGGAAGTATGCGTTACGATGGCCGGTGGCCCGAAACATGGCATCGAGCTGCCGCTGCATGTTTTCCCACACCCCGTAACCCCAGGGCCGAATAACCATGCAGCCGCGCACCTCGCTCGGCTCGGCCAGCTCAGCCGCGCGAATGACTTGCTGATACCATTCGGGGAAATCCTGCGCGCGCGTGGGTGTGATGGCGCTTTTTGCTGGCGTGGTTTCGGGCATAAGCGGCTGAAAAATTACGCTGGCGCAAATCAAATGGCGAGCCACCTTTGGCCCGCCGCAACTTTAAGGCATGGCTGGGTTAAATCATTGGAAATAAGGATTTGCGCGCGGCCAGCCTGTTTACTCGGCTGCAATAATTCGGACTGAGGCATGGACATGGCGAAAATGATATCGAACGTGACACTCGCGGTCGCGATTGGCGCCGGTACCCTTTTCTGCTCCGTCTCGCGCATTGCTGCGCAGGAAGAGCAGGTGCTCAAAAGCCGTCGGCCCGTCGCTCAAAACACGCCCGGAATGCTTCCGGGTGCAGCCCAGCCCAATGCACGCCCAGGCGTTTCCGCCTCGCGGCCGCAGACAAACGCAGCGCCGCGTGCCTTTCCGCAGTTCCCATATTCCGCCGCGCAACCGGCGCCGCCTCCACGGCAGACGGTCTTTCCTTTGGCTTCTCCCACTCCTCGCAGCAGAAAAAAAACGCTGCATCGGCCAGACGCCGTGCAGCCGATTCCTTCGGCGCGCAATCCCGCCAAAGCGCGGCTTAGTCCATCTGCACAACGGGTCGAGACAAAACCGCGCGTTGCAGCCACTGCTTCGCCTGCCGGCGCAGCTTCAAAAAAAGCTCACGCCAAGAAGGAGCACGTTCAAGAATCGCAGCACGCGCGGAGCGAACACGCCTCATCAGCCAACGAACATAAAGTCCCCGTTCAAGATCAGCGTCCACCGGAACATACCATGGTGGTTCCGATGCGGACGCCGCCGGATCCTGCGGCCGGTGCGATCCGGTTGCCCGAGACGACCCCCCTGCCTCCCCCCGCCGCGCCCCCTCCTTTTGCCGCAACCGCATCGCAACCTCCCTCACAGCCGCCTCCGCCACCACATCAGCCTCAGCCGGTCCAACGGTCGCAGGCTCCTGTTCTGAATGATCTCTCCGAAGGTGAGCGCGCCAAGCTGCATTCTGCCCACGAGGCTGCGCTGCATGATCCTAATTTGGCCGCTTCTCGCGCGCGCTACTTGAATGCGCGAAAGGAATTCCGGGAGAAATTGCGCGACGCGCTGCTTAAGGCCGACCCTTCGGTTCAGCCTATCCTGGAGAAGATTCGCCGCGAAAAGCCGGCCGATCGCTGACAGCGAGCTAAAAGGCTGAGGCGACTGGCCGTCTCACACTGGCGAGCTCGCTCTCGACGTAACTTCCCGCGAAATCAATATCGCAAACGCTGCCGAACCGCGCGTGCGGCCCGTAGGCCGCGCCGGCTACGTTGTAAGTCCGATTAAAAATGTTCTTGCGATGGCCGCGGCCCCGGACGCCGTCATCAATGATGAGGGCGAGCACGATCTCGCGGGCGGCATGTTGGCCGTAAGCAATGTTCTCCGCCCAACCGCCCCGGCAGCTGCCGTAACGGCTGATACGCGCGCCCGGGTTGCTGCGATCACTCCCATGGTGTCCCAGGGCACCGGCGGCCTGGTCTCGGCAGTGATCGGCCGCTGCCTGACACAAACCGGGTGAAAGCGCGAGCGGTTCCAGAGGTTGAATGTTGCGCAAGAACTGAATCGCTTCGTCCACCGCGCGGACACCTTCCCGTGTCCGGAGCGGAAGCGCGCCGGGCAAAACGCGCACATTGCCGAGATAGTTGGAACGCATCTCCTCAAGGAAGCTGCTGTAAAGAACAGGATTTCGCCTGGCCAGATTCAGTTCGTGAATAATGGCGGCGGCGGAGACCTCTTCTGCCTGCGCTGTGGTGCGGGTGGTCTCCTTGGCAGAAAGACAAGCGACTGAGGCGATAAACAGAATGAGAGCGTAAAGTGCCGTATTCACTACAATTTCTGTAATAGCACTCCAGGTGCCAGAAATACGGCCAGCTCATGGCTTCAGGTTCTCTGCCCCATGCTCCCTCTTGGGGAAGCGCTCGAACGGCTCGGCGCTTTCGATCCGCAGCAGGCGCCCGGCTCCTTCTCTCGATGCCCGACCAGCGGTTGACACTCCCGGCACTCACCCGTAATGTCCGCCCTTTTCGACCCCTGGTTTGCTCATGAAAACGTTCTCCGCCAAAGCCACTGAGGTGACACGCCGGTGGTGGGTCATTGACGCGCGCGATCAGGCGCTCGGCCGCGTCGCGGTTAAAGCGGCCAATCTCTTGCGCGGAAAAGAAAAACCGATCTTTACTCCCCACGTTGATACCGGCGATTTCGTCATCGTGGTTAACGCCGAAAAGGTGCGGCTCACCGGAAAAAAGGAAGAGCAGAAAACCTACATGAGCTTCTCCGGTTATGTCGGCGGGCACAAATCGGAGAGCGCGCGAGCAAGGCGGGCGCGTCGTCCAGAGTTGCTGATCGAGCGGGCGGTTCGCGGGATGATTCCGCACAACCGGCTGGGCCGTGCCGTCTATCGCAAGCTCAAGGTTTATCGGGGCGAAGAACACCCGCACGTGGCCCAGCAACCTTCGGCCGTTCAGCTGTCGTAAACCATGCCGCAGTCGCCCGAATTTGTCGCCACCGGCCGCCGCAAGACATCAGTCGCGCGCGTCCGCATGATCGCGGGCAGCGGCAAGATCGACATCAACGGTCGCAGCTTTGACGAATATTTTCCCACCGCGCCTTTGCAGAACACCGTGCTTCAGCCCTTGCAAACCGTGAAACAGGTCAACGCGTACGATATTTCCGTGAACGCCACTGGCGGGGGGGCGAGCGGGCAGGCCGGCGCGGTTCGGCTGGCGATTTCTCGCGCGCTGCTTCAGGCGGACAACAATCTTCGAGCCGGGCTTAAAGCGGATGGTCTGCTGCGACGCGATCCGCGCATGAAAGAGCGCAAAAAATCCGGCCAGCCCGGCGCGCGGAAGCGTTTTCAATTTTCTAAACGCTAATCCTCAGTGGCGCCAGCCGATGAGGCTCGGGTGTGTGCTGAGGGCGCTTGCAACGTCGCGCAGCCGCACCAGACGCGGATGGAGACGTTTCGCCCAGCTGCACGCCCTTGCGTTTTTTGGCACGAGGCCAAAACGCGGGCTGGCAGCGCGTGTTGCCGGTAAGCCATCACTCCTCCGGGTTCACTGGGAAATGTTTATTCTTCAGGCGCTCGGGAACGCGCTTTGTCTGCTCGGACTCGATCTGCTCCGTCGCAGCGCCGAGCGCTTCGTAGGCTTCGCGATTTTTTTTGGCGCGGCACATGTAAGCCGCGGCGTGCGCGAGCGGGATTCGCGCTTCGGGCATTCCGACAAACTCGACTGCTTGCTGCGCCGCGATAGCCAGCGGTAAAGCTTCGGCATCGGCGAGCCCGACATCTTCGCTCGCGAAAATAACGATGCGCCGCGCGATGAAACGGAAGTCTTCCCCGGCGTGCAGCATTTTCGCCAGCCAGTAAATCGCGCCTTTTTCATCGGAGACCCGCATGCTCTTGATAAACGCGCTGATCGTGTCGTAATGCGCGTCGCCCACGCGATCGTAAACGACCGCTTTCGTTTGAATGCTCTCTTCGGCGACAGCGAGAGTGAAGTGAATGAGGCCGTCCGCGGCAGGAGCTGTGGTGAGCACCCCAAGCTCGAGCGCATTCAGACATTTGCGTCCGTCGCCATCGCTCAGTTTTGCGAGATGCTGCCGGGCCTCTGCATCCATTTGCACACGATGACTCCCGAGGCCGCGTTCCGTATCGGCAAGAGCGCGATCGATCAGCTTTTCCAGTTGCTCGACGCTGAGCGGTTCCAGCCGAAAAACGAGCGAGCGGGAAACAAGGGCGCTATTGACGTAAAAAAAGGGATTGTAAGTGGTGGCGCCGATCAACCGCAGATTTCCGCTCTCCACATCGGGCAACAAAATGTCCTGCTGCGCTTTGTTGAAATGATGAATCTCGTCGACGAAAACGATCGTTTTCTGCCCTGAGCTGCGCAGACGATTGGCGGCTGAGCCGACCACTTTGCGCATCTCGGCTACGTTGCTCTCCACTCCGCTGAGCCGGACAAACTTCGCGTTGGTCAATCGCGCGATGATCTGCGCCAGCGTGGTTTTTCCCGTCCCGGGTGGCCCCGACAAGATGACCGACGGCATACGATCGGCCTCAATGGCGCGGCGCAAAAGTTTTCCCCGCGCGAGAATGTGTTCCTGGCCGACGAACTCTTCCAGAGTGCGCGGGCGCATCCGTGCCGCCAAAGGGGCAGCACGATTCGCCTCTTCCACATTCTGCGCTTCTGCTTCGCCGAAGAGGTCCTGCACGGACAAAACGTACGATGCAATGGTGAACTCGCATGCGATTTCCTCTCGCGAAACTGGCACGCCTTGCGCTCTGTTTAATCTGGCCAACACTCCAGCCGATGTACTTCAGAGCGCTCATCCTGCTTGTCGCCATTGCGGTATCTTCAGCTGCGAGCGCGTCGGTGACGCTGCCGATGAGCACGGTCTTTCGCGGTGAAGGCCGTTTCGAAGAGCTGGTGGCGCGGGCGAAAGCGAATGACTGGAAATCGTTGCCCATCGGCGAACGCACCGCCGCTGTAGGTCAGGCGATGGTGGGGACGCCATATCGCGCCTACACGCTGGAAGTAGATAACCGCATCGAGTCGCCTTCGGCCAATCTCAATGGGATGGATTGCTGGACGTTTTTTGAGATATCACTGGCTTTCGCGCGCATGCTTGATGAACCGGAGGCGGAGTGGACGCCCGCGACGTTGCTGCGTTACATCGAGCTGGACCGCTATCGCGGCGGTGAATGCACCGGCGATTATCTTTCGCGGCTGCATTATCTCGAAGACTGGCTTTACGATAATATGCGGCGCGGGCTGGTGCAGGACCTCACGCTCAGGCTCGGCGGCGTCAGCGTTCCGCATTCCGCGCGGGAGATGACGCATGGCTGGCGCAATTATCGTTACCTCGCGCACAATCGCTCATTGCTGCGTCCGCTCGCGCAAATGGAAGCGCGGGTGAGTTCGCGCCCGCTCTATGAGATTCCGAAGAGTCGAGTCGCGCGCATCGAAGGACAACTGCGCAGCGGCGACATCATTGGAATCGTGTCGCGCGATGGCGGATCGTTGCGCGCGACCTCACACGTGGGTCTGGCTTTGCGCGGAGCAGATGGCGTTCTGCACTTCATGCACGCGTCTTCGCCTCGAAATTATGGGCGGGTGGTGATTGATAGTCGGTTGTCGAGTTATCTCTATCGCTACAGCAGCGATACCGGGATCCTCGTCGCACGGCCAGTGCGTTAGGGCAATCACTCCGGCCCGCTAGCTCAGGGAGCATCCCAGCCAAGCACGTTTTCGTTGGCAGGCGGAGCGCCTGCCCTACAATGCCCGAATGCAACGCAGCGATGGCCGTGCGGCTGACCAGCTTCGACCCATAAATTTCCAGCTCGACATCGCTCCGCAGGCGGCCGGCTCAGTCCTGGTCTCGATGGGAAACACGCGTGTGATTTGCACCGTGATGGTCGAGGAACTCGTGCCGCGCTGGATGAAGGAACAAAACGTCAGCGGCGGCTGGCTCACTGCGGAGTATTCCATGTTGCCCTACTCAACGGCGCCGCGTAAACCGCGCGACATCACCCGCGGAAAAATTGACGGGCGCAGCACGGAGATCCAACGCTTGATCGGGCGCTCATTACGAGCGGCAATCGATCTGGAGAAACTCGGCCCGCGCACGATTTGGATTGATTGCGATGTGCTCCAGGCCGATGGCGGCACGCGCACGGCGGGCATCACCGGCGCGAGCGTGGCACTGGCAATCGCATGCGAACGTTTGGTAGAAGAAAAGCGAATCCGTGAGCTACCCCTGCGCGGTCTCCTCGGAGCGGTGAGCGCGGGCATTCTCGATGGAACCGCGATCGTCGACCTTAACTATGAAGAGGACAAAGCGGTCAGCGTCGATTTCAATCTGGTCGCGACCGAACAAGGTCAGCTGGTCGAGGTGCAAGCCTCTGGCGAAGAAGCCACTTTCTCGCAATCGCAGCTTGCTGAGATGCTCGCGCTCGGGCAGGGCGCGATCAGCCAGCTGATCGCCAGACAACGCGCGGCCTTGGAAGCTGTCCAGCTCGCGAGACGATGACGCGCGCCCTCATCACTGGCGTCACCGGGCAGGATGGGAGCTATCTGGCCGACCTGTTGTTAAGCAAGGGCTACGAAGTGCACGGCATCATTCGGCGCGCCAGCACATTCAACACTTCGCGCATCGATCATCTTTACGCCGATCCGCACATCAACGGCGTGCGCCTCTTCCTGCATTACGGCGATCTCGCTGACTCGGTCAACCTGGTGAAGCTGCTTTACGAGCTGAAGCCGGACGAGATCTATCACCTCGGCGCGCAAAGCCATGTGCGCGTGAGCTTCGATATTCCCGAATACACTGCGGATGTCACCGGCATCGGCACGATTCGCATTCTCGAAGCCATTCGCGAGGCGGGCATTCGCTCGCGGTTCTACCAGGCCTCGAGCAGCGAGATGTTCGGCAAAGCGCAGGAAGTTCCGCAGACGGAACGCACACCGTTCTGGCCGCGGAGTCCCTACGGGGTCTCGAAGGTCTTCGCTTATTGGGCGACGGTGAACTACCGCGAAAGCTACGGATTGAATGCGTGCAATGGGATTCTCTTTAACCACGAAAGTCCGCGTCGTGGCGAGACGTTCGTGACCCGCAAAATCACCCGCGCCGCTGCCGCGATCAAACAGGGGCTGCAAAAAGAGCTTTTCCTGGGCAATCTCGAGGCGAAGCGCGACTGGGGTTACGCGCCCGAATACGTCGAGGGGATGTGGCGGATGCTGCAACAAGATGGGGGCGACGATTTCGTTCTTGCTACTAACGAGACGCATACGGTGCGCGAGTTTTGCGAAGCGGCGTTCGCTCACCTCGATCTGGATTGGAAGGAGTTCGTGAGGCACGACCCTCGTTACGAGAGGCCGGCAGAGGTCGACCTGCTCAAGGGCAACGCCGCCAAAGCCGAACAGCTGCTCGATTGGCAACCCAAGACGCGCTTTCTCGATCTCGTGCGCCTCATGGTCGATGCCGATATGGAACTGCTCTCCCGCAGCACTGTCCGCGAACACCTGGGCGACCAGCCGTAGCCTCAACCGCGCGTAACCTGTAGCGGCGGTCTATAACCGCCGAACATAGCGCGCCGTGAATACGTAGGCCTTCGGCGGTCTATGATCGCCCGGCTGGCTACAGGCGCAGACATCGGGCTGCCAATTCAGCGGATGGCCGTGGCGGCGCGACTCAGCGAGGCCATCGCCGCCTCAGAAGCCAGACTCGGCACGACGGCCTCCAGCGGCGCATCAACAATCGTCACCCGCGCGCCGCGGCCGACAACATCATAAAGCCTGATCACATCTTCGGAGCGCATGCGAATGCAACCGTAGCTCACCGGCAGCCCGATGTTGCGCTCTTCCGGCGTCCCGTGAATATAGATATCGCGCCCAAAAGCATTGGCATTTTGCCCTTCCAAACCACGCAACCAGAGAATGCGCGTGACTATGGGATCGCGCCCTGGTGCATCCGGAGCGACGATCTCACCGGTGCGTCGCCGATCTTTAAAGACCGCGCCCAGTGGAGCGCCATCGCCGATTTTGTCCGCTACCTCCAGTTCGCCTAGGGGCGTGTAGCCGCTGCCGGGCCAGTCGCCGAGACCGAATTTGGACGTTGAAACCGGGTAGGTGGCAATCGGCGTTTCGTTTTCGAGAAGAGCCAGTCGTTGATCGGCCACGCTGATGACGACGTGATGCACCGTGTCGCGCGGAGTCGCACACGACGCGAGCACTATTGCCAGGGCGACGCCTGCGAGCAGCCGGCACATCACTCTGCGCCACGCCCTAAGGCGAAAAACTCCTGCGCTGTTTCAGTTGTCGCTCCGGCCAGCTCGGACAAAGGGATGCGCCGCGCCAGAGCGATTGATTCCGCCACGAGGCGCGTGTGCGCAGGCTCGCAACGCTTCCCGCGAAAAGGCGCCGGGGCCAGATAAGGACAATCGGTTTCCACCATGAATTTATCCAGCGGGATTTGTGCCGCGATCTCCCGCACCGAAGCTCCGTTTTTGAACGTCACGATCCCGGTGAAGGAGACGAGATGCCCGAGCGCGAGCACTTCTTCAGCCTGCTCGCGGGTGCCGCCGAAGCAATGGAAAACTCCTCGCAGCTTTTCAGAGTAGCGTCGCAAAATAGCGAGCGTATCGCTCCAGGCATCGCGCTGATGCACGACGACATTAAGGCCGAGCTCGGCCGCGAGATCGAGCTGCTCCTCGAATAACATCGCCTGTTTCGATTTCACCGCCCCGTCCTCGATGCTGGCATCGATTTGTTGCTCAGTCTCGCCTTGCAAGGCGTTTGCGAATACCTGCACGCGGTTGTCCTTCGCCGCCTGCATGCTCGGGAGCGAATGGTAATCCAGCCCAGTCTCACCAATGCCGACCACGCGGGGATGTTTCGCCAGCTCCCGTAATGGCGTCATCACATCTTCCGGCGGATTTTCCGAGGTAGGATGAACGCCGATCACCGCGAAAATCTCGGGGTGCTCCTCCGCCAGTGCGATCACACGCCGGCTGCTCTCGATCGAAGTGCCTATGGTGATGATGCGTGTCACGCCCGCTTCATTTGCGCGGCGGAGCACGTCGTCAAAATCGGGTGCGAAATCCGGATAATCGAGATGCGCGTGAGTTTCGATCAACATCTTATCGTCGGCTCACCACTCCACAATCGTGCTCGCCCAGGTCAGTCCGCCGCCGAAGACGACTAACAAGACGTAGTCCCCTCGCTTAATCCGGCCGGAACGGTTTGCTTCATCAAGGGCAATGCCGACGGAGGCGGCGGAGGTGTTTCCATAGCGATCAACGTTGACGAAAACTTTTTCGCGCGGGATGCCGAGCCGTTCGCCGACAGCTTCGATGATGCGGAGATTCGCCTGGTGCGGAATGATACAATCAATGTCCTCGGCTGTCAGCCCGGCTTGGGCGATCGCCTTTTTGGCCGCGGAGACCATGGCAATGACAGCCTGTTTGTAAACTTCCTTGCCCGACATGTGGATCGTTTGCAGATGCAGGTGGGCGTTTTCCTTGGTGATGGGCGTCTTCGTCCCGCCGCCGGGCATGAACAGAATGTCGCTGAAGGCTCCGTCGCTTCCCATGTAAGTGCTGATGACTCCGTGCGCAGTGCCGTCGCGATGACCCAGCAGAGCCGCGCCTGCGCCGTCGCCGAAGAGGACGCAGGTGTTGCGATCGGTCCAGTTCGTGATGGCGGTGAGTTTGTCCGCGCCAATGACCAGTACCGTGTCGTAGGTCTGCGAGGTGATAAATTGCTGCGCAATCTCAACCGCGAACAGAAATCCGGCGCACGCCGCGGAGACGTCCAGGCATGCTGCATTGCTCGCGCCGATCTTCTTCTGCACGAAACAGGCCGTCGCCGGAAAGACCATGTCCGGCGTGGCTGTGGCTACGATGAGCAGCTCCACTTCGCTGGCCGGAACCTGGGCCTGTTCCAGCGCGCGCAACGCTGCTTTCGCCGCCATGTCGCTGGTCAGTTCATCCTTCGCCCCAATGCGCCGCTGTTTGATCCCGGTGCGGGTCGTGATCCACTCATCGCTGGTATCGACGATGCGGGCGAGGTCATCGTTCGTTAGAATTTTCTCCGGCGCATAGCTGCCGGTGCCGATAATGGAAGCGGTGCGCTGCGCCTTAGTGGATCGCCGGCTCGAGCGGGGCTGTCGTTTCATGATAACGCTGAACCTCCTCGATGATATGAGGGTTGACCTGGTGTTCAACCGACTCCGCCGCCACCCGCAGCGCATTCTTGATCGCCAGGGGCGTGCTCGCCCCGTGAGCGATGATGCAAATGCCGTTCACGCCCAGCAACGGACTGCCGCCATACTCCTCGTAGTTGGTCTTATCCTTGATCGCGAGAAACGCCTCCTTAGCCAGAAGCGCGCCCATTTTCCGCATGGGCGTGCGCGTAAGCTCGTGCTTGAGCCAGGTGAATATCGCGACCGCGATTGACTCCGATGTTTTCAAAATGACGTTGCCGACGAAACCGTCGCAAACGACCACTTCGACAGGATTTTCGAAAAGGTGGCGGCCTTCGATGTTGCCGCGAAAATTCAGCGAGGTTCTCTTAAGCATCTTGAAAACCACCTTCGTCAACTCAGTTCCCTTGACATCCTCTTCCCCCAACGAAATCAGGCCGACGCTCGGATTTTCGTAACCCAGGACGTGGCGCGAATAAACGGAACCCATGATGGCGTACTGAAAAAGATGCTCCGGTCGCGCATCGATGTTGGCGCCAGCATCGATCAAAACAAACACGTTCGTCTCTGTCGGAAGGATGGCGGCAATTCCGGGGCGATCAATTCCTGGCAGGTTGCGTAATTTGACCGCGCTCGCCGCCACGGCGGCGCCGGTGTGACCGGCGCTGACGATGGCATCGGCCTGACCACGCTTGACCAGATCGACGGCGCGACTGACAGAGGAATCCTTCTTCCTTCGCACTGATTCTACCGCGCGGTCACTCATCAGGACCACCTGGGAGGCGTGAACAATTTCCACCCGGCTGTCGTTGCAGCGCAGTTTTTTTAACTCCGCTTCGAGCCGGGGCGCATCTCCGACAAGGAAGAGCTTCGTGATGTGGCGATATTCACGCAAAGCCAGCACCGCTCCGCCAACGAGATTCGGCGGGCCAAAGTCGCCGCCCATCGCATCGAGCGCGATTTTCATGCGAGCGGGCAGTGTGCGTTCAACCGCCGCTTATTGCAAAACCAAAATGGTCGAGGCGTGAAGGCAGTAACAGGAGAGAAAGCCTCGCCGCGCCGTCCTCTCAACTTCCAGATCAGGCTCAGGCGCCGACGCTGAGGACCTGCCGCCCTTTGTAATACCCGCACGATGGACAAACCGTGTGCGACGGCACGCTGGTGCCGCATTGCGCGCACTTGTTCAATTGCGGAGCGTGCCAGCGGTGGCTCGCTTTACGCGTGCGCAGCCGCATCTTCGAGGTCTTGCGTTTCGGAACACCCATGCGAGTCGCTTAGGAAAGCAGCAAATCAGGAAAAAACAAACGCGCAGACCGACTGAATCTGCTCAGCCGCGTAGCTTCAATTTGTTCAACTCCCCCCAATCGTGCTCGCGTTTCTGCGACTCGGCGATCGTGTTTGAGGCGTGAGGGGCGTTCGCAGCCACTTTTGCCCCTTTACATTCCCGGCGACCATCGCGATCGCAATGCGGATAGGGTGGCAAATTGAGCAAAATGTCCTCCCGGAAAAACGGCGTGATATCGACCGTCTCCGGCCCGTGCAGCTCGGTGTGCAGGGCGAAGGAAAGCACCTTGATTTCATGCTCAAATTTTTCCAGACAGGCCACGCAGCTCAATTCAACCTTTTGCTCGATCGCTCCCTGGGCCCAGAGAGCGCCATTCGATACGCCGACGTCCAACTCGTAATCCAGTGGCCCAATGCAGCGCACCTCGGCGAGATCACCGAGCGGGCAATCCTCTTCTCCGCTCAGGTGCAATCCCGCGGAAGGAATCTGGTTCAGATGAATTTTCACAGGTGCACTTTCGATCGATCATTCCCTGAATTTTTTCGCGAGCGCCTCGACCACCGGTCGCGGGACAAAGGCGGAAACATCACCGCCAAGCCGGGCAATTTCCTTTACGATCCGTGAGCTTAGGTAGGTGTATTCCTCCTTCGGCATAAGAAAGATCGTCTCTACCTTCGAATCGAGCTTGCGATTCATCAAAGCCATCTGGAACTCGAACTCGAAATCAGAAATTGCCCGCAAACCGCGGATGACCGCGCAGGCATTTTCCGCCGCCGCGAAATCGACGAGCAATCCTTTCATCGGCGCTACTCGCACGGCGGTTGTGCTAATCGCCGACCGCAGCATTGACGTTCGCTCCTCGGCGCTGAAGAGCGGCTGCTTTTGATCATTAATCGCCACGGCAACCACGACTTCATCGAACATCTTGCGCGCCCGCTCGATGACATCCAGGTGCCCGTTCGTCACCGGATCGAAACTGCCCGGGTAAATGGCGCGCCGCATGGCCGAACCATTCGCAGAGGAGGCTCGCTTTGAAAAGTTCCAAACCGCTGGCGCATCCCGGCGCGATTTGCCGGTACCGGCACGGGGGCTGAAGTTGGCGCGAACTCCAATGACAGATTTATCGCCCTATCGCAGCATCGCGGTCGCGAGCACATTCTCACCGCGTTTCGAACAGGTGCTGGCTGAAGCGAAGCGTATTCGGGACCGCTTCGCCTCGGAGCTGAGCCTGATCTATGTGGGCGAGAGATCAGAAGAAGTCTCCGCGAAATTTAAGGAGACGCTTCAACGGCTCGAGTTGCCGCCTGATTCCGCCATTTACTACGAGCAGGGACATCCTGCCGAGGCAATCTTGCGAGCGGTTGAAACTAACGCGGTCGAACTAATCATAGCCGGCGCTCTCGAAAAGGAGCTGGTCCTCCATCCATTTCTCGGAAATGTCGCCCGCCGGCTCCTGCGCGGTGCACGCAGCTCCGTGATGCTTTTCACCAGACCTGAACGCGAGCCGAAGCCGCTCCGCAATCTTGTCTTCGTTGCCGATTATTCAGAACATGGCGCGCAGTCGCTTCGCCGCGCGCTTCATCTTGCCGCGAGCGAGAAATCCGAGCGCATGTATGTCGTGCGTCTCATTACAAGCTTCGATAAAGCACGGGCGGCACTCGACGCCGCGCCCGGCCACGGTCACGACGAGGAGGAGAAGTTGGAACATTTCGTTCTCGAGCTCGGTCATACTGATGTGCCGGTGGAAGTGCGTTGCGTTCGGGGAAATACCGGGTTTGCCGCGGCTGACTTTGTAAAATCAATTGATGCGGATCTGCTCGTTATCCCGGCGGATCCGCAGAAATACGGAGGGCAATTGCCACCCAACTTCGAATGGCTCTCGGATGTGATCCCGTGCAATCTCTGGGTCATTCGATAAAGCTCCTCTGCGCCTTTAAAGGTTCTTTCCTTGCTCGCACCACCCGTTAGCATCGTGCCGTGATGCGCGACTGATGGCTCTGCTCGGACGCGAGCGGCAGCCGTTCGTCGGTCTGACGATCGCGGCGGCGGTCGGCATCATCGCGGCAGATCACCTCCCGGCCTTTGGCATTCCCGTTGTTGCGGTGGCAATCTGCGGCGCGCTTCTCGCGCTGCGCTGGCCATTCCCCCCGCTGATGTTCGCCGTTGCCGGCGCCGCTTTCTTTTGCCTGCACAGCTCGCGCATTCTGCGCAATTCGGCCGAGGCGCTGGAGCAATTCGGCGGTAATGAGATTCGAGCGGCATCGGTGGAAGGCATCGCCGCGACTGAGCCGAAATTCGAGCCGAACGGCGCGGCCACGTTTCTTTTAAAATTGAAAAGCGCGCGAATCGATGAACAAACCTTCGCGACCGATGCCACCGTCTATGTGCATTGGCGCGGCGCTCCGCAGATCGGCGATGCGCTGGCGCTGTTCGGCACGCTCGAGCCGATCGAGCGTCCGCGGAATCCTGGCGAGTTCGACATGCGCGCCTATCTCGCGCGCCGGGGTGTCACCCGCTCATTGATCGTGCGTTATCCCGAGAATGGTCACATTCTGCAGCACGGGCCATTTTCTCTGCTGCGCGCCGCGGCCCGGTCGCGCGACTGGATGCAGCGCACACTCAGTCGCGGTATTGAGGACTCGCCCCAAGTGGTCGGACTGATCTGCGGCACATCGCTCGGCTTGCGCCATCAAACGCGCGACGATATCGAAGAGCCGTTTCAGCAAACCGGCACGCTACATCTGTTCGCTGTGGCGGGATTGCATGTCGGCATCGTGGCCTGGCTGCTCTGGACTGTGACCTCGGTCATCCGTCTGCCTAAGAAACTAGCGACTGCCATCATTATTCCCCTGCTCTTTTTCTATGCCGCGGTTACCGGGCTGCATACCGCGAGTGTGCGCGCCGCATTGATGAGCGCGCTGCTAATGGCGGGCATTTTCTTCGATCGAAAAGTGCTCGCTCCAAATAGTCTCGCCGCCGCCGCTTTCATCATTCTGCTCTGGGACTCGAATCAGCTCTTTACCAGCGGATTCCAACTCTCTTTCTGCGTGGTGGGCGCGATCATCATTCTGGCAGGCCCCCTCTATCGTTCTTTTCGTCGGGCCGGCCAGCCTGATCCCTTCCTGCCACGCGCGCTGTTTGGCCCGTTGCGGCAGGCTCAGATGAAAATCTCGAACGCACTCGCGCGCGGCGCATCCATTTCCCTCGCCGCCTGGCTGGGCGCTCTGCCGTGCGTTTACGCTTATCTCCACCTGGTCACGCCGGTTTCGCTTCTGGCCAATCTGGCTGTCGTGCCGATTGCCTACTTTGTCCTCGCGCTCGCTCTGCTTTCGCTCATCACCGCACCCGTCTCATCGGCGCTTTCAATCATCTTCAACAACGCCAACTGGCTCATGTCCCATGCCGTCCTCGCGCTGGTGCACCTTTTCGCGCAGGTGCCCGCCGGCCATTTTTATCTGCCGGACATTTCGGCGCCGCGCGCGGCCGTCGCGATCACCATCCTCGACGAAGGCACCGGTGGCGCCGCGCACATCCGCGCGAATGGCTACGACTGGCTCATCGACTGCGGCCCCGATCGCACTTACGAACGCACGTTGAAGGCATACCTGCACGAGCGCGGCATCAACCGTCTCGAAGGTCTGCTCCTCACTCACGGCGACGCCCAGCACATTGGCGGAGCGCCTGCCATCCTCGAGGATTGTTCACCGCGCGAGATTTACGACAATCCGCTGAGCGTTCGCTCGGTTCTGCACCGGCAATTGCGCGGACGATTCGCGCCAAATCATCTTGCTCGCGGCGACGCGCTTGTTCTTGGCCGAGGAGTGAGAGCCAGGATTTTGTACCCGCCGGCTGATCTTCGCGTTCGATCTGCCGATGATGCACCGCTTATCGTCCAGCTAACCATCAACGACACAGCGTCCATTCTTTTCGAGTCCGACGCTGGCGCTGAAGCGGAGTCGGCGCTGCTCGGCTCCGAGGAAAACCTTGCCAGCGATATTCTGGTCAAAGGACAGCATCACGAGGGCGGTTCGGGCACTGACGAGTTCCTTGAAGCAGTGGATCCGAAGCTCATCATTGCCACTTCACGCGAGTCGCCGGTGGTGGAGAAGATTCCGGAGCAATGGGCTAACGAGCTCCAGATGCGGGGCATCCGTCTCTTTCGGCAGGATCAAACAGGCGCGGTTGAGATTGAGTTTCGCGACGATCAATGGCAGGCGCGCAGTTATCTCACCGGTGAAATCTTCCGCAGCACCAGCCGGTAAATCGTTGCTCGCTGGCCGCTGAACCTTTTTTCGAAAGTCGATTGCGGAAAGGGCATGTTGAGCGCTTCCGCCGCGAACATCGGCCAGAGCAATCGCTCAATGTGCTGGAAATATTCCACGTGATCAGTAGCGATGTGGAGAAGGCCATTTGGCGCCAGGGCTCGATGGAGCGAGCCGATGAACTCCTGCGTGACAGCGCGCCGCCTTTGATGGCGCCTCTTTGGCCAGGGATCAGGGAACATCAAGTGAAAGGCGCTGACGCTTTCCCCGGCAATGAGATGCGCGATCACGTAAGTCGCATCCATTCGCAACACGCGCACATTCGCCAGCTCACGCCCCGCCGCCTTCCGACAGAGACTGCGAACGCGACCGCGAAGGCGTTCGATCCCAAGGAAATTATGGAGTGGTTTCTCTATCGCGAGTGCTGTGAGAAAGGCGCCGTCGCCGCAGCCGAGGTCGATCTCGACCGGTGCCTCTCGCGCAAAGAGCTCGCGAAAATGGAGCGGCTGCGTGAGAGATGGAGAGACGAACTCAATCGCTGCTTCTTCTTTGGAGAGGTTTTGCCGATTCCGCATCAGTTCATTAGAACGCTTCGCCCAGTCCGCTGTCTAAAGGTCAAATGAAACGGCTGGCACTCGCTCTGGTCCTGGTTTCAACGCTCGCGGCGCAGGCAAATTCCACCCGCACCGCCGTCTTCGCCGGTGGCTGCTTCTGGTGCATCCAGCCTGCCTTCGATAAAGCGCCGGGGGTGATCAAAACTGTGGTGGGTTATTGCGGCGGAGATGAGCCGAATCCCACTTACCAACTCGTTAGTTCGGAGAAAACAAATTATCGCGAAGCGATCGAGATCACGTACGATCCTGGCCGGATTTCTTACGATCAGCTGCTCGACATTTACTGGCGGCAGATTAATCCAACGCAGGCTGATGGCCAGTTTACCGACATTGGCCCGAGCTATCGCGCGGCCATTTTCTACGGCAACGAAGAGGAGAAGCACATCGCGCAAGCCTCGAAGGCGAAACTCGCAGCCTCCGGACGCTTTGATAAGCCGATCGTCACCGAGATTCTGCCGGCGATGAAATTCTGGCCCGCGGAAGATTACCACCAGAAATATTCCGAGAAAAATCCGGCACACTTCGAAGCATTCGAAGTCGGCTCCGGCCGCAAAGCATTCGAGAAGAAAAGCTGGAGCGCGGAAAAGAAATGAGCCAGCTCATCCAGCGAGAAAGCGGCAGCTGCCAGGCCGCAACAGCGTCGCATCATCAGGCTCCTCTCGCTCTGGCGCTTTCCCGCAATCCCGCCACCCATTTTTGCAACTGCTCCAGGGACATGAAATTGGTGATGCGCTCCGGTGGGATTCCTGCTTTTAATGCCGAGGCCAGACCGAGCTCGATGAACTGGAGTTGCCAGGGATGATGTGCATCTGTTCCTAACGAGATGCGGACTCCTTCCCGCTTCGCCATCTTCAGAAGAGCAACGTTCAAATCCTGGCGATCGGGGTAACAATCGATTTCGAGTGCCTTGTCAAGGCGGGCTCCTTCGGCAAAGACGCGCGGCCAGTCAGCCCTTAACCCAAGACGGAAATTATAGATGCGACCCCGAGGGTGGCCGAGGATCTGGATATCAGGATTGCGCAGCGCGGCGAGATAGCGCGCGGTCTGGTCTTCTTTGGTGCGGAGCGACGAGTGAAAAGAGCCCAGCGCCATATCTAACCCGGAAAGCGCGACAGGATCCATGTCGCCCTCGCCGCGCGGGTTTAGATTCAGTTCGACCGATTTGAGGACCCGGCAGGTGGAATTTCGATTCGTCCGCTCAATCTCCGCCCCTTGTTTGCTCAAGGCGCTTTCGTCGATACCGCCGGCGATCTTGAGGCCTTTCGAATGGTCGGTAATCGCGATGTATTCATAACCAGAGGCGACGCCGGCTTCGGCCATTTCCGCGATGGCGCCGCTGCCGTCGCTCCATTGGGTGTGCATTTGCAAATCCCCTCGCAGTCGTTTTGCCCAGCTCACTTCCGCGGCGAGGCAGGTCCGTGCCTCGGCAAGCGAGATGAAATCGCGGCGAATTTCGGGAGCGCGAACAGCCGGTGGCCGCTCGATCCAGGCGCGAATGCGTTTTTCCAGAAATGGCCCGATGCCCGCAAGCTGCGTCAGCGGTTCACCCGCGGCTTCGATTTGGTGCGCTTCCCGCGGCCACAGAAAAGCCGCGCGGGCGGCTCGCCGGAACGCGCGCTGCAAAGTCCCGGAAGCGTCCTCGGCTTCGCGCGCCAGCAGTTCAGCGATTGTGCTGTTTGTGATTGGCAGGGTCTTGCCGTGCACGCTGCCGTTGCTCAGGTGTCGCCGCGATCGCCCTGCCCTTTACTCGCTTTGGTTTTCGCTTTACGCCGGCGATCGGCAGCGAGGGAACGCCCGACGTTGACCTCAGTTTTGAACTGCCCTTTTTTGTTTCTGCGCACGTAACGTCTGTCGCCCTTGTGCGGCTCGATCAGGGTGCGCTTTGATGTTTTGCGTCGTGTCGCCATACCAAATAATCGCGTTGAGCAAAATGTGCGGCCTCATCTCCTGCTTTTGAATGCAGGGATGCGCCCGTGCCGGCGACAGAGTTACTGAGGGGTTTAGAAGTTCCGCACTTTCGCCGCTGGCTCGACGAACTCGGCGTTGCTCACTGCGAGCGTCTCATTCAAATGTTTAGATAGCTCCTGCCCCAGAAGAGTGGCGATGGCGCGAGGATCGCGCGTGTAAACGGGAATGGGAAACGCGCCGGCGTTGCGATCGTAACCGTAGATGGTGCCTTCCGTTTCCCAGACGCAATACGCATGACCCGCCGGATGGTTGGCATAGCGGACAAGCAGGATTTTCGCCCAGAAATTCTTTTCCAGCAGGTGCTGCGTCTTCATGGCAGCGAGATAATTACAGGCGGAGACGACGCAGCCGTTCAGAACGAGCAGGTCATCTTCGGAAGGATTGAGCAGCGTAGTTTGGCGGCAGGCGCCGATGCTGTAACAGGTGGTCGCGATGGCGAGGTAGATCGCCAGTTGGCGGAGAAGTCGAACTTTCATGTAGTGGGTCGAGAGAGGAGTGCGAGCGGGACACTCTAGAAATTATAACATCGCTCTCCCGCTGGGAAGATAAATCTGAAGTGCGCCCACGGAATTGGCGCTTTTGGGGCGCCGCACTTCCGCTCCCGGCCGACTGCCACCCGCCGTTGTTTCACTTCGACCTGGCAATCTTTTGCCAGGGCAAGAAATGGAGGCGAGGGGAGTTGAACCCCTGTCCTCGAAGCGGTCCACGCAAACTTCTACATGCTTAGCCGATGGTAAGTTTTAAGGAGCCGAGCGTTGCACCGGCACACTGCCGGCTCCCGAGCGTCCGCGAAATTCCTTCACCGTCGGGCGCGGTCGCTCCGCCCTTCGGTTAGCCTGCTGTCCACGTTTGGCGCCGTAGCAGGCGTCCAGCTCCAAACGTCACGGTCAATTAAGCCGCGAGAGCGAGATCTTGGTGATCTGCGTTTATTTGTTTTGGTCCGGTTTTTAACGAGGCCAACGAACCATCCTCGACATGCCGTCTGCGCTTCAAACTTCAAGTCGAAGCCAGTACGCCCCCGTTTTTCTTGGGAGGCTGACAACATAGGTGGCGAGGGGTTTTTTTCAACTCCTGCTCTCCTGCTCGTGCTCCTAATCGTGCTCGTGCTCGGTCCGATTACGATTACGATCACGAGCAGGAGCACGAGTTTGAAATGCGCTGGAATCTTAGCAGCCGCTCAACCTCTACTCCTACTCCTAATCTTACTCCTAATCTCCCGCGCAGGATTAAGAGTAGGATTATGAGTAAGAGTAGGAGGAGATGATTCGCTGGAATCTTAGCAGCCGCGCCCGCCCCTTAACGCACGGTGACGCGGCCATCTTGTCCATTCCAAAAAGCGGGCGAACCTGGGTGCGCGCATTTCTCAGCGCTTACTTCAGCGCGAAGACGGGGCGGCCGTTTTCCATCGATATCACCGAGCGCAGTGAGGAGGGAGTCCCTCGCATCGTTTACTCTCACGACCAATTCGAGCATCGCACCAAAGCGAATGCATGGGAGCGGCTCCGCGGCAAATATCTGGTGCCGCAGGCGCAATTGATACACGCACCCGTCATCCTCCTGGTGCGCGATCCGCGCGATGCCTTCGTCTCCTATTATGTGCAATTGACGCACCGAGGTCACCCGGCCCCGGAAAGCATCAAGCGCCTCTCAGCCGACACGCTGCTGCGGCATCCACGATACGGAATCGGCAGCATGGTAGCGGTGATGAACGGGTGGATGCGCGAATTTGGTGGCCGAAACAATTTCCGGGTCATTCGTTATGAAGATCTTCGCACTGATCCAGCCAACGCATTCAGTCTTCTTTTAATTGCGCTAGGCCAACGTGCCATCGAGGAAAAGGCATTCGCCGAAGCGCTCGATTTTTCCAATTTCGAACACATGCAGGCCCTCGAAGCCAGTGGCGGATTCCAAACTAAGATTCTCTCGCCACGCGATCGCACTGACCCTGAATCGTTCAAGGTGCGTCGCGGGAAAGTGGGCGGATTTGATGAATACCTTTCCCCCGAGGGGCAGAAGCTCGCCGCAGGACTCTGCGCCAAACTTCATCCTGCATTCGGATACCGCATCGGCTGAGGGGAGCGCTCATCGCGCCTGAGCAAAACGATGTTCACAGCATCGGCTGCGCTTGATACCAATTCGGGAGATGAACCCGCCAGCCAGCTCGCCGCGACTGATCATGGTCATGGGCGTGCAGCGCTCAGGGACGACCGCGCTCTTCCATTCTCTGGCGACCGACGAAAGTGTCACCGCGATGGCTGAGGACATCGACAGCGCGTTCTTCTGCAACTTTCTCTTACGCCCAGTGCGCGAGATCGGGCCGCTGATCGAGCGTAGCGGCGGGCGCATGCTCCTCAAGCCAATCTCTGAGACTTGTGTGCGGAGCCTGACTGATGTGGCAGAGGAATTTCGTCTGTATCCCTTGCGCTTTGTTTGGATCTATCGCGATCCTGTCAATGTCCTGCATTCGATGTATCGGGAAAAATGGATGGCGGCGGAAGAAATCGACCGACCCGATCTTCACCGCGGGTGGCGGCGTCGCAATCAACTTGCGCTCGATTTTCAGCGGCAATGTCCTGACGCAATTGCCATCGTGCGCTATGAAGATCTGTGCCTTGATCCCGCAGTGTTTCGACAGTTGGCCGCCTGGCTCGGGCTACACTGCCGATCTCTGTTTCGCAAGGACACGGCGGTGGGACGGAAATTCGTTTCAGCTGCTGTGCAAGAGAATATCGATGCCGCGACGTCTGATGTTCTGAACGCGCTGCAGGCCGGTCGCACGTTCTGTCCGCGCCGGAGGTTCCGCGTGAAACAGCGCCTTGCTTCCCGCTTTGCCTTGTCGAAATCGGGCGACGCTTCCGCGTCTCGTGCGGACGAGCGTTTCCCCACATCGCAACCCGCGCGATCTCCATCGAGCATTGACGGGCTGCACTTCTGGCTTCATCCAGGTTGCATTCCTCGCGCTCACGGTCCGATTACGAGCGACGTGATCGAATCGGGACGAGGGCACCGCGCGTCCGTGCCGGCGGAAAATGGACCATACGCATTGCGGAACCTGCACCAGCGCGGCACGCTCTTTTATCCGCATTCGAAAGTGGAAGAGCGGCGCCGGGGAGCCAGTGGCACTCTGCTCTTCGAAGGGGATTGGAACTTTGTCTTCGATGAGAGCGGCTTCTCCATCTTCGCCGTTTTCAGGCCGAATGTGCCTTGCTATCCACCTTTCAATCAGGAGCGCTGCGTATTGTTGCGGATCGGGCCGCGAGACCGCGCGGCCCCGCGCTTCTCACTCTGTTGGGATGGCGTTTCCTCGAGCGCCGAAGCCAGGATCGACTTCGCCGGCCTCGATAACGGAGATAAACTCATCTCTACTGGAGAGCGATCACTACCGCGCCAGCATTGGGCAGTCGTTGTCGCAGAATGTTCGACTGGGCGACCTGGCGAATTCCGTATTTCGGCGAACGGGATCCGCGGTGAATCAGGATCTGTCTCCCGCAATCATGCGCCCCACCAACGCGAGAGTTGCGTTCTCGAACTTGGCGGGGTTGCGGCGGAAAAAGAAACCTTGTTCTACGGACAGTTGGCGGAGCTCGTCATTTTCGCGCGCGCCTTGGGCGAGGAGGAGACCTCGGGGGTGACGCAATACCTGCGCGAAACGCATCGGCTCTGAGGGGCTGAGATTGACCCCAATTGGGCCGATCGTTGGCGGCCAAAAAAAAAATTCAAATTCCTACTTGCTACGTATAGATTAATACCCTACCGTCGCAGTATAGATGAAGAAAACCGGACGGCTCCCCGCAGCCGGCAAGCTCAAAACCATTATGAAAATGCTTCTCTTCTCCGCCTGCGCCGCCGCACTCACCTTCTCCGTGATCAGCACTTCTCCTCATCCGTTTTTGCGCGTGCTTTTGAGCGGGGTCGGGCTGCTCGCTCTCCTTCATGAACTGGGCAGGCGCGCGCCCGTCGGCTACCAGGACGGGCAGGGATTTCATTATGCGCGGCCGCGTCTACGCACCCGCCGCCGTCAACCGCGGAAAAATTTCGTTTTCGGCTCGCTCGTGCCCTCTTCTCGTCCCCCGCTGAGCGCCTGAATGGCGTGTAAAATGGCGCTCCTCTTTACCTGAGATGAAGCTTTCCAAACGCGGCGAATACGCACTTCGGGCCCTGATCGATCTGGGCATTGCCGCCGAGTTGAATCGTCCCATTATCCAGGTGAGCGAACTCGCGGCCAAGGAGAAGCTGCCAATCAAGTTCCTCGAGCAAATTTTTACCCAGCTGAAAGCCGCCGGTTACGTCGAAAGCCACCGCGGCAAGCTCGGCGGCTACTCACTGGCGAAACCGATGCATCGCATCAAGTTTGGCGCCGTTGTTCGTCTGATTGACGGGCCACTGGCGCCAATCCCGTGCGTCAGCCAGACGGCCTACGAGCGATGCACCTGCCCGGACGAAGCCCACTGCGGCTTGCGCATGCTGATGATGGATGTTCGCACCGCAATTTCCAAGGTCCTCGATCGCTATAGTCTGGCCGATATTGTCGAGATCACCCTGCGCAAAATGCGTCGCGACAAGGTCGCCCCGCCCTTCGGCGCGCGTGTCATTGAACTACCAGCTTTCCTTACCGGGGCAGTATTAAAGCCTGGGGAAGCCGGCCAGGCAGGCGAGGACAAACCAAGGAGATTCTATGCGACACGATCAGCAAAACTGTAGCGACTGGGTCGAGATTGTGCGGGAAAAGGTACGCACTTTGCGCTTCGGCGTGGTTCAGATTGTCGTGCATGACTCGAAGATCACCCAGATCGAGCGAACGGAACGGACGCGCCTCGTCGGCGGGATCAGCGTTGATGCCCTGAAAACGCCGCCGGAGGCGTCCTAGCGTTGTTCTTGCCAGGCATTCTTTTGCACAAGACTCACCCAAATATGAGAGAAACAGCAATCAATGATTTGCGCGAGCTGGGGGCGATTGGCCGCCGGTGCAAGCAAATCCAAATCGAGCAGCGTCAATCGCGATGCTGGCAAACCGCCAACCAGACTACTGGAGGATCTACAATCATAATATTGCCGACCGAGCTTTCGGAGGTGCGTCGTGAAAACAATTGATCCTCCAAATGAGAACCAAAACTCCGCGCCGGATTTTCGGCATACACCGGCGATTTCTACTCAGCGCCGCCTTGGCGCTCAGCACATGCAGCCTTTTGTGGGCGGGTGAGACCGCCAGCCCGCCTTCTAAAAAGAAGGCGACGGTAAAGGTCGAGAAGAAGGAATCAAATCCGCTGAGCTTCTGGGATGGCCGGCTCGTTTTCGACCTGGAGGAGCGGCTCCGGGTGGAGACTCGCGAGAACTCCCGAGACTTCGATACAGGGCTAAGTGATGACAACGATGATACCTGGCTGCTCCATCGCTTCCGTTTCGGACTGGCGGTCAAGCCGGTGTCGTGGCTGAAGGTTTATGGGCAGACACAGGATGCGCGAGAAGCCTTTTCCGATCGCTCCAACATTCCCGGAGTGCGCGGCGCGGAAGGGGATGATGCGTTTGATCTCCGGCAGGCCTACATCGCCATCGGCGACACGAAACAATTTCCTTTACTGCTGACGGTGGGCCGGCAGGCCATCACTTATGGCGACGCCAGGCTGGTGGCTGATTCACGCTGGGGAAATTTCGGCCGCACCTTTGACGCGGTGCGGTTGCGCTTCGAGGAATCGAATTTCTGGGTCGAAGGCTTCGCCATGCGCCCGGTGCAAATTAAGCGGCACGAATTCGACGACAGCGACTCGGCCGACAACTTCTTCGGCATCTATGCCTCCACCACAGCGGTCCCGTTCCAAACCACGGACGGGTATGTTTTCTACCGCGATAAAAGCGATAACCAGCCCGATCTCGATCCGACGAACAAACTCGACCCGCAGGGGAGTTGGAACGGCCCGGCGGCGCGGTTTGCCACCATCGGGGCCCGGGTGAAATCGAAACCGGACGCGCTTCACGGCTGGGATTACACTGCGGAAGCAGCATACGAAAACGGCGATCTTTACCAGAGCACACTCGACTCGAAGCGCTACAACCTTTCAGCCTTCGCGGCCCATGTCTCCGGCGGTTACACATTCAAGGACGCAACGTGGACTCCTCGCCTCGGTCTCGAATATGATTTCGCTTCCGGCGACCGGAATCCAGATGACAACGACTCGCAATCGTTCCAAAACCTCTTCCCATCCAATCACGAAAAGTATGGGTTCATGGATGAGTTCAGCTGGCGCAACATCCATGACGCGCGCTTCCAGTTTAACCTCAAGCCGATCAAGAAGCTCGATCTAGAGGCGGACTATCACGCCTTCTGGCTGGCTGATACGCACGATTTTTGGTACCGGTCGAATGGCATCTCCACCCTGCGCACGAAGACGCCTGATGGGCGAGACGTGCGGACAATCGGCGCCGGCAACTTCGCCGGCCAGGAGATCGACCTCACCGCCACCTACGAGCTAACGAAACATCTGAAGGTGCAGGCTGGCTACAGCCATTTCTTCGCGGGGGATTACCTCGTCGATACCGGCCCGCATTCGGACGCCGACTTCGGCTATGTCATGACCACATTGAGCTTCTGATTTAATCCATGAAAACAAAACTACTTCTCACATTCATCGCCCTCGTGCTCGGCCAAGTCGCCTCGGCCGAGGAGAAAATTGTTCTTCGCTTTGGCCATTTCCCGAACATCACGCATGCACAAGGGGTCATCGCGCACGCATTGACGCGGCAGGGCAAAGGCTGGTTCGAGGAACGACTCGGGCCGGGTGTCCAGATCCAATGGTTCACCTACAATGCGGGCCCCTCTGCCATGGAAGCGATGTTCGCTGGTTCGCTCGATCTCACTTACGTGGGGCAAGGGCCAGCCTTAAACGCGCATCTCAAGTCCAATGGTCAGGAGGTGCGCGTTATCGGCGGGGCCGCGAATGCCGGCGCCGCGCTGGTGGTCAAAGGCGATTCGCCGATCAAAACGGCGGCAGATTTTCGCGGGAAGAAAATCGCCACTCCGCAGCTCGGCAATACGCAGGACATTTCCTGCCGCGCCTGGTTGAAGGCGCAGGGATTCAAAGTCACGCAAACTGGCGGCGACGTCGTCGTGCTGCCGACGGCTAATCCGGATCAGCTCCCGCTTTTTCTCAATGGCGGGGTGGACGCGGTATGGACAGTCGAGCCATGGGTGACGCGCCTTGAGCGCGATGCCAAAGCGCGCGTGTTCCTCGAAGACAAGGATGTCATCACCACATGGCTCGTCTCGAGCGCGAAGTTCCTCAGCAGCCATCGTGAGCTCGCGAAGAAGGTTGCCGCGGCCAATTCCGAGCTCACTGATTGGATGCACAATAACGCGAGCGAAGCGCAGAAGCTGCTCATAACCGAGCTGAAGGAGGAGACGAAATCGGACTTTGCGCCCGAAGCTGTCGCGCAAGCCTGGAGTCGCATCAAGTTCACCACCGAAGTGCCGCCGGCGCTCGTAACCAAAGCCATCCAGGACGGGAAGGACGCCGGTTTTCTCAAAGGTAGCACGGACACTTCGAAGCTGATCGAGATGCCGTGATGGCGCACCGCTCACACGCAGAGATTGTCGCGGAGGAGCTGCGGGTCATTTCGCCAAGCAAGCTCCAGATCGAGAGCGTCTCGAAGAGCTTTCGCGGCGGGAAGGCGGGCTCAGTGCATGCGCTCGATCGCGTGAGCTTGAGCGTTGCCGAAGGTGAGTTTGTCTGTCTTGTCGGCGCAAGCGGCTGCGGAAAATCGACCTTACTCAACATCATCGCCGGCCTGGAAAAACCGGACAGCGGCACTGTGCAGGTCGATGGCAAACCGGTGACAGGCCCCGGCCGGCAGCGGCTGGTCATGTTCCAGGAATCCGCCCTTTTCCCCTGGCTCGATGTTCTAGGCAATGTGCTCTTCGGCTTGAAGCTGAAGCCACACCTCACGAGAAAGGACCGGCTCGACGTCGCGAAATGCTATCTCGAGCTCGTCGGGCTAACGAGGTTTGAGCGAGCGAACATTCACGAGCTTTCCGGCGGAATGAAACAGCGCGTGGCGCTCGCTCGCGCGCTCTCGCCCAACCCGCGCATGCTCCTCATGGATGAACCTTTCGCCGCCCTCGATGCGCTCACTCGCGAACAGCTTTACGGCGATCTCCAGCAAATCTGGCAGTCGCGCCGCAAGACGATCGTTTTCGTCACACACAATGTGCGCGAAGCCGCCTGTCTGGGAGATCGCGTCCTGCTCTTCTCGCCGCATCCTGGCCGGGTGCAGGAGGAGTTCATGATCGATCTGCCACGGCCGCGCGATATCAACAGTATCGGTCTGGCGGAGCATGCGAGTGAGATTACGCGGGCACTTAAGGGATTCGGCAAAACAGAAGCGGCTTTCGCCTGATGAAACCTCGCCCTGATTGTCGTCCCAAGCTGAGTCGAGCGGTCCTGTCGCAAACCGCACCGGTAGCTCAGCGGAATTCTTCGACTTCGCTTCGCTGCCCTGAGAATGACAGCGCGTTCAAGCTTAAATGAAACGTTTTTCCCTCGGCCTTCTTTTTTTCGCCATTCTCATCGCGCTGTGGGAAGCAGCTTATCGCGCCAAGCTCTGGTCGCCCGTTCTGTTGCCTTCGCCGGAACAGGTGCTGGAATATCTCAAGAACGCAGCGCAAGACGGCACGCTTCTGCACGCCACCATTATTACGATGCGCCGGTTGCTCATTGGATACGTCGTCGGAATTTTGGGCGGTTTTCCGCTCGGTTTTCTCACGGCACGGTGGAAAGTTTTTCACGACACACTCGGCACCCTCGCTCTGGGACTACAGACCTTGCCCAGTGTCTGCTGGGTCCCGCTCGCTCTTCTTTGGTTCGGTCAAAGCGAAGCTGCCATGCTCTTTGTTGTCGTCATGGGGACGCTCTGGTCCGTCGTCATCGCAACCGATACCGGCGTGCGCAACGTGCCGCCGATTTATCGCCGGGCCGCTCTCACCATGGGATCGCGGCGGCTGCACATGTGGTTCAAGGTCATTCTGCCCGCAGCGTTGCCATTCATCGTGAGCGGAATGAAGCAGGGCTGGGCCTTCGCCTGGCGCTCCCTTATGGCGGCCGAAATCTTTGTCACCATTCTCACTGGATTTGGTCTGGGCCAATTACTCCATTACGGTCGGGAACTAAGCGCCATGGATCAGGTCATCGGCATCATGCTCGTTATCGTGGTTATCGGATTGCTTGCTGACAAAATTTTCTTTTCGCCGGTCGAACGTTTTCTGCATCGCCGCTGGGGGACGAGTCCATAATGCTGCGACGAACGCATCCAGATGAAAAAGGGATCGTGGTCTCGCGCGAGGTCGTGGTGCAAAACGAGCTCGGATTACACGCCCGGCCGGCGGCGGAATTCGTTCGCATCGCGAATTCCTTCCGCGCCGAGATCACGTTGATCAAGGAGGGCGAACGCTACTCCGCGGAAAGTCTTATCGAAGTGCTGCGAGCCAACCTTGATTGCGGCGCCCGCGCGACACTTGAAGCGCGCGGTGTGGATGCGGAGAAAGCGGTGAGGCGTTTGGAAAAACTGCTGGAAGAGTTCCGGCACCGGAAAGAAGACTGACGTGCTGTAGCAGCGCTTTATCAGCGCCGAACGATTGCAAATGCGCGCGCCATAGAACGCGGCCAGCGGTCACCGACCGCCGCTACAAAAGCTCAGCCGTTCACCACTGTGCCGCCATTCGGATGCAGCACCTGTCCGGTCATGTAGGACGAATCGTCCGAGGCGAGGAACACGTAAGAGGGCGCGACTTCTTCCGGCTGCCCAGCGCGTTTCATCGGAACATCGCTGCCGAACGTCTCCACCTTTTCGCCGGGGAACGTCGATGGAATCAGCGGCGTCCAGATCGGCCCCGGCGCGACCGCGTTCACCCGGATCTTTTTCTCAGCCAGATTCTGCGAGAGCGAGCGGGTGAAGGCCACCTCGGCGCCTTTGGTTGACGAATAGTCGAGCAACTCGGCGCTGCCTTTGTAAGCAGTGACTGACGCGGTGTTGATGATGCGACTTCCTTCTTTGAGGTGCTTCATCGCGGCTTTGGTCATGAAAAAGTAGCCGAACACATTCGTGCGGAAGGTCCGCTCCAGCTGCTCCGCGCTGATCTCTTCGATGTTTTTCTTCGGATGCTGCTCGGAAGCATTGTTCACGAGAATGTCGAGCCCGCCCAGCTTCTCCACCGTTTGCCTTACCCAAGTGCGGCAGATATTCTCATCGCCCACGTCGCCGCGCAGCAAAATACATTTGCGCCCGTGCTCCTGCACCATGCGCTGCGTCTCCTTCGCATCGCGATCTTCCTCCAGGTAACTGATCGCCACGTCCGCACCTTCCTTGGCAAAGGCAATCGCGACCGCCCGTCCGATGCCGCTGTCGCCTCCGGTAATCAGCGCGCGCTTTCCCTCAAGTTTGCCGCTGCCTCGTTGCTTCGCGTCTTGCGCTTTCGGCCGTGGCTCCATCTCGTGCTCGCGTCCGGGCTGACGCGGCTGTTCCTGTTTCGGGCGTTGCTTCTTTTTCTCAGGCATGACTAAGAGGTTGCTGCATGAATTCGACTCTCGCTCTGCCTTCAGCCGTGTGACATGAACTCCGCGCCGGCATTTCAACCATATGGTCCTCCCCATCTCGTCGTTCTCGCCTTCACCGTCTCGCTGCCGTTCATTCTAGCGGCTATGGCCCACAGATCGCAGACGGCAGAGAAGATCAGCGTCGCGGC
The DNA here is from genome assembly GCA_046734175.1 of Verrucomicrobiota bacterium. Lineage (GTDB taxonomy): Bacteria > Verrucomicrobiota > Verrucomicrobiia > Chthoniobacterales > UBA10450 > AV69. The sequence goes on along the minus strand of JBKPQR010000058.1, from coordinate 7,943 downwards.
ACTCTCGATTGTGCTGGTGGGAAACTACGCAGCCTTTTTGCTTCTGGTTCATCAGTTCGGCGCAGTGAATTGGCTACAAGTCCTACCCATGCAGCTCTGCGATTGGGCCATGGTTGTCATCATCATCGCACTTTGCACACACCGGCCGCGGTGGTTTGAAGTCGCTTACTTCTGGGGACTCGGCGGAACTCTTCAAGCGGTGCTCACACCCAATCTCGCCTTCGGTTTTCCTGACTTTCGCTTCTTTAGCTTCTTCATTTCACATTGCGGCGTCATCGTCGGAGTCGGTTTCCTGATGTTGCGCTACCGTTTGCGTCCGTATCCCGTCTCGATCGTGCGCGTGTTCGCGTGGAGCGAGCTTTACTTTCTTGTAACACTCACGACCGATCATTTGACCGGCGTCAATTACGGTTTTCTCCTGCACAAACCCGAAGCGAAAACGTTGCTCAACCTTTTATCTGATTACCGCCCACTCTATCTTTTCCAGATGCATCTGCTCGCGCTCGGCTTCTTCGCGGCCCTTTATCTCCCGTTCGCTCTTGCTGATCTGTTGAAGGCATCGGTGAAAACGCGAGCGCGGAAGTTGAACGCCACGTGACTTTGCTTTTCCTCTGTTCCTGCTTTCCTGATTCACTGCTTTGAAGCGAAAACTCATCACAATTGGATCGGTGGTGATCGGCGGCAACGAGCCGGCGTTTATCCTCGGTCCCTGCGTTATCGAATCGGAGAAGTTTGTTTGGCGAATGGCGCATAAAATCGCCGAAATTGCGCGTAGCGAACACGCCAGCTTCATTTTCAAAGCTTCCTACGACAAGGCCAATCGCACATCGGTGAAATCGTTTCGCGGGATAGGCGTTCGCGAAGGCTGCGAGCTACTTGCCGCCATAAGTAGAGAACTGAAGGTGCCTGTTACTACCGACGTTCATTCGCCGCCGGAAGCCGAGGTCGCCGCGGAGTTCGTCGATCTGCTACAGATTCCTGCTTTTCTCTGCCGGCAAACGGATCTGCTGCGGGCCGCGGCGGAAACCGGCCGCGCCATTAATGTGAAGAAGGGCCAGTTCCTGGCGCCGTGGGACGTTCACCATATCGCGGAGAAGCTGAAAACCTTCGGCGCAACTCAGTTACTTTTCACCGAGCGGGGCAGTTCCTTTGGGTACAATAACCTCGTCGCTGACATGCGCTCACTCGCCTGGATCCGCGAGGCTGGTTACCATGTCATTTTTGATGCCACACATTCCGTCCAGCGGCCGGGCGGCGCCGGCGCCACGACCAGTGGCGACGCCGCACTTGCGCCGGTGCTGGCCCGCGCGGCCATGGCTGCTGGTTGCGATGGCATTTTTATGGAGGTGCATGAAAACCCAGCTCGAGCGCTGTCCGATGCAGCGACGCAGATTCGGGTAAAGGATTTGCCGAAGATTCTTCGCGTGTTAAAGGCTGTGCATGCTGCCGTTTCGTAGCGGTCGCGCCCGGCCGATCCTCTATTGCCTTCTCATGAGTTTTCTTATTGCACCGGCCGGCTTTGCCCAGCAGCCGAAGAAGCACGCCAGGAAGAAGGCGGAGGCGTCTGTGTCTCCCAGTCCCACACCGCAAACCACCGGCCAGGTGCCGCTCCCCGTCGGCCATGAGGCCAAAGGTCTGGTGCTGCCTGACATCGATGAAAACGGCCATCTGCGCGGAAGGTTCACCGCCGGAACAGCGCGCCGCGTTGATCCCAATCACATGGAATTCCGCGACCTTAGCATTACGACTTTTAATGATGACGAGCAGGTCGACCTTCAGATCGCGATGGCCGACTCTGTGCTTGATCTAACTACTCATGTCCTTAGCTCCGGGCAGCGCACCACCATTAAACGCTCCGACTTCGAGATCGCGGGCGACCGGGCGCGATTTGATACTGCGGCGCGGCACGGCACTCTCACCGGCAACGTCAAAATGATCATTACCGACGCCGCCAAGCTCGCCCCGCAGAAACCACAATGAACCGGCTCGCGCTGCTCCTAGCTTTTGGCCTGCTCGCAACAGGCGCTTTCGCACAAACGACCGCAGCGGTGCAGCCGAGTCAGGCCAAGGTGAAGGAGAAAAAGAAGCCGGAAGTGGAAGGGCCGATCACCACCGAGATTTACGCCCAGGAAGCTTACTTCGATTCAAACAAAAACATCGGCGTGTTTACGGGTCAGGTAAAAGTCATCGATCCGCGATTCAATCTGCAATCGGACAAGCTGACCGTTTACCTGCATCGCGGTGAGGAACAAGGCTTGGACAAAGCGATCGCGGATGGGAACGTCGCCGTCATACGTGACCGGCCCAACCCTGAAGGCGGGCCCCCGCAGCGCGCGATCGGTCGCTCGGACCACGCCGTTTATACCTCCAGCGATGGGAACGTGGAACTTACCGGCACACCCAAAGTGCAGCAGGGAACAAACATCCATGTGGCTACCTCTGCCGAGACCGTGATGGTCATTAATCAGGATGGTCAGCTAACAACCCACGGCCCAAGTCGCACCGAAATCCATCAGGAACCGAAAGAAGCCGACAAGACCCAAACGCCGGCCAAACAATGATTACAGCTACGCCCGCCAGTTCCACTAGCGTCGCTGCCAGGACGGCGGTCGCGCCGGATGTTTTAGCTACGCGCGAACTGGTGAAAATTTATGGCGGGCGCGCCGTGGTTAACGGGATCAACGTCAACGTCAAGGGTGGTGAGATCGTTGGATTATTAGGACCCAACGGGGCGGGAAAGACTACGACCTTCTACATGATCGTCGGACTGGTCCGGCCAAATAGTGGCAGCGTTCTTTTTCGCGATCAGGATGTAACGACCTATCCGATGTATAAACGCGCTCGCCTCGGCATGGGTTACCTGCCGCAGGAAGAATCGATTTTTCGCAAAATGACGGTCGAGCAGAATATCCTCGCCATTCTGGAGACCCTGCCGCTGAGCAAATATGAACGCCGGCAGCGCTGCGATCAGCTGCTTCATCAGTTCGGTATCGAGAAAATCGCGAAAAACACAGCTTTGACCCTGAGCGGCGGGGAGAAACGGCGATTAACTATCGCGCGCTCGTTAGTTACCAGCCCACGCCTTCTCATGCTGGACGAACCATTCAGCGGAGTAGATCCCATCGCCGTCTATGACGTGCAGCAAATTGTCGTGAACCTGCGCAAGTCCGGCCTCGCTATTCTCATCACGGACCACAATGTTCGTGAGACATTGTCCATCGTCGATCGCGCCTACCTCATCTATGAAGGGCGGGTAGAAAGTGAAGGATCGAAAGACTTCCTTATCAATGATCCCATCAGTCGCCAGCTTTACCTTGGCGAACGCTTCCGGATGTAGCTCACGGGCTCTTGGCCGACCAGATTTTCAGTAGTTCCGGCGAGGCTTGCGAGCGAATGCCGCTATCGCTGAGTATGTTTTCGGTGTCATTGACTATCTCGGCGCGCGGAAAGACCAGGGTCTCACCCCCAGCGCGGGCATCGAATTGAAAGGAGACAAACTCATCCTTGAGATCGCGCAAAAGCTCCACCATCTGCGCAAGGTTCTTCACTGGCTTGCCATTGATGCTTTTGATGACCTGCCAGCTGGGATTTCCGTAGCCTTTGACCAGCCGGTGTGGAAAGAACGGCGCGGGGATCACTACCAGGCGTTCGCCCGGAAACGTGGGCTTGTCTCCAAGCCGGCTGACGAGTGGACTGCCAAGGTAGATCAGTGATGCGAGGATGGCTGAAGACTCGCGGTTGTGCGCGGTGACAGCGAAAAGCCCGGTCGTAGCTTCAGAAAAGACTAGGGGACCATAGATAAAGAAAGAAGGATAGTTGCCTCTTAGTTCGGGAATAACCAGCGGGCGCTCAGTGAGAAGTGGAAGATTGATCTTTTGTTCCTTGCCTCCGCGGAAAATTGTCAACGGCACGCTATCTTTCGCGCCGAGCTTCTGAATTTCATAAGAGAACCTGACGCGAAGGTTATCGCTAACCTTGATCATACCTTCGTCGTCGATCGGAACATCGCCTATTCTGGTTATGACATCCCATTCATGAAGCGGATAGTCAGGCGCAGTGCTAAAGGGGCGGTGCACGATCATGCCCTGGAGAGACTCGGGGAGATGGAGAAAGGAGCGAAGCGCGGGGTTCTCGAGAGTCTGAAGGTCATCGTAAATAGCCGGTTTGCCGTCGTAGTGGCCATCAGCGATATCTTTTAGGAACAATTCGATTTCCTCGGCCGGAATGATGTAGCCGATGTTCTGGGCAGATTGAAGATGGCTGAAAGCGAGGCCGACTACTTCGTCGTTAACTACGGCCGGTCCGCCGCTATTACCCGGGTTGATGGCAGCATCAATCTGGATGCGAAGTCCCGGCGTGGACATGCTATAGCCGGTGAATTCAATGCGCGAGATGATGCCTTTGGTAATGGAGAGACTGGCCCCGCCGGTAGGATAGCCATAGACCATGACCGGCTCTTTCGAGTCGGGCAAACCCTTGCGCAGAGGTAATGCCCGATGCGCTTCGAAGAACTTCGCGTCTTCCAGTTTAAGCACGGCGAGATCGATCCCCGGTCCGACTGCTTCCACTGTCGCGGGAAGTTTGTCGCCGGCCTGGTTCGCCTGAACCTGCACTTGGCTGGCGTATTGCACCACATGCGCGTTGGTGAGAATGCGGTTGCCGCTAATGACTGCGCCGCTGCCGGTGATCTCAGCCGGTTCTTTTTTTGTCCAGGGCTTAAGCGGATCAGGGGCGCGCAAGGTGGCGAAGATTTTCACCACTGAATTTTCTACCGCTTTTGAGGGAGTGGCGGCAGGCGAAGTCGAGCCGGGGCTTACATCAGGTGTTGGCGGCGGAGACAGCGGTGTCGCACTTGGACCGACTGGAGCGGCCAGCGCACCGCCGGCTGCGCAAATGCACAGAGCGATGGCAAGTTTAGCCGCGTGAACCCGAACAAAAGATGGCATGGCGAAAAATGCGCGAATAAGGGATGAAAGCGAGCGCCGCGGAGCCGAAGACGATCCGTCAATGAGCACAGCGATCGACACTTCTTCTCTACTGTCCTGGATCTATACAAGCTCAAGTTACTGGATCGATTACTTCGACGAACGGAAAACGATGGAAATCGGTATCGCGCGTGTAGATGCGTCCAATCCCATGCTCTTTCATAAGGGCGGCGGTTTGCGCATCATGCAGGATATTGCCCCGGAGATGTGGAATTTCCGACACAACTTCGCCCAGGATGGAGAGATGTCGCTCCGTCGGCAGTAGAATCCCGGCGCTGGGGGCATCTAGAAGAGTCTCGAGAAAATTCCAGGCGGCAACGACTCTCCACGGCCTTGTAAAAATCCGCGGATGAGTGCAGACCCGAAGAAACTCATAACAAATTCCCCACGACAAATACCAAGGGGAAGCGCCGCTGCGAAGCTTGGTGAGGCCGCGGCGGCATGGCTGGTGGAATTCCGATTCCGGATTGGCAGCATCGACCAGAACGTTGGTGTCGATCACGATCATTCATTTTCTTTCTTCCATCGCGTCGTAAAGCGCGTTGCGGTCTGCGATGTCAATCAAGGGAGGACCCCCGCGGAAGTAGGGAAGCGGGCGCAATTTGGATTTGCGGCGTGGCCTGGCCGATTGGAAGAGCAAGCGGAGCGCCGCTTCCATCAGCTCGGACATGGTTCGTCCCTGGCGCACAGATTCCTGCCGCAGGCGCATCATGACGGAGTCATCAATGTTAAGGGTTGTTTTCAGATGGAAAACCATACTAGCCGTATGGCTGTATGTCAACGCTGTGATCAATGCTCGTAGAGGCCTGAACGCTGACCAGAGCTTCGACTCCGCAGAGTTTACCCTGAGCAAGCGAAACGAGTCGAATCGGACGTCGCTGCCGATGACAGCTTTTGGATTATCCCTTCAAGTAAAGCCGCCGCGTTCCGAAATCGATGATGCCGTGATGACGTTGCAAAAGTTCGCCGCCGAGGAGGCCGGCGACGGGACGTTTGGCCTGGAGCAAGCCGGTGCTGATGAGCTCACCCAGATCGATCACGCCGACGCTGTGGTCCTCGATGTTGACCGAGCCGACAGATAATCGCCGGATGCGCGCCACCTGCACGGTCGTGCGCGCGGTGTTCACGCCGGCGGAACGGAAGCGCGTATTGTGCAGCGGGATTTTCATCTGCTGCACGAAGGACCGGTGCAAAAGGGTGGCGAACGCCCCTGTATCGACCAGAAGCTGCGCCGGCGTGCCGTTGATCGCGCCATCGACATAAAGATTATACCCGTCGCTCACGTGAATCGGCATGCTGGTTAAGCCGCTGTAATCCACTCCCGGGGCAGGTTTTTGCGAATTCGGCTCGAGATTCAAAATGAGCAACTGCCGCTGGCAATCGAGCACCGCGCGCGTGGGAAAGAGAATGTCGGCGCCGAGGATGCCATCGATTTCCTGTTCGCCGCGAAGGCGCGCGGCGCGGCTTTCGGGGCCGAGATTCACCGCCACCATCGGCTCGTCCACCAGAGTAAGCGCCCCGATGCGCAGCGATTTGACCACGCCCACCGCGCTGAAGGCGCCGTTGATCATGAGGCGCGGTGGGAGCTTCGATGATCCCGCGATGGAACTCAGCCCGTAATATTGCCGACGGTTCGAGGCGATGGCGCTGACCGGGGCGCCGCTATCGACGCCCAGCAGCGCCGGTTTGCCGTTGATAAATGCGCGAACGATGAGGTGATTTTGCGAGGAACGATCGAGCGGGAGCGCTTCAAACTGCGCGCTGGATGACACCGGCCCGCGTCCGCTGCGGCGGGCGAAGGCCGCGGGCTGCGTTGCCAGAAAACCGGACGCAAGCAGTGCGAAGAGGCCTGCTTTCCTAAGAATGTTTCGGCCAACTCTCATCAGGGCGGGAAAATAGCACGTCGCGAGCCCAAGCGAAGACAACTGAGTGATTGCGTCCGGCGAGGCAAGGCGCTAAATCACAACGGACATGTCACAGATGCCCGCGCCTAACGAGGAAAAGTTCATTCGCGGCCTCGGCTTGCTCGATTCCACCATGCTCGTTGCCGGCTCCATGATCGGCTCGGGGATTTTCATTGTCTCCTCTATCATCGCGCGGCAGGTCGGCGCCCCCGGTTGGTTGCTCGTAGTTTGGATTGTCACAGGCGTGCTCACGTTAATGGCGGCGCTTTCCTACGGCGAGCTCGCGGCAATGATGCCGAAAGCGGGGGGGCAATACGTTTATTTACGGGAAGCCTTCTCGCCGCTGTGGGGTTTTCTCTATGGCTGGACATTGTTCCTTGTCATTCAAACCGGAACTATCGCCGCGGTTGCAGTCGGTTTCGCGCGCTACATGGGAGTGCTCGTGCCGTGGGTTTCAGAATCGAATTATCTCATCCAGCCGATCCGCTTCGGCGGCTACGCCTTATCGCTTTCGACTGCGCAATTTGTCGGGCTGCTGCTTATCGCGCTACTCACGTTCATGAATACGCGCGGGCTTAAGCTTGGCAAAATCGTCCAGAATATTTTTACCACCGCGAAAACCGGCGCGCTCATCGCGCTCATTGTTCTTGGCATCTTCGTCGGACTGCGATCCGGCGCGGGCATGGCCAACTTTTCGAATTTATGGAGTTTGCGCGGGGGACTGCAGGAAGTGGGAGAGGGCCTGACCGCGGCCACCGCCTTCGGGCTTTTCGTCGGAATTTGTGTCGCGCAAACCAACTCACTCTTCTCCGCCGACGCGTGGAACAACATCACCTTCACCGCTGGCGAAGTGATCAATCCGCGCCGTAACGTGCCGCTCTCGCTCGCCTTTGGCACGTTTCTCGTCATCGGGCTTTATCTGCTGGCGAACGTGGCCTATCTCTGCGCGCTGCCATTCGCCGCCATCCAAAACGCCCCCAGCGACCGCGTCGCTTCCGCCACGGCCAACGTGATCTTCCCCGGCGCCGGCGCCGCCATCATGGCCATCGCCATC
>JBKPQR010000057.1:0-11353 GCA_046734175.1 Verrucomicrobiota bacterium | reverse complement strand
GAATGGGGTGGCGCAAGCTCAAAGGGTAATACCTCGAGATCCTTCGCCTTACGCCTGGCTCCGCTCGGCATGACAGCGCGAATATCGCCACTTGCTCGCCCGGACCGCTTTCATCAGCGGCGAATCCGCTCGTTCTTCGATTTCCGCGCAGGTAAAGGCGAACACATCTACCGACACCGGAAATCGCTCCGGCCGAAATCGCTCCATGCGATCGCGCGGCGAATCACTCGCCTCGCGCAGAACAATAAACGGGTCCAGATCACTCCGGGGCGCGTAGGTGCCGTTCCCGAACGAGCCGAATACGATTACTTCCTCGACTTCGGGGTGAGTAGCTAACAATTCGCGAGCGAACGTGTCTGTGCGCCGTTTTACTTCCGCGAAATTAACGGAGACGATTTTGACAGAACTCAAAGATTGCCTCCGCATGGGCTATGGCTTCATCGGCGTCATTGGCGCTATAGAAATCGACCGGCGCGCCACGCTCAAATCCATTTGGGTAACGCGTCTGAATGTAATTCTTATCCAGCTGCTTCGCGTGAGCGATCAGCGCCTCATCGACCGTAATTTGCTTCGGCAGCTCCCTGAGCAATTCCGTTAAAACGTGGCCCCAGGCTTCCATGTGCAGGTGTTGGTAGAGCGCCTTCAGCGCCTTTTCCGCAGCTTGCTGCGAGACCGAAGGCGGCCCATTCGTAACGATCAGCTCTGCGCAAATCACGCGCTGCATCCAAATCGGCTCCCGCTTGTCGTAACCAATCCCGCGCGCGTTCCGGCATTCAGCGAGCATAACGCCGGGTCCTTACCCGGCCAAGCGCGGCTAATGCGCGCCGGCGGGCTCGGGCACCTGCCCGGTCTCGGCTTCGGCGCGCTCTTTCAAGGCGGCTTTGCGCGAGAGCTTCACCCGGCCTTTGTCATCAATGCCGATGCATTTGACCCAGATAACGTCGCCGATCTTGGCCACGTCTTCCGTTTTGCGCACGCGGAAATCGGCCAGCTCGGAAATGTGCACCAGGCCATCCTTGCCCGGGAACACTTCCACGAACGCGCCGAACTCCTTGGTCGAAACAACTCGCCCCTGATACGTCTGGCCGATCTCGATCTCGCGCGTCATCCCGCCGATGATCTCCTTGGCCCGCTTCATCGACTCGCCGCTGGTGGCGTAGATGTGGACCGAGCCATCGTCTTCGATGTTAATCTCGGCGCCGGTTTCAGCGACAATGCCTTTGATTGTCTTGCCGCCAGGCCCGATAAGCGCGCCGATCTTCTCCGGATTAATTCTGATCGTCTCAATGCGCGGCGCATACTTAGAGAGTTCGGGCCGCGGCTGTTCCAGCGCGCTGCGCATGATCTCGAGAATCTTCATGCGCGCTTCTTTCGCGCGATAAATCGCTTCGGTCAGAATTTGCCGGCTGATGCCTGGCAGCTTGAGGTCGAGTTGGTAACCGGTGACGCCGCTGGCTGTGCCGCAAAGCTTAAAGTCCATGTCGCCGAAGTGGTCTTCGGAACCAATGATGTCGGTCAGCAGCTCGTAACGTTTCAGTTGTTTGCCTTCGTATTCAGTGACGAGTCCGATCGAAATTCCCGCGACCACATCTTTCACTGGCACCCCGGCATCCATGAGCGCGAGCATTCCGCCGCACACACTCGCCATCGAAGTCGAGCCGTTGGATTCCATCACTTCGCTCGAGATGCGGATGGCGTAACGGAAATCATTCTCGCCCGGCACCACCGGCTCGAGCGAACGCTCCGCCAGCGCGCCGTGCCCGATCTCGCGCCGGCTCGCGCCGCCGAACCGGCCGGTCTCGCCCACGGAAAACGGCGGGAAATTATAATGAAGCAAAAAGCGTTTCGACTGCTCGCCGCCGCCATAAGCATCGATCATCTGCGCTTCTTCAATCGGCGCCAGCGTCGCGAGCGCGAGCGCCTGCGTCTCGCCCCGCTGGAAAATAGCCGAGCCATGCGCGCGCGGCAGCACCCCTACTTCGCACGTGATCTGGCGCAGGTCCTGATAACCGCGCCCATCCATCCGCTTCTGTTTCTCCAGCACGCTGATGCGGAACGCCTTCTTCTGCACGTAATCAAATGCCTGGGAAATCGCGAACTTGTCCGCCTCCGGATACTTCTCCAGCACCGCATTTTTCACTTCCTCGCGCAATGCTTCGACTGCTTTTGCGCGCGCAACTTTTCCCTGGGTGTAAAGCGCGCCTTCGATGCGATCGCCAGCAACCTGGTACGCGATGTCGAGCAGCTCCGGCTTCACGCTTAGCAGAGGCATCTCACGTTTGGCCTTCCCGATTTGTGCCGCGAGCTCTTTCTGAATCCGGATCATCTCGCGCGCATGCCCATGCGCGAACTCCAGCGCTTTGACGAAATCTTCTTCCGGTACCTGATTGGCCGCGCCTTCGATCATGATGACATCGGTCTCGGTCCCGACGTAGATCAGATCCAGATCGCTTTCGACCCGCTGCGCGTGAGTGGGGTTCGCCACGAACTCCCCATTGACACGCCCCACGCGCACCGCGCCGATCGGTCCCGCGAAGGGAATATCGGAAACGCACAACGCGGCCGAGGCGCCATTGATCGCGAGAATGTCGGGATCATTTTCGCCATCCGCGCTCAGCAGAATGGAGATGACCTGCGTGTCGTAAAGATAGCCCGGCGGAAATAGCGGCCGCAGCGGCCGATCCGTCATGCGCGACGTCAGCGTCTCCTTTTCCGTCGGGCGGCCTTCCCGTTTGAAATAGCCACCCGGAAACTTCCCAGCCGCCGCTGCTTTCTCGCGGTAATCGACTGTTAAGGGGAAGAAATCCTGCCCTTCTTTAATTGTTGTGGATGAGACCGCGCTCGCCATGACCATGGTGTCCCCGCACGAGACAACGACCGAGCCATCGGCCAGCTTGGCGATTTTGCCTGTTTCAATAGTGATAGCATTGGCGCCGATTTGCGCCGTGACCTTCTCTTGCATTTTCTACTCTCCTGGATTTATGCGAGTTCCAGGCCGGTCACCCTGATTGTAGGTTTCAGCTCCGTTCCGGCTGTAGCGGCGGTCTATGACCGCCCGCTTGCCACTTCGGCCCTGAAACCTAAACTCAAGGTGCCTGTTCGGCCTGGCCTTGCAGTTGTTGTTATTTATCTGGCGTCGATGCCAACCCGCGGCTAATGCCGCAAGTTCAGCTTCCCGATTACCTTCTTATACCGCTCGTTGTTCGAGCGACTAAGGTAATCAAGCAAGCTGCGGCGTTGCGCGACCATCTTCAGAAGGCCGCGCCGCGAAGAATGGTCCTTCGCGTTGCTCTTCAGGTGCTCGGTCAATTGCGCGATCCGGCGCGTCAGCAGTGCCACTTGTACATCAGCGCTGCCGGTGTCCTTTTCATGCAACTGGAACTCCGCGAGCTCCGCCATTTGGGCGTTCTCTGCCATGAATGAGCGCCTAGTGTAGATGAAGACGCGTGTTTGGCAAGCGGCGCCTAACTTGTCGCACTCTTGTGCGCAGCGAAATACTCGGTCAGACTTTTCGCCATGTTGGCGAAATCCGATGGAATCATCAAGACGGTGGTGCTGTTGTTCTCGGCGCCCACTTCCGCGATCATTTGCATCCGGCGAAGCTCGAGCGCGGCCGGATTTCCGGCGATGTTTTCCGAAGCCTGTTTCAGCTTGACCGAAGCTTCCAGCTCGGCGTCGGCTTTAATGAGACGGGCCCGTTTTTCGCGAATGGCTTGCGCCTGCATCGCCATCACTTCCTGCATCGCTTCGGGTAACTCCACGTCCTTCATCTCAAAGCGCTCCACCTCCAAACCCCATGCCACCGTGGAAGGCGCGATCCCTTGCCGCAGCAGCGCATTGATCTTGTCCCGCTCTTGCAAGACTTCATCCAGGTCATGCTGCCCGATGATGTTGCGCAAGCTGGTAAGCGCCAGCTGATAGATCGCGCTCCCCGCGTTCTCCACCGCAATGATGGATTTGGCCGCGTCGGTGATGCGATACCAAAGCACGGCGTTGACTTTGATGGTCACACTGTCGCGCGTGATCGTCTCCTGCTGTTCGGCGCTAATTGTTCGCACACGAATGTCCACCCTCACGCTCTGCTCGATGCCGAGTGGAATGATCCAGTATAAACCGGGACCGCGGATCCCGACATAACGGCCCAGCCGAAAAATCACACCGCGCTGGTACTCACGCGCGATGCGCAGGCCGGTGAGAAACAGGAGGACGAGGGCGCCCGCGACAATCTTCCAGCTCAGGTATTCCATGGTCCAGCTCTAGAACGGCAGCGGCAGCTTGTCCGGCGCGACCCAACCTTCACGCGCTGCGCGAGAGCCGAGGACATGGCGCGAGTAGTGAGTGGCCAATGGGTCCCGCGCCGTCCAGCGTTGCACGATGAGATTGATCCGTCGCCACAGAGGTAGTGCGCGATAATCGGTGGCGGCAAGGTGATGCAGCAGCTTCATCCAGAATTGCGTCACAGTTTCGTGGTAAACATTCACCCCATGCACGCGGCTGAAATGCAACAAGGCGCGACGCATCCGGGAGAGCGCTGCCTCCGGTTCTTCCTTCTCCAGATAACTCAGAGCCACCGCGATATGCGCGCTGTGGGGAAACTGCGCAGGCAGAATTGCCGCCTCCTCAAACGAGCGCGCAAGCGCGCGCACTTCCTCGTTATTGCCGAAGTCGCGCGTCTTTAACTCCGCGCTCAAGGACTAGGCCGGGGCCAGCCGCGTGTAGATAAACAACACGATGATCGCGCCAATGATCGACATAATAAGCCCGGCCGGGTGAAAGGCAGACCCCGGCTCCGGTTTGGAAAATAGCCGGCCGATCAATCCACCGATGACGCCGCCCACAATGCCCACGAGCGTGGTCATGATGATGCCGAGATGTTGGGCGCCGGGCATGATGGCGCGGGCGATGAGACCGATGATGAAGCCGACGATGATGTGCCAGATAATGTGTATCATAGGTTTGGAGTTGCGCGCCGAAGCTACATGGTCTTGCCCGCGCTGGCTATTCTTTTCGATTAGGTGCGCCGGACGCGTCAGGGTCGTTCCTCGCGCGCGCCGCCGTACCAGAGCTCGAGCTTGCGGCGCGAGGTGATTGCCCGCGGGCCGCTGAAAAGTATCGCCGCGACCTGGCGCGCGACCTCGCCAGCAGAATAGATGCGCAGTTTTCTCCCGGAAGTAATTACCGGTTTCTGGAGCAGGGTAAACCGGCCGCGCCTTCGCAGCGCCATGGTGAAGAAGAGTTCTTCACCGGCGAAGTAGCGCTCGTCGAATCCCCCAATCGCGAAGAACGTCTCGCGCCTGGTGAAAAGGAACGCGCCGGCGCCGAAATTCATGCCGAAATAGAGGAAGCTGAAAAGGCCGAGCGCAAGCCTTGCCCACCGCGGCACTTCACCGCCGACGCGAACGCGGGCGCCGCCTCCCGCATCACCACGATGCAAGGCCTCGATCACGCCGCCGACGTGCTCTGGCGCGATGTGAGTGTCGGCATCGACAAAGACAAAGACGTCGCCCGATGCCGCGCGCGCGCCAGCGTTGCGCGCGGCGGCGATCTGCCGGCGTGAGATGGAGACGACTCGCGCTCCGAGTTTGCGGGCGAGATCGGCGGTGTCATCTCTTGAGGCGTCGTCTACCACCACGGTTTCGTATTCGCAGCCGACAGTCTCCGCCGCGTGCCGAATCGAGCACAACGTTGCCGGCAACTCACTCGTCTCGTTATGAGCCGGCACAATGAAAGATACTGCGCAGTTGTTACCCGATGCCTTCATTGGTTGCCATCCTGCCTCAGCCGCCCATCTCCACACTCAAGCCTTCATAGGTTTCAGCAACAATGTGATCAACTACTCCCGTCATGCTTTGCGTTCGCCCCCAGGCCGCCAGTTGACGATCAGCTCCCGTGCCTTCGCGCAGAATGCGCTCGATATGCTGCATCTCCCGCTGAGTTCCGAGTTCAACTACTTCGGTAGAGATGAACTCGAGTAGCTCATAAATAAGGGAGCGCGTCTCGGCTTCAGATTCCCTCCCGAAATCGATCATCTTGCCATCGATCCCATAGCGCGATGCGCGCCACCGGTTCTCGTCCAGCAAGCGCCGCCGGTAGATACGGAAGGTCGTATTTTGCCGAAGTAGCTTGAATAGCTTGGAGACAATGGCCTGAATCAAGGCGGCGATGGCAAGCGTGTCATCTACCCGCGACTGCGCGTCGCACACCCGCACCTCCAAAGTATCGAAGAAAGGATGGAGCCGGATGTCCCACCAGATTTTCTTCGCGTTATCAATGCAGCCAGTCTTGACCAGGAGCTTGCAGTAGTCCTCATACTCAGAAAGCGATTCGAAGGAATCTGGAATACCGGTGCGCGGGAAACGTTCGAAGACCTTGAGCCGATAACCTTTCAAGCCGGTATCGTGGCCTACCCAGAATGGAGAGTTGACCGACAAGGCATAAATGTGCGGCAGGAAGTAGCGCGCCTGGTTCATGACATGGATAGCTGACTCGCGGTTGGGAATTCCAACGTGCACGTGAAGGCCGAAGATCAGATTGGCGCGCGCCAGTAGTTGCATGTCGCGCACGATCTCCTTGTAGCGTTCGCCTTCGGTAATGAGTTGGTCGCGCCAATGTGAAAAGGGATGGGTCCCGACCGAGGCAATGCGCAGCCCGGCCTTCCCAGCAAGCGCGGCCAGGTCGCTGCGCAATTTCGTGACGTGCTGCCGTGCGTCCGCGATATCGCGACAAATGTCGGTGCCAAGCTCGACCACTGACTGGTGCATCTCGGGCTTGATTTGCTCCTTCAGCGTGACCTTGCCGCCCTCCAAGATTTCCTGGATGTGCGAGCGCAACTCCCGCGTCTCAGGATCGACAATGGCGAACTCCTCCTCGATGCCGAGAGTAAAGACGTGCGCACCGCTGCTCATGCTGCGGTAACTTCTCTCAACAACCGTCCGCTGTCATCACGCGTAAACGTGAACAGCAATCTTATGAAAACCAGTGATGCCAGAAGTAAACGCGCGCTCTTCTTCGAACTCTTGCAGCTCGCCTTCGCCATCAGTCGCGCGAACTACCACGATGTGATCGCCAGTTTCATCTGGCTGCCAAAGATAACTCCACAAGGCCCAGGTCAGCTTGGTTCCGGCATAAGTAATCTTTGCTTCTTCCCAGCTATCGCCGCCGTCGATACTAACTTCCACCCGCGAGATGCCACGGTCGCCGGCGAAGGCCACGCCTCTCACCGGGAGCCCGTTCTTTGTCTCGGCTAACCTTAACCACGTCTCGTTAGCCGGCACGTCAATGCGCGACCGCGTCGGCACGATAAAATCCGGGCCCCAGCCTTGTGTCTCATAGAAGCCCTTCGCGCCTTCCCTGGTCACTTCAATCCGCGTCAGCCATTTTACGTGTTTCTCGCCGAAGTAGCCCGGGACAATGGCGCGGGCCGGGAACCCGTGCCGATGCGGGAGCGGTTGCCGGTTCATCTCGAAGGCTATGAGCGTGGTGGCTTCCATCGCTTTCTCCAGCGGAATAGTGTCGGTGTAATTATCGACGCCGTGCATTTTGACCCGGGCCGCTCCCGGCAATGGAGCGGCGGCACTGAGCAAATCGGCCATCGCTACGCCGCGCCAGATGGCGTTACTCATCAGGCCGGCGTCCAGACCATTCGAAATGCACATAAGCGTCGTCTCCTGGTCGATCATCGACATGGCCCGGAAGTCGTGGATGCGATAGGTGCGCGGGCTCTGCACCAGTCCGCTCACTTCCAGATGCCACAGACCTTCATTGACACGAGGATCGAGCACGTTCTTTGTCACGCAATAGAACTGCTCGTTCGGAGTGATCGGCCGAACAGTATCGCCTTTGTACTGCGTGCCGTCATAGCTGAAGGTCGCCATACGAAACAGTCGCCGGCCTATGGCAATAATGCCGCCGGTGAGTAGAAGAGTTGTAGTCCCGAGAAGAAACGCGCGGCGCCCAACCACCGGTGAGAACTCGTTAACTTCCTGCCTGCTTCTCGTTAGAAAGGCGAAGCCAAGAACAAGCGCCCGCTCGAAAAGAAGGAATGACAAGACCAGGCCAAGAAGAGTGACAATGCGCGCTGCTTCAATCGGTAACCCGCCGTAATGCGTGCCCAGCACCGGCCAGAGCAGCGCTGCCGTGACGAGGAGTGGCAGCAAGACGAAGAAAGCAAATGTGGCGCGATAAGGAATGCGTTGCCCTCTGCCTGCGAACAAGCCGTAAACTATTCCACCGAGAGCTGCGACGCCGATTTGCCCGACAGCGCTCGAGCTCACGCCAAGCTGCTTCAGATGATTATACCCGCCGACGCGCCCCATGATCCAGAAGAATGGCTTGGGCGAGATGAAAACGCTCAAGCGATCACCGAGGATGAACAAGGGCGTAGCAACCCGTAGTTTCCAGGTTAAAAACACCATGAGGAGGGTCATGGCCACCCCCGCCACCACGCCGGCGATCAAGCCGCACAGAACCCCTTTTCCTTTGCTCAGAGGAAGAGTCACCAGTCTCTCTTTTTAGCGCGCAGAGATGTTTCTGGCGAGTGCGATCCGGAAAAAGGTGGCGAGTATCCGCCATCCGGCGAGCAAAGTGCCCCGCCATGACCCTGAGACTTTCGAGACGCCGCCGGCGCGACAGCGGTGATTGACCGGCACTTCAAGGATGCGGAGCCCGGCGCGGGCGGCTTTCATCTGCATCTCCAGGTTCCAGCCGTAAGTTTGCTCACGCATGTTGAGCTTTGATAATGCATCGCGGCGAATGGCGCGGAACGGGCACATGTCGGTGTAACGCACGCCATAGAGTAACCGGATGAGCCACCCGGCCAGGCGGCCTGCGAGCACCTGTTGCGCGTTCATACTGCCGCGCTCGCGTTTGCCGCGGGTGCGCGAGCCGATGACGAAGTCGTACTCGCCGCGGGCAATGGGCTGCACGAGCGCGTTCATGAACTCCGGGCAATCACTCCCGTCGCCATCGAGGAACGCGATGATGTCGCACTCCGGCGCAACCGCGGCGACACCGGCGGCGCAGGCGCGGCCATAACCGCGTGGCGCTCTCACCACACGCGCTCCGGCGGCCGCGGCCCGCTCCTCGGTCTTATCGGTACTGCCATTATCGACGACAATAACCTCGCGTGGGACACCCGTCGCGAGGACTTCGCGCACCACGACGGCGATGGGCTCTTCTTCATTGAGCGCGGGGATGATGACCGAAACACTCACGCCGCAGACACGCGGTGGACGATTCCTTTTTTGCGCAAGATATCGGCGGCTTCGCTGAAGTAATCGCGCACGTCAGACTGGGAACGGATCCAATTGAGATAACGGCCGATTCCTTCCTTCAACTCGACTTGCGGCACATAGCCGGCCGCACGCGCGCGCGTAGTATCGCTGGTGAGATGGCGCATTTCGCCGGGGCGAAACTCGCCATTTATCTCCGGCTCGATGTGAATGCCAAGCGCATCTGAGATTTGCGCCGCGATCTCGCGGATGGGCACGCCTTTGCCGCTCCCGACGTTGACCGGCAGGCCATCGAGCTTGTCCGTGGTCGCGGCGAGGAGGTTGGCGCGCGCGATGTCTTCGACGAAAGAAAAGTCGCGCGTCTGTTCGCCGTCTTCGTAAAGCACCGGCGGCAGATTGTTGAGCAGTCGAGTGCAGAAGATGGCGATGACGCCGGTGTAAGGATTGAAAATGGATTGTCGCGGACCATAGGTGCAAGAGTAACGCAGCGCGACTGTGGGAATGCCGACCTGTTTCCCCCAGAGCAGGACGAGCTTTTCCTGATCCACCTTCGTCAGGCCGTAAACGGTTTCACCTCCAACCGGCGCGTTCTCCGGGGTAGGCACGCTCGCCGTCGGCTTATCGCAAATCGGACAATGCACCGACCAATCTCCGCGGCGCAATTGTTCCACCGGCCGCACCGACGGGAAAACGAGTCCGTGCTCCGGACATTCGCCCGCGCCTTCGCTGTAAACCGCCTGGGAGCTGGCGACGATGATCTTCCGAACCGGCAGGTTCTTTTCGCGAATCACTTCGAGCATCTGCGCCGTGCCAAGCGAGTTCACGTGCACGTATTTCGCAATCTCTGGCATGTAACCGCCGTAGGCGGCCTGGTGGAACACGATATCGATCCCACGCAGCGCCTTCTCGATCTGGTCTCGGTCGCGCAAGTCACCTTCCACAAACTCCGCCTCTTCATTGATCCACCCCGGCCTGCCCCGCTTGTGCGTGTTGGGTTCCAGATTATCGAGCCCGCGCACGCGCCAGCCTTCGCTGACGAGAAGATCAGACAAATGCGAGCCGATGAGGCCCGCCGCGCCGGTGACGAGAGCGCGCTTGCCATTACTCATCGGGCCAGATTTTTTCGCGGCCCTCCCGCGCGATCAACTGCTCGAGGAACGCTTTGGTCGCGGGAGCGGTATTGGTCGCGCTGCCGAGCAGCTCATCGCATAAATGCTGCAAAGCGGCTCGATCATCCACATCGGAAAAAACGGGAAGCAGTTCGACTGGCAGACCGATTGCGTTTGCACGTGCGACCGTCTGAACAAAAACGCGTTCCGTGCTCCAGTCGATCCCTTCGAAAACGCGGCGGTGCAGTCTCCTCATTCCGATGAGATAATAACCGCCGTCGCTTGATGGGCCGAGGACAAGCTGATCGTTCCTCGGGCGCAGAGATCGCACTGCCGACAGAAATGTATCTGAACTGACAGTTGGGCTGTCGGAGTCGATGAGGCAACAAGAGTCAAAGCCGACGCGAAGCAAGTCTTCAATTGCGTTCGTGAGTCGCTCGCCGAACTCGTTTCCACGTTGTGGAAGCAGGTCGAACTCGCGCGGCAAAATCTCAGCGTAGTCGCTTTCGCTGCCCGCCGGCGTGAAAACGCCGACTCCGCGCGCGACGACGGAGGATCTCAAGTCAGGGTCGGAGCAGGCTCGGGAGATCGAGATGGCGGTGTCGCGCAAGAAACAGACATTGAGAGTGGCTGCTTGATCGGCCGTCAGCGGCGGCTGCAACCGCGTTTTTACCGTGCCCGGGCGCGGAGCTTTGGTCATGATGGCGAGCGCGCAGAGCCCGGGCGGAACCTGAAGTGCACCCGCAGGATCGAGAATGCGATGCATGTGCGCGTGCTGTGCGGCGCGCTCGAAAGGGCGTCAAACTTTTTCGCAGAGCGCGTATTGGTAGCGGCCAGTGCGCCAGGTCTCAATCCGAGCCCATTTTTGCGCCTCGAACAGCGCCCGAAATTCATCCGCAGATAAAACCGTAGCTTCCGTCGGCTCGCGATATTCGCCCGAATAACCGTTTAGCCGCGCGAGCAACCGCATGAGCAGGAGCGGGATTGAAGCCGAAAATGCAAAGCGCGGCTCAG
>JBKPQR010000056.1:0-7711 GCA_046734175.1 Verrucomicrobiota bacterium | reverse complement strand
GATCGAGCGCGATCTTCTTCTGGAAACTCTCCAGTGCGCCAGTGATGTCGCTGGTCTGCGCTCGGTAGTCGCCGTCATTTTGATAGCCGATCGCTAACAGGCGCCGGTAATCAGCGTTGGTCGTATCTTCTCCGCAGAGCGTAGTGCGGAGCTCGATTGCTTTGCGATTTACAGCTATCGCGGCAGCCACGTCACCGCTAAAATAGAGCGCTCTTCCAGTATTCACATAGCTCACTGAAAGATCACGCCGCGCTTGTGCGTTCCGCGGGTCGGCAGACGCAAGCTCTTCCCGGAGGCCCGTCGCTTTGCGTTGGTGCTCCAAGGCGCCAGCCATATCTCCGTGATCTTCCAGCGCCAGACCCAGGTCGTTGTAAATGGTGGCCAAATCGCGGCGAAATTCTGGATCGTTGGTTTCTTCTCTTGCCAGTGAAGAATAAAGCGCGAGCGACTTTCTCAGATGTTCGAGCCCACGCGCAGCCTCGTTTGTTTCGAGCAATTCGTTCCCGATCTTCCTGTAGCTCGCAGCCAGATCACGCCGGCTTTGCACATCTCGCGGGGCAGCTGCGACCAGGCCTTCGCGAATGCGCAAGGCCTTGCCGTAGCTATCGATGGCCCCAGCTCTGTCACCCAGGCTCGCGCTGAAAGCCTCGCCTCGCACGTCGCCTACTCTTTCATAGGCGGCGGCGAGTTCCCGCTGGAGGGCCGGATCCCCGCTTGCTTCGCGCGCGAGACTATCGAGATAGACAAGCGCATCGTTCACCAGCCGCTCGCGCGCATGCGTTGCGCCCGGCAGGTCTTTGATGGCGTCGTGGTAATCGAAGAGGACAGAGTGTGCTAATCGACGGACATCATTGAAGCGACGCTCGGCGCGCGCCTTCTCCATTCTCGCGCGATGCGCCTCCCACGTCGTGGCAACAAGGCCAGCAATCAAGCTAACAAGAACTAGCACTGCGGCCGCGGTAGCCACTCTGTTTCGCCGGACGAACTTCGCCGCTCGATATCCCACTGTGTCCTTGCGCGCCAGAACCGGCCGCGCTTCGAGGTGCCGCCGGATGTCCTCGGAAAATTGTTCGACTGACTGGTAGCGTCGCTCCGGCTCCTTTCGCAAGGCCATGAGCACGATGTTGTCGAGATCGCCCTTTAGCGATTTGCGATCATCGACTTGCGATTTGCGAGCAGGGTCAGCCGCGGTTGTGCTTGGCCGCTCGGGAGCTTGTTCAGTAATAGCGCGCGTAATTTCTAAGGCCGAGCGGCTCGTTAACCGGTACGGGGAACGTCCGGTCAATAACTCATACAAGACGACGCCGAGCGAATAGACATCGCTGGCGGTTGTGACCGGCTCCCCCCGCACCTGCTCCGGGCTGGCGTACTCGGGCGTCATCGGCCGCAGTCCAGTCACCGTCATCAATGCTTCGACGCCATCGCCCGCCTGCAATACTTTTGCGATCCCGAAATCGAGCAGCTTCGGCACCCCATCGCTCGTCACGAGAATGTTCGAAGCTTTGATGTCGCGGTGGATGACGGTGTGCCGATGGGCGTAAGAGACGGCTGCGCACACCTGGCGGAAGAGTTTCAGCCGCTGGGGGATGGAAAGGCCGTGCTTGGCGCAATATTGGTCGATGGGAACACCCTCGATATATTCCATGACGAAATACGGCAGACCGTTCGCGGTCGTGCCGCCGTCAAAGAGCCGCGCGATGTTCAGGTGATCGAAAGAGGCGAGGATTTGTCGTTCGTTGCGAAAATGGCGGAGCACCGAGTCGCTATCCATGCCGCGCTTGATGAGTTTGATGGCAACCCGCTTCCGGTATTGCTCATCGGCCCGCTCGGCTAGATAGACCGCGCCCATCCCGCCGCGGCCAATCTCACGAATGACACGGTACTGTCCGATGAGCTCGCCCGGCGGGGTCGCAGTCTCGGTCTGGTCGAGCAGGTCGCTAGAGAAGAACAGGCTGCGCTCATCAATAAAGCTGCCCGCCCGATCGTGCGAAGCGACCAGCGACTCCACTTCCTGTCGCAGCTCTTCATCGCCATTACACGTGCGTCTGAAGAACTCCGCCCGCTCTTCCTTTGAAAGCTCGAGCGCCTGCTCGAATACCGCCTCAACTCGTTTCCAACGCTCCGGGGTCACGCCCTTTCGCCTGCACTGATCTCCCGGTGCAGCCACGCCTTCGCCGTTTGCCATTGCCGATCAATTGTGCGCGGGGATACGCCCATCACTTCCGCGGTTTCCTCGACCGAGAGCCCGCTAAAGAAACGTAGCTCAACCATGCGGCTTTTTTCCGCGTCGATTGTCTCCAACTTGTTCAATGCTTCGTCCAAAACCAGAAGGTTCACATCGCGCGCCGGCGCAGCGGCCGCGTTTTCATTTAAGCTGATGCGAGTTTGTCCGCCGCCTCTTTTCCCGGCCTGACGGGCCCGCGCGTGACTAACGAGAATTCGCCGCATCATCTGCGCGGCAATAGCAAAGAACTGCGCCCGGTTTTTCCATTGCATTTCATCCTGCGCGACGAGGCGAAGGTAAACTTCGCTCACCAAAGCAGTCGGTTGCAAGGTATGACCTGCGCGTTCGCGGCGAAAGCAGCGCACCGCCTGCCTGTGTAATTCGTCATACACAAGCGGCAACAAATTCTCGAGCGCCTCTGCGTTACCCTCTCCCGAGGCGCGCAGCCACTGCGTAATCTCAGCCGTGGAAGGAATTGCCATCCTTTTCTGCATCATGACACACATGGCGCGGAGAAAGGATAAAAAAATTGGCGTGATTTGCCGCACTTCTGCGCGTTGTCCCGTAAATGCATCCCACCGCGCAATGGAAGTACGGAGCGAGCTATTCCGGCTTAACGAACGCTAATCACACCATCGAGATCCGGCCGACGCATGGCAAGAATGCCAGTTCCACCGGCTATAACATGGTCGTTGACGCATTTAGCGGCCCGTTCACGCCACTGCCTTGAACGCAGGAAATGAAGCGTCCGGTCAACTTAAGCCTTCTTTGCTGGGTCGCAGTGGCGATGACTGCTGACAGTAGTATAAACGCGCAGGATAGCTCGCCAGCATCCGGTCCAAGCGCGCCCCTGACTTGGAAGCGTGCTGTGCACCTCCACGATGGGCGCACGTTTGTCTCCGATGGCGCGATTGCGCTCGACGCGGAGGTTGCGAAGCCGGGGATACAGCCGGGCCAGAATCTGCCGGAAGCGAGCGCGCAGGTTCTCGAAAGATATCTAGCCGCGGAACTTCCCGACGAATTTGCCTTATCTCAGCTTACCCGGCGCGGGAGGGTTTACGCGGCGCCCAGCGGAGTCACACTGAATCCCATCTACGTAGATTACCTTCGGCGCACTTTGCCCGCTTCCCGTGTTCGCTTTCGAATGAAGAGCCCGAGTGAGCCAGTCGTGATTCTTCTGGACGGCAAAGCAGTCGGTATGCTCATGCCGATGAGTTCGCTGATCCCATAGCCCGCGGACGCAGCGGAAGCCTGCAAACTGGTCGCGTCCAACCAGGGTAAGAGAGTTGCCGTCTCGGGTCCGGCAGAAAAAAGAAAAAACTTGGCGCGATGTGCGGGTCGCCTGCGCGTTTAGCGGGTGAAGCACTCCTATACCAACACACACTAACCAGTAAATTATCATGCAAACTCTCGCTCACATTACTCGGCTAAAAATTGTTCCTCTACCTGCCAGGGCACGGTGTCTCGTATTCATCGGAGTTGGCCTCACCTATTATGCGCTGTTGCCTCTGGCGCACGCGGTCAGCCCCGCACCGGACGGCGGTTATGCTGGCGGCAATACGGCGGAGGGAACCAACGCTCTGAACAGCCTTACAAGTGGGCTCTACAACACGGCCAATGGCCTTAGTGCGCTCGCTACAGATACAACGGGTGGTTTCAACACCGCCGTCGGCGTGCAGGCGCTCTATAGTAACAACGGCAGCTACAACACCGCCGTCGGGGGCAATGCCCTCTACAGGAACCTAAATGGCCTGTACAACACCGCCACTGGCGCGCAGGCGCTTTTTAACAACACCGGTAGTTTCAATACCGCCGTGGGCGTCAATGCCCTTTATTCAAATCAGGCTGGCACCTACAACACGGCCACTGGGTTCGAAGCGCTCTTCCACAACACCACCGGGGCATTCAACACGGCCCTTGGTGACCTGACGCTCTTTAGCAACGTAAGCGGTGGCAACAACATTGCCGTGGGTGACAGCGCGCTGCTCAACAACACCACCGCATCTAGCAACGTCGCCGTTGGCGTAAGCGCGCTGCGCAACAGTAATGGCTTCGGCAACACTGCCGTAGGTCATAATGCCTGTGCCAATGACGGGACCGGGACCAACAACACGGGGATTGGTTTTCAAGCGCTTGCGAGCAACACTGGTAACGACAATTCGGCCCTGGGGGTACTTGCCGGAGCCGGCATTACGACGGGAACCGGAAACGTAGCAATCGGCAGGAGCGCGCTGTTAAATGCGGCTGGCAGCAACAACATCGCCATAGGGACGAATGCGCTCAGCAATACCACTGCCAGCACCAATAATGTCATCTGCATCGGCGCAAACCTTCCCGGGTCCTTCTTCAACGACAGGACTTACATCGCCAATATCTACGCCTCTTTTGCAAGTGGCCGGCAAGTCTTTATCGATTCAGACGGTCAGCTTGGCACAGCGGCCTCTACACGGCGGGTGAAGGATGACATCAAACCAATGGACAGAGCCAGTGAAGTGCTTCTGAGCCTCAAACCGGTTACTTTTCATTACAAGAAGGAGATTGACCGTACCGGTACGGCCCAGTTTGGCCTCGTTGCCGAAGAAGTCTCTGAAGTAAGCCCTGACTTAGTTACTCGAGATCGCGACGGCAAGCCAGAAACTGTGCGGTACGAGGCGGTGAACGCGATGCTGCTCAACGAATTCCTGAAAGAACATCGCCAAGTCCAGGAACAGCAGGCAACGATAGCGGACCTGAAGTTAAAAGTCGCGGAGCAGGAAACGCGGTATCAGGCGAAGTTCGCCCAACAGCAGAAGCAAATTGAGGCGCTCACAGCCACTGTCGAGAAAGTAAGCGAAAGGATTGCACTCAGTGCGTCTGCGCGGCAGGTAGTCATTAGCGACCAATGAGCGGTCAATAATCAAAAGGCAAACAAGCTGCAGTGCATAGCTCGATTCTTCTGCATCACGGCGCCATTTCAGTAGTCTCATCCTGCGCCCGACGGAGAACATGCTTCAAGATCGTTGTCGTTGCTTGCCTGATGTTTCTGCGTGGCCCGGGAACCTTGGCGGTTACTCCAGCACCTGACGGCGGCTATCCAGGAGGTAACACGGTAGAGGGAAGTAATGCCCTGCATGGTCTGACTCGTGGGACCTATAACACCGCGAATGGTCTGAACACGTTGTTTACCGACACCACCGGCAGTTTCAATACTGCCACCGGCGTGCAAGCCCTCTATGGCAACAACGGGAGTTACAATACTGCCACCGGCGCTAACGCTCTCTACCGAAATACCATCGGCAACTACAACACGGCCAACGGTGCTCAGGCTCTTTTTAACAATATTGGGAGCTTCAACACGGCCGTCGGAATCAATGCACTCTACAAAAACCAAACCGGCAATTACAATACAGCCACTGGCGCTCAGGCACTTTTTAGCAACACCTCCGGTCCATTCAACACGGCCATCGGCAACGCCGCGCTATTTAACAATACCAGCGGTGACCGGAACACCGCCGTGGGCGAGAGCGCAATGCTTGGCAACACAACAGGCGCTTCCAATAGCGCACTCGGCGTCAGCGCGCTCCGCAACAACACCACTGGCAACTATAATACCGCCGTCGGTCACGATGCCCTCGTGAACAACAGCGTCAGCGGCAATACGGCAGTCGGTTTCCGAGCAGCTTATAGTAATAGCAATGGCACATCAAACACCGCCATCGGTTACGCCGCGCTCCTCGCCAACAGCACGGGCTACGAGAATACGGCAGTCGGGGCCGGCGCCCTGCAAGGCAACCCGAACGGCAATTTGAATACCGCCATTGGCACTGGTGCGCTACAGGCCACGGCCAACGCGGGGTGCACAGCAATCGGATGGCATGCCGGCGCCACAGGCACCGGGATCGGCAATATTTATATCGGAGCGGGCATCGACGGGCCTCCCAACGAATTGGGCGTCACCCGTATCGCGAATATTTACTCTACTGGCGCCGCCAGCGGCAGGGCGGTTTACGTTACTTCCGATAACATTGTCGGCACGCTTGTGTCTTCGCGGCGCTACAAGGATGAAATCAAATCCATGGCCGAGACTAGTGAGGCGATCTTCTCACTGAGGCCGGTGAGCTTCCGCTACAAGAAGCAGATCGACCCGGCGCACTGTCTCTCTTTTGGCCTGATCGCCGAGGAAGTCGCCGAGGTCGATCCAGACCTTGTGACCTCAGACCGGGATGGCAAACCTGAAACGGTGCGCTATGAAGCGATCAATGCCATGCTGCTCAATGAATTTCTGAAAGAGCATCGAAAGGTGGAGGAGCAGCGGGCGACCATTGCGCAGGTAAAAGCTATTCTTGCGATTCAGGGAGCAGCTATGGCCGAGCAGCGGAAGACGGTTCAATCAAAACTTGCGCAGCAAGAACAAAAGATAGAAGCGCTGACCGCCACCCTGAAAGAACAGGCCTCACAAATTCGTAAGGTGAGTAATCAAATGAAGCTCGTTGCGCCCGTTCCGCAGCTGGCAACTAATGAGCACTGAAGCCAGACGCCGCGACGTTGATCACGCACCGTTCGCTCGCCCCTGCGCCTGGGGTATCAGCCAGCCGCAGCCAGTTTAACATCCGCGGCGGATTCGCCGGAGCGGTGCTCGATGCGGGCCGCGGGACCGGAACGCTCTTCACATGGCGTCACTTGGATCACGTGCTCAAAAGGGCGGGGCCGATTTACCGGCCATTACCGCGAATGGCCCGCCGGACAGGGGCGGCAGCGCTGTCTTCTTCGAAAGTGAAACTGAATTCGTCCTCAGTCGGCTTAGACGGATAGGATGAGCGCCAATCGGCTGGAGTGGAATCGCATTCGGCCGTCGGGCAATGCAGCCGCACAGGCCCCAGATGCCGGCTGCCTCCGAGGACTTCGATCTGGCGGCCGCTGAAAAGTTTTTTGCAAACGCTGCAATAACGCCAGCCATCGAGTGATTCCCAGACGCCGGTCGGATCGAGGCGGCGAATGAGATCTAGCTTATCCTCGGGCGTGAGCTGCGGTCGAGGCGACGGGAGGGACATGCCCGGGATTGTGCAGGATTCTCTTCAAACGGACAATTCGTGAACCGGCGACGCGTTGAGTAGGTGAAAGTCCTACTCTGCACAGCCATCCGACCAATGCGTGAAGGGCGTTTCTCTCTTAGGGAATTGCGCCGCGGCCGGTGTGGATTGGCCGTCGGCGAACAGACCCGATTTAATGCCTGAAACAACTACCGAGAAGGCCGGCTCCGCCGCCATGGATATTTCGCCGGAGAACGCGCGCGATGGCGCACGCAAACGGCGCGACCCGAATGAGCCGGCGGCGGTGGTTGGAATCGGTGCGTCGGCAGGCGGGATTGCGCCCTTGCAGCAGTTCTTTGAGGAGATGAAGGCGGACAGCGGGCTTGCCTTTGTCGTGGTGATGCATCTTTCAGCCGATTTCGAGTCGCAGCTTGCGAACGTCATTCAGCAGAAGACGCAAATGCCGGTGGTGCAGGTG
>JBKPQR010000055.1:0-3411 GCA_046734175.1 Verrucomicrobiota bacterium | reverse complement strand
TTCTACGATCTCGGCGGACTCGATACCGGTCTTATCGTGCACTATGTTGGGCAGTATTGGGCGGACCTCGCCCATTCCCGCAAAATCCGTGAATGGACGACACTTGATCTGGTGGTTAACTACACGTTTCACCTTCCACCGCCGGTTACTGAGGCTGTTCCCGGCTATGCGAAGGACGCAAGTAGGAATGCGGAGGTGACAGAGGGCGAAGATAAGAAGGTCACGCCAATCTCTACCGCAGAGTATAGCTCATCTGGTTGGCGCGCATGGCTCAACAATACCACCATCACAGTTGGCATGAACAACGTGTTCGATCAGGATCCGCCGTTTGTCGCTGGTAACGAAAACGGCTACGACCCGTGGCAGGCCAATGTCAGAGGGCGCATCTGGTACGTGGCACTAAAGAAGCGGTTCTAACCTGGGGAGCGCACAGCTTGTTCGACTGCGTGCGGGCACCCTCGTGCGCGAAAGGACGGACTCGCCGTGGCGAACGTGCACGGTTCTGCGCCTTCTTGGCGAACAACTGTCCCCCTTGTTTTTCCGGCGCAAAAATAATTGGGAATCTCATCTCTCATTTCCTGTAGTCCCTAGTGAGAAAGGTAGAATCATGAAAAACAAACTGAGAAATTCAAACATTACCAAAAACCGCACGCGAGTCGCTCTGCTACTCGTGTTAGCGACTTCCATTATTGGCCTTGAGCCAGCCTTTTCGAGCAGTGCACGGGCTGGTTCATTTAGCATCAACGACGTGTCGGGGAACTACGTTTTTCACGGCAATGGCTGGACCTACGGCACGGGGGGCACCAATGATAAACAATCCGTCCCATTAAGTGCCGTCGGTCTCGTCACGTTCACGCCCGCGACCGGCACCGTTCACATTGAATTGATCGTGAAAGTGTATGGAACAAATCGCGAGGACGTCCGTGATGGCACCTACACCGTGGATGCGACCGGCCACGGGACGATGACATGGTTATCGGAAAGCGGCAACGTCAAGCACTACGATTTTTACATCGTGAAGGGAGGCGCTGAGCTCAAGTGGATCAACACAGACCCACCCGGCACCATTGCGTTAAGCGTCAGCGGCACCATGACCAAACAATGAACAAAAAATCGCTCAAGTAGAAGCGTAGAAAGTAGGACCCATGAAGAAGGAATCTGGTCCCGATAGCTTTGACGGATCTGGTCGAACGTCACGGCGCGAAATCCAGGATCATTCACTTCTGGTGAAAGCGATGCGGTCACTGGGAGCGGCCCGAGCGCGCCAAAGAGAAACTAAATTAAAGCCTACCCTTGGTCTCAGACGTCATTTAACAACCGGGGTACTGTGTTTAGCGGTAATCAGTCTGTTCTGCGCGCGCGCGTCCGCACAGAATCTGTTTGCAGTAAATGTGGATCCAAGAACCGGCGGCTTCAACGGCATCATCGATGAGTTCACTCCAAACGGAGTGCGAAGCACTTTTGCCTCCGGCTTGAATAACCCTACGGGCCTGGCTTTTGACAAGGCGGGTAACCTGTTTGTGGCAGATGCGGGGAGCGGCGCCGTCTATAAATTTACTCCGGCTGGAGTGCGAACTACCTTTGCCCTTGGGTTACGTTACCCATGGGGTCTGGCTCTGGCCTTTGACAGCGCGGGCAATCTGTTTGTGGCGGATGGCGGCATCATTTACAAATTTACTCCGACGGGAGCCAGGACCACCTTTGCCACTTTAGACTTGATTACAAACGGCCTAGCCCTTGACAGGGCGGGCAACTTGTTTGTGGCTGCTGCTGGAGGCAACCTCCTCAATAAGACGGGAAAGATCTATAAATTTACTCCTACCGGAATACGAACCACCTTTGCCTCCGGTTTTTTTGATCCATTTGCTCTGACTTTTGACAGCACGGGCAATCTGTTTGTGGCGGATGGCCTCGACGCATACGACTTTATCGTCGGCGCCGCCGTTTATAAGTTTACTCCATCTGGTCTGCGAAGCACTGTCGCTTCAGTTTTTCCAAATGGTCTGGCTATTGACGGTGCGGACAATCTGTTTGTCGCGGAGGGGAACAGCATTCTTAAGATTACTCCGAGCGGGGTACGAACCACCTTTGCCTCCAGAATCGTTGGAGCTATGGCTTTCCAGCCAAACCACGCGAGCAAGACGGCGATATGGTATCTCAACAACAACGTTCACATCGCTGGCCTGTTCGGCCCTACTCTTCCCGCTGGCTGGAGTGCCGTGGGTGTGGCTGATTTTAACGGCGATGGCAAACCGGATTACCTGCTTTACAATGCCACTACGCGGCGGACGGCGATTTGGTATCTTAACAACAACGTTCTAAGCGGCGGTGCTTTCGGTCCCACTGTGCCGGGTGGTTGGCGAGTAGTAGGTGTAGCGGATTTCGACCGAGATGGACATCCAGATTACCTTATTTTCAATCCAACGACGCGGCAGTCGGTTATCTATTATTTATCGGGTGCTACTTATACTCGCTCTGCCTTCGGGCCGACACTCGCGGGCGGATACGAATTGGTCGGCACTGCCGATTTCAACGGCGACGGCAAGCCCGATTATGTGCTTTATAATGCTAGCACGCGCCAAACCGCCACCTGGTATCTTAACAACAACGTATTCGCCGGCGGTGTCTTCGGTCCGATCCTGCCGAGCGGGTGGGGCTTGGTGGCAGTGGGTGATTTCAACGCCGACAGCAAACCCGATTACGTGTTATCTCAACAATAACGTCTTCACGAGCTCAAGCTTTGGTCCGACTCTGCCGACTGACTGGAGCTTGTTTGCTCTGTCCGAGTAGGCAACCCATGGGATTACTAGCCATGACCCTGGCACGCGGCTTCTCGCTAGGCTCGGAATCATCCTGACCGCCCGCTTCTTTCGATCAGGCCGTGCACGAGTTTCACGCGCGCCCGAATTCTATGATTCGCCGCCATTTTTTGAATCGTTTTCGGTAAGCGCCGCGTCCAGTTGCCTTCACCCGCGGTTCCGGGAACATTGAAGCGGTCTTTGCGCGCGAGCAGGTCAGTGATCATGACAATTGCGATCCATGAGTTGCTCGCGAACAGCGCGCGCATCATCGCTGGATAAAAATCGCGATCATACTCCAGTGCTTCCCGCGGTTCGATTGACGCGAACTGCGCGATCCTGCGCAGGTCCTCGGCTGCTTGCTCGCACGCAGGCGAATGAGGATCATGCGCTTCCGCCCAAAGCTCGCGCAATGGTTTGTGGTCGTGTGTGGCATAAGTGGCGACGGAGAGCCGCTCGTACTCCTGGCCGGGCGTGACGCGGCCATCGTAAACTTCCCATTGCGGAACCTTGAACCCAGCGATGCCGAGCGATCGCAGACTCGGTCGCACGTATCGCGGCACCATTCCCAGATCTTCGCCCACGACACGCGTTGCCCCGCTCTCCTCCAGCA
>JBKPQR010000054.1:0-9115 GCA_046734175.1 Verrucomicrobiota bacterium | reverse complement strand
AAATGAATCAGTCCGCGCCATTAGACGTTGCGGAACAGTGTCATTCGCGGTGACACGGTTGCAGCAATCGAATACAATAGCCAAAACGGCAGTGTTGGGTTCCGGAGCGGAGAAAAAGTGGACAGATGCTCTTAACGAATCGGTGGTTACCGCGGTTGAGCTTCACGATCTTAAACTTGCCGTCGCTTTTGTACACGGCAGATAACCGCCTAAGTTATAGTTATACTTTCGACTCACGGCAGTGGCGGTAACATGCCTCCAGGCAAGCTCACCCAATCGGCTCTCGCAAAACAATGGCGCTGCAGTCAGCCAGCCATCGCCAAACTTGTCGCGCGCGGCATGCCTCTTACGTCCGAAGGCGACGCCCGCGCTTGGAAAGAAGCCCACCAACAGCGCCGGAGCCGCACCGAGGTTAGCGAAGAGGAGCGTGCCCTTCGCCTACGTGTATGGAGGCTCCGCCTCGACCGCGCTGAATATGAGTTTCAGCGCACCAAAGACCTCATGCTCCCCGTGGCGCAGTTCGAAGCCGCCCTCGCCCGCATGCGAGCTGCATTCCTCGCCGAGCTTGATGCCTTCGCCGTTCGCATCAACGAGCAGATCGAAGGCTTGGACTACAACGACCGCGGCCCGGTGTTGGAGGCCGAAGTCGATCTTCTTCGAAAAACGCTCGCTCGCTGTGATTTTTTAACGTCCGGAGACGAAAACGCCCATGCCGAATAGCTGACATCTGAGCCATTTCCCTTCCTATGCTGCTCCAAAGTGCTACCGCCTATTTTTAATAGGGTTCAACCGCTCTCCACCATTTCGGGCGAGTACCTCAGAGCGAATTGAGATAACCGCGCTCGCGCAGCAACGGCTCGCACATCAACACGGCCAACGCGCAAGGGCCAGTCTTCATCTCGCCACGCCGCGCCATCTCCACCGCTTCATTCGCTGGCACGAGCTTGGTTTGCAGGGTCTCCGTCGCTTCCTTCTCTGGCTTCTTTGATAGCTCGACGCCTTCGGCCAGGAAGACATGGCATTTCTCGTCCGTCAACGCGTTCGCCGAGTGGAAATAGCCGACGCGCGTTACCGACTGGACAGTCGCCCCGATTTCCTGGTGCAGCTCTTTCCGCACCACGTCCTCCAGTGAGGCGTCGCCGGCGTCGTGCGTTCCGCCAGCCGGAACTTCCATGCACCATTCATCCACCGGGTATCGGTACTGCCGGATCAACACGATCCTCCCGCCGTGTGTCACCGGCACCACAACGACCGCCTCGTCCCGCTCGAGGTAAACGTAGCGAGTGCGCTTGCCCTCCGCGAGCTCCACCTCATCCTCGCGCAACCGGCAGATCTCATTCTCAAACCGTGTCGCGCTCGCGCGCAACTGCCATCCCGCTTTACTCCCCGTCGGTTTCTCCCGTTCCAGATCCATCGCGGAGTGTAGCACGATTGATCAGCCCTTCTCGCCCCTACCAGACGCCCCATATCATCAACGGGATGTGACGCACGTTGCAATCCAACATTGCGCCAGCGGGTCGGATCCAACGCAAACAAAACCGGCTGAAAACGACAGGAGCGCCGTATCATTCATGATGCTGCGCTGGATTTTCCGACTCATCGCCCTCACCTTTGCCACGAAGCTAATTAACAGAATGTTCGGATCCGGTTCAGCTCGCGATACGCGCGCCTGAAATGGCCTTGCCTGACCAGCTCCGCCGCTTACTGCGGCCCGGTGCTTTCCATTTCCTCGACCCACGGGCCGTAACGGCTCCCGATCGCCTTAGCTGAGGTGAAGAGGAGGAAGTAGAAGCCGATAACAGCGATCGCGGTCACGGCCGCCGTTGCCCAATGGTGCGAGCGCATCCGCGACAGCTTCGGCAGGAATGCGATCCAGCCGAAGACACTGAGAACGACGACCACGGCATCGAAGCTGCCCCGCTGCCAATAGCTCCCGCCGAGATGCAGCCACATGCCGAATTCATCGAAGGTAAGCGCCATGCCGAAGCCGTAGAGCACCGCGCAAGCTTTGCGCAGGCTATTAGACGGCGGTGTGATAAACAGAAGCAGCGCGCCGACCAGCGAAAGGATGAAGATGCCGTAATTAAGATGATGCACATGCGTGCCGCGTGCGTGCAGGAAGAGATTGGGCGCGCGCCGCGTCATGATGAGAATCACCAGGACCCTCGCCGCGATGAAGGTGAGGAGAAACGAAAGAAACACCCGCCGGGCGACCCGGCGCACCGGCATAGCGTGATCAACTGCGTCTATCACGATTAGCGTCTAGCTTATTAACGTTTTGCCACGAAAACATCTGCCCGCGATCCGGCCAGTTTCTAATTGGCTCGCCATTCCGTCGTTCACCGCGGGCGATGAACTTGCGGGACGTTGCCGCCGGCCGGGTGCTACTAGCTTCTCGCGAAAGTATGAATCCGTGGCACGGCAAGATACTCAAAGATTTCGTTACCATCTGGACGACCGTCGACCCAATCTCGAATGTGGCAATGTTCGCGGGTTAACGCCATCGTTTACCGCCGCAGAACGACGCGGTCTCGCCGTTCGTGCTTCAATCTATGCCGCCATCATCCTCGTCCTCGCGGTGGTTGCGGGGCAGATCATCCTGGACGCAATCGGCATCAATCTCTATTCACTAAGGTAGCGGGCGGCATCATTCTGTTCCTCTTCGGAATCAAAATGCTCTTCGGCGAGTTCGATGCGGGACCGTCTACGCCGGAAAAAGGCAGTGATCTTGCCGTCTTCCCTTTGGCAGTTCCGGCGATCGCTGGCCCCGACGCGATCATGGCGGTGATTGTGTTGACGGAAGACGATGTTTACACCGTTCCCGAGCAAATCGAGACCGGTGTTGTTCTCCTGGTCGTGTTGCTGTTTAACCTCATTGTTCTGCTTCTGTCGCAGCCGATTCTGCGAGTCATCGGGGCGACAAGGCGCGGCGGTCCTGGTGCGAGTCATGGGCATCATCCTGTCCTCGTTAGCCGTGCAACTTGTGTTCACGGCGTTAGACATAGGCCACTGGAAGCTTTCGGTGCATTAATTCGGAGCGATCGCGAACCGCTGACGGCAATGACGTGAAGCGTGCCGTCTTTCCCTGCTCGTTCTGGCGGGCACCGAAGCCCGAAACACCTCCTTCTCGTGCAGAATGACGAGCGTGGAAACGGTTTGCCCAGGAGGTTTTAGTCTCGAAACTACCGAGGAGGATGGCGACCATCGCTCCTACGAAATGACGGCTGAAGCCGAGAAGGATCTTCAATTTGAAATTGGGCACGTCCTTTTCCTGGACATCTGCGGTTATTCGAAGCTGCTGATCGAGGAACAACGGGAGCGGTTGCGGGAGCTAACGGAAGTTGTGCTGGCGACACCGCAGGTGAAGGAATCGCCCGATGAGCGCGTGGTGAAACTGCCGACTGGGGACGGCATGGCGCTTGTGTTCCGGCATAGCTCGGAGGAACCGGCGCGTTGTGCGCTGGAAATCGCCGAAGCGCTCAGGAAGCACCCAGACTTGCCGGTGAGGATGGGCATTCACAGTGGACCCGTCAGCGAGGTCACCGATGTGAGCGGCCGGAGGAATATTGCCGGCGCGGGGATCAACATGGCGCAGCGGGTGATGGATTGCGGCGATGAGGGTCACATTCTCCTCTCGCAGCGCGTAGCTGACGATCTGGCACAGTATCGCCAGTGGGCGCCGCGGCTGCATGACCTGGGCGAATGCGAAGTGAAGCACGGTGTCCGCCTGCACTTAGTCAATCTTTATGCAGAGGACATCGGCAACCCAAGCGTTCCGGGGAAGCTTCAGCAGGCGCCGAAGACAGGGGGGCCCGCGGCAACGGCGAAGAAGAGCAAGCTGCTGTGGGTCGGGCTCCCGGCACTGGGAATCCTCCTCCTTTCCGTCGTTATTCTGGCCGTCATTTTCGCGCCGGCGGTCATGAAGTCGCTTTCGCGCCAGACTTCGTCGCCGATCTTGCCCGCAACTCCGCCACCTGCGCCATCCGCGACGGCGTCACCGATTCCGGAGAAATCGATCGCCGTGCTGCCGTTTGGTAACCTCAGCGAAGACAAGGCGAATGCTTATTTCGCCGATGGTGTGCAGGATGAGATCCTCACTGACCTGGCGAAAATCGCGGATCTGAAGGTGATCAGCCGCACCTCGGTGATGCAATTCAAAGACGCCGCCAACCGTAACCTCCGTCAGATCGCCCAGGCGTTAGGGGTCGCGAATGTTCTGGAAGGCAGCGTGCAACGCGCCGGGAACCGGGTGCGGGTGAATGCACAGCTGATCGACGCGCGTAACGACGCTCATCTCTGGGCGCAAACTTATGACCGTGACCTCGCCGATGTATTCGCGATTCAAACGGAGATCGCTAAAACGATCGCCGAACAGTTGCAGGCGAAGCTTTCGCCCAAGGAACAGGCCGATTTGCACGCAAAGCCGACGAAGGACCTCGTCGCTTATGATCTCTATCTTCGCGTAGTCGACATCGGCCGCAACGCCATTACCGCCGGCGCGAACGTCGAGAGTTTCAAACGCGCGATTCCGCTGGTGGAGGAAGCCGTGCGCCGCGATCCCGCGTTCATCGACGCGCTGGTCGTGCTCGCGCGCTCTCGTCTTTACCTCTACTGGCAGGGCGACCACGACCCGGCGGACCTGGAAGCCGCACGCCGAGCAATCGAGCAGGCCGCCGCACAGAAACCCGATTCCGGCCTCGTGCATCTGGCCCGCGCGCTCTATTATTATTGGGGACAGCGCGATTACGACTCGGCCTTGCGCGAACTGGCTCTCGCCCACCAGGAATTACCGAACGCGTCGGACGTTCCCTATTTTATCGCCATGATCGAGCGGCGGCAGGGGAAATTTGAACAAGCGCGGCAGAAACTGGACGAAGTCATGGCGGCCGATCCACGCAACCCCAGCCGCATCTCGGAAATTGCCGCGACGGACGCCTATATGCGCCGTTATCACGACGCGATTAACCTGCTCGACCAGACGCTCGTCTGGAAGCCAGACGATTTCGATCTGCGCCTTGAGCGCGCCGTTTTCCTGTGCGGCTGGAAGGCGGATTTGCAGCCTTTGCTCGACTTGGCCGCGAGCGACGCGGCAAAGACGGCGAACCCGGGCGAGGTGGCGCTGATCCGCTTTTGGTCGGCCCTCTGGCGGCGTGATTTCAACACGGCCAGGGAAGTGGTCAGCGGCGGGAACCTGCCCGAAACCGATTTCGCCGGGTATGGATTTTTCATGCCCCGGGATTGGGCGGAAGCGCTCGTCGCGCGAGGTTTGGGCGATAACGCCACAGCCAAGACGAAATTTCTCGCCGCGCGTGAGCGCGCCGCCGCCTTTTCCCAATCGCGCCCGAATAATGGCATGGCGCTCATCGTGCTCGCCGAGCTGGACGCTGCGATCGGCCGCAAGGACGATGCCATCCGCGAGGGGCAGCGCGCGAGCGAACTGCTCTCAGTGTCGAAAGATGCAATTGTCGGCCCCGCCATCCTCACGGGTCTAGCGTCGATCTATACGCAGTTCGGCGAGAAGGATCGCGCTTTCGAGCTGCTGCAAATGCTGAGCAAAATCCCAGCTGGCCTTAATTACGGATCACTCAAGCTTGACCAGCGTTGGGAGCCACTACGCAACGACCCGCGTTTCGATGAGTTGCTTACCTCGCTCGCCCCGAAGTAACCGGCGTTTAGGCCCAGCCGACCAACGGGAGTTCTTGTGATGCCAGGACACCGATCTTAAAAGTGCGATGTGAGTGCACGGGCGGTTGTTCACCGCGAACGGAGCTACCGAGCGCAAACGTGAGTGCTGCACCAACAGCGAAGAAGGAACGAGCGCGCATAAATCATCTTGGCAGAATCTTGTCACTCCTTCCGCACGCACGGCGTCGCCTCGCCGGCGACGCTGGTGACGGGCTTAATCACTGCTAATCCCGATGAGCCGGTGTTGACTTGGATCTCTGATCCCAGTCATAACGAATCGAAAACCACTTCATAATTATGAAACACCAACTTCTCATGAGTTTGATCACTTTGACCGTGGGCTCTGTCGTATTCGCACAGAAGCCACACGAGACCGCGAATCAAACGCCCGAACAGCAGGTCAGGGCCATGATCGAACAGTATCGCGTGGCGTTGACGAAGCATGATATCGCCGCCCTCGAACGAATCTGGGCCGATGATTACACGTTCATCAATGCAAGTGGCGCGGTGGTGACAAAGGCAGAGCGCCTGGCCAACATTAAATCCGGCGCGACACGCCTCGATACGATTGAACGCGAAGAAGATTTGAAGATTCGCGTTTACGGCGGAGATGTGGCGGTTGCGGTGGATCGCGTTACGCTGAAAGGGCAGTACAGCGGGAAAAGCACGAGCGGTCAGTTCCGGAGCAGCCACACGTGGGTAAAACTCGCCAATCGGTGGCAACTCGTATGCAATCAAATCACTCCGAGTGCATCGCGGTAGATTCGACCCCCGCTGATGAAATCAGAACGTATCCAAATCTTCGACTCCCAAGGCGAAGCCTACAAGCGAGCGTTCCAAATTTTCCTCGATCACACCGATCAAAAACGGAACGCGAAACGTTTTCTGCAGAAAATTGTCGATGGCTTGCCCAAGCGGGACGTCTTCATCGATGCTGGCGCCGGAAACGGCGAGGTGACGAAAGCGTTTGCCGGAAAGTTCGAGCGCACAATCGCGATTGAACCAAACCCTCATTTGCTGACGCAACTCAAGGAAGCCGTCCCGCAAGCCGAAGCCGTCAACGCGCCGATTCTTGCCGCTGACGCAAAGGCGCGAGGCGACTTCGTGCTCTGTTCACACACACTGTATTACATCCCTGCGGCGGAATGGCTGCCCCATCTCGATCGGCTCGTATCGTGGATGTCGCCCACCGGTGTAGCTGTGGTCGTCGTGCAGAATCGCGATACCGACTGCATGGCGATGCTCGACCATTTCTTCGGTCACCGGTTTGATCTGCAAACGCTCGCCCAATCGTTTCGCGAAAAACATGCTGAGCGGTATGACGTCGTGATTACCACCGATCCAGCGCACGTTGAGACCAGGGACCCAGCTTCGGCTTACGCTGTCGCTGAGTTTATGCTCAACCTGCTACCGATCAGCCAGGCACCGGCCCGCAACGATGTGGAAGAATACCTCGCCAAAAACTGCATGAAGGACGGCTTGTACCGTCTGTCCGTGCACCAGGATTTTCTGCAGATACGCAACCGCTAAGGTGGCCATTGCTTCGCACCCGTTGCAGCTGGCCCGCTGATTCGAATCTTTGGGGATGCCTACCGACGACGGCGATGCCACAGGCTTCTAAAACAAGCGGTCGAGCGGAGTACGAGCTGCCGAGATCAGACCGCATCTCACCGATCACTAATCACCTTCCCACGCTGGCGTCTTCGCAATCCTGCCGTAGAAATAACCCGACGACGACTGCGGCAGGCGCAATGAATCGGAACGCCCGCTCTTAGATATGCCCGCGACCGACAAAACCCGCATCGACGAGATCGTCGATGGGATCTACCGCATCTCCACCTGGCAGGAGCCGTACGGAATCACGTTCAACCAGTTCCTCATCGCCGACGAGCGGCCGGCCCTCATCCACACCGGGATGCACCACCTCTACGAGCCGGTGCGAGGAGCCATCGGCCAGGTGCTCGATCCGGCCAAGCTCAGCGCGATCCTCCTGCTCCACTGGGAAGGTGACGAGAACGGCGGGATGGACCGCTTCATGAGCGCCGCGCCGGGGTCGGAGCTCATCGGCTCGCTCCTCTCCATTCAACTGAATGCCTCCGGCTTCGGCGTCACCGAGCGCGTGCGCGGCTTTCGCGACGGCGAGACGCTCGACC
Organism: Verrucomicrobiota bacterium; assembly: GCA_046734175.1. Classification (GTDB taxonomy): domain Bacteria; phylum Verrucomicrobiota; class Verrucomicrobiia; order Chthoniobacterales; family UBA10450; genus AV69. The sequence continues at coordinate 1,277 of JBKPQR010000054.1, read as the reverse complement.
TCGGCGGGCACAAGCTTCGCTTCGTCGAAACGCCGCACGTCCATCATTGGGACTCGATGATGGTGGTCGATGAAACCACCCGCAGCCTTTTCCCCTCGGACCTCTTCATCCAACCAGCCGACCAACCGCCCGTCGTGACCGAAGACTTATCGCGGCCGATGCTCGATCTCTATCGTGGCAGTGGCATCTTCGCGCACGAATTCCCAATCCGACACGTCGTCGATCGTCTCGAAAAAATAGAAATCGAGTGGGTGCACCCGATGCACGGCGGCTCCTTCCGCCGGGACCTCTTCCCGCGTTACGCGGGCGCGTTGCGCGAAAACGAGTTTGCCTATCACGGCGTGCTTCTCGGCCGCGAAATTGCCAAGGTCGCGCCGATGTAGTTACCGCTGCGTTTCAGAGTTCTTCGCGGGTCGGGCGCATGCATGAAGATGGTCGGAGCTTGACCTAAAAAGTGTTGGCACTGTCCGCGGTCTCTTCTTTAGTGGCTTCCTATGAACCGTCTCATTCTTCCCGCCGTCCTCATTGCGACTTCCGCCTTCACTCTGCTCGCACAGGACGAGCCGAGCTCCTCGGCTTCCTCTACGACGCACCAAGCTATGGCGCCCGACGATCTCCATTGGTCAGCGGCCCCGCCTTCGCTACCGGCCGGGGCGCAAATGGCTGTGCTCGCCGGCGACCCCACGCAGTCGGGAATCTTCACCGTACGATTGAAGACGCCCGCCGGCTACAAAATCCCGCTCCACACCCATCCCACCGACGAAGCTGTCACCGTCATTTCCGGTGACGTCACCTTCACCATGGGCAGCGCTTCGGCTTCAGGGAAAACCGTGCCGGCGGGCGGCTTCGCTCTTATGCCCGCGGGCATGCAACACTCCGCCGCCATGACCGGCGAATCGATCGTGCAAATCACCGCCGAAGGCCCCTTCGCCATCACCTACGTCAACCCCGCCGACGATCCCAGAAACGCAAAATAGCTTCGCATCCTCCCCTTAGCGGCGCTTCTGCTTTCGGAGAATTGCGGAGAAGAGTTCTCGACAGAATGAACTGATCCAGCTGCCGGGTAGCAATGAATCAAAGAGCTCCTTTCGCCCCGCCTCAGCCGAGGCGCGAGCTGACGTTACTGCGTAATCCTCTGCGCGTGGAGAGCAAAGCTGCCGCAGCATTCCGCGAGGAAGCCGCGGCAGCATTCAAAACGTGACGAGTAAGCGATTAGCTGCACCCGCCACGCTGATTGACTCCGTTTACCTGGTCAGGCTGAGCGCGTGAGCCAGGGT
>JBKPQR010000053.1:0-5102 GCA_046734175.1 Verrucomicrobiota bacterium | reverse complement strand
GGGGTAAGTTTCACAAGTATCTGAAGGAAGTCTCAGTCGCGCTGGGACGTGAAGCCAACTCGCTCGATCTTAGCAAACGACATCCATTTGATCTCGCCCTGGTGCGCATTCCACCGGGCAAATCATACTGCCCGTATCACGCGGAGTCGGCGCAATGGGAATTGTACCTTGTCGTCTCAGGGCGCGGGGCGGCCCGGGACGCGACTGGGGTTACGGAAGTATCTCCGGGCGACGCATTTCTCTTTAAGCCGGGTGAAGCGCACCAGCTCTCATGCGCGGGTGAGGATGACTTCGTCTATTATGTTATTGCAGATAATCCGCTGAACGATTCCTGTTATTATCCTGACAGCGGCAAATGGATGGTGCTGAAGGAAGGGACGGAGCGGGTCGTGCTCAAAGGCAGGGAAACGGACTACTTCGACGGCGAAGAATAGCTAGGGTATTTGCGCTGAAGGGGCCGGTTTGACCACGTGCAGAGATTGGTAATGGCCGCGGATGTTTGCGTTGTAATAGCGGGTCTTGGAAGGCGCTTCCAGCAATTCGCGAAAGATGTTTTGAGGAACATCGACGTAGCGATAGATGGCCCCGGTATGAAATTCGACTTCGAGGATATGCTGCGCCTTGCTGTAGCCGACGCTCGCCAGCGCGCTCGAGTCCACCGGCAGGCGCGCGATATTCGAGACCACATCGTCGCCGTATTCGGCGGCAAAATTGCGGGTCGCGGTGAAGAAAAGCGAGAGACAGAGCAGCGCGCGCAGGGCCATGCTCCTCTCATAAACAACGGATTGGGAAAGTCGATGCCAAACGTTACAACAATCGGCGTCTGACTGCCTGCCACTTCGGGCCGGGCCTTATTCCGGCTTACAAATTTTGACCAGCCGGAGCCGGAAACGCGCGTCGTATCGGCCACGCGTGAACTGCCGACAACAGGCGAGACAAGCAATGGCGCGGGCAATGCGGCGCACCCGCGGGAAGAGGCGCGCGCAATTGCGGCAGCGATAAAGATAAGGGCGGGCGAGTTGCCGCACGGCCAGGGGGAGTTTGTGGCAGGCGCGCTCGCCCGCCAGGCCAAGATCATGACAGACGCGCCGCCACTCCCGGCCATGCGGCAGAATGCGCCGGCGACCTGCACGATGCTGGGCAAGGAGATGCGCGAGCTCGTGAAGCAGGGTGCGCTCGATTTCATCCGAACCGAACTTCTGCAAGACCGGATTGAGCGTGATGAGCGAGCGACTCGGCTCGGCCCGCCCGACGGCGGTGCGCATGCGCGAATTCCACTCCACCCCAAGCCGCGCAGCGAGACCTGGAGCGCCGTTCGCGACCAGAATGGAAGCGGCGCGATCGCGCAATTCGCGAGCGTCCGCGATTGGCGCTGCGGTTTGTTCGAAACAAAATTCGAGCTGACTAAAGGGCGAGAGCTTTCTCGGCGCGCTTCGCATTGGTACGCTGGATGATGTTGCCAACAATTTCGGCCGCGGCGGAGATTTCGTCAGTGCAGCTGAACCTGCCGAGTGAAAAACGAACGGCCGCACGGGCGAGCGCGAGGGGCAATCCCATTGCCAGAAGCACATGCGAAGCGACGACGCTGCCGACCATGCAGGCCGAGCCGCTCGAGGCGCACACGCCTTCAAGATCCAGCGCCATCAACATCGTCTCGGAATCGAGATCAGGCAGGCTCACGTTAAGCGTATTCGCTAATCGCCGCTCGACATCACCGTTCACGACCGCTCCCGGAACGCGAGCCGAAATTTCGCGCCAGAGCTGATTCCGCAGCTCGCGCTCGCGCGCCTGTTCGCCGGCGCAATCTTGCAACGCGAAATCTGCGGCGGCGGCCCCTCCGACAATGGCCGCCACATTTTCCGTTCCCGGCCGCCGCTGGTTTTCGTGCGCGCCGCCGAAATGGATCGGCTGGATGGGAATGCCGCTGCGCAAAAACAAAAGCCCGGCGCCTTTCGGTCCGTAAAACTTGTGAGCCGCGAAACTGGCCGCATCAACTAACGAGGTCCAGTCATTGCGGTTGCAGCGACTCCCCTTCTCGTCATTCTGAGCGGAGCGCAGCGAAGTGGAAGGATGCCCTTGCGGCACCTTTGAGCTACCATCTCGGGATCGCTCGACTCCGCTCGAGATGACGGAATTCAGTTTTCCGAATGACTGCACCATATCGCTGTGCAGCAGGACGCCGCGCGCCCGGCAAATCTCCGAAATTTCGCGCAATGGCTGGATGACCCCCGTCTCATTGTTCGCGTGCATGATTGATACGAGCGCGGTGTCGTCACGAATCGCATCGACCAGTTGATCCAGGTCGATCAGACCGGTATTTGAAACGTTGAGCCAGGTTACCTGGAAGCCTTCGCGCTCTTGCAAATGCTCGACCGCATTCAGCACCGCGTGATGTTCGGTGCGACAGGAAATGAGGTGACGGCAGCCGCGTGGGGCCCGACTCCTGGCCAGGCCGAGCAGGGCGAGATTATTCGACTCCGTCCCGCCGCTGGTAAAAATCAGCTCATGCGGTTTCGCGCCGAGCAATTCAGCCAGCTTCTCGCGCGCATCATCGATGGCCGCGCGCGCCTCACGCCCGGCGGCGTGGACGCTGGAAGGGTTGCCGAAATGCTCGCCTAGAAATAGCAACATGGCCTCGCGCGCCGGATCGCACAGCGGAGTGGTCGCGTTGTAATCCAGATAGATCATACCGTAACACGCCCATTGCTCTCCGCGTCCGCGCGTGAACGCTTATGCAGGATGTGCAATTGCGTTTCCTGGTAGGAGACGAGCGAATCGGGAGGAACGCTTTGCACCAGAAAAACGTTTCCGCCGATGGTGCTGCGCGCGCCGATCACTGTCTCACCGCCGAGCACGGTCGAGTTTGGGTAAATGGTCACGTCATCTTCCACGGTGGGATGACGTTTGCCGCCTTTCTTTATCTTGCCTTGCTCATCCTTCTCAAAGCTGCGCGCGCCCAGAGTAACGCCGTGATACAATTTTACGCGCGATCCGATCTGGGTCGTCTCACCGATAACAACGCCAGTGCCGTGGTCGATGAAGAAGTGCGATCCGATGCTTGCGCCCGGATGAATGTCGATGCCGGTCCGGCTGTGCGCCCACTCCGTCATGATGCGCGGGATGAGCGGCAATTCTTTCAAATAAAGTTCGTGCGCCATGCGTTGAATGGCGATCGCTTCCAACGCCGGATAAGCGAGAATGATCTCCTCATAACTCTTTGCCGCCGGATCACCTTCGTAGGCAGCGTCGATGTCCGTCCAAAGCATTTTGCGCAATGTGGGAAGCTGCGCGAAGAAACCGCTCAGGAGTTCGTCGGCCCGCTTTTCCGTCTCTGTATCCGGAGGATACTGGCCGAGGCTTTTGCAGAACTCGGGTTTGAATAAGCTTTGCAAACGCCGCAAACGCGCGTGCGTCACCTCAGGCAAGTCGCCGGAGCGCACCAGTGGTTCGCCGCGAAATCCGGGAAACATCAGGCTCATCAACTCGGCGCATGCGGTATCGATGGCAGTGCGCGAAGGGAGCATGGCCGCGGCGGCGAGATAATTGATGCCGCCATCTTCGGCGTAAGTCTGGAGTAATTCCTCCGCCCCGCTTCGCTCTGGTGCGTTCATTTGAAAAACACTATGCCGCTGCTCTGTCGCGATGAAACTCGAAACTATTCTCCTCAATCGGAACCCAGTAGATGGATCCGCTAAGTGCTTATCCGCGCGGCTCCCGGGAACGCCGATGCTTTCCGCTGCTCTCCTTGCGCACTCGGAATTTTTCGACACGCTCCAAAAATGCCGGTCGCCGTGAAACGCTTCGACATTTCCGTTCTCATGAGCGACGAACTGCGTACGTTCCTGGCCGGCGCGCACTCCGATCCTTTCCGCATCCTCGGGCCCCATCGCTTGCGCGATGACCTGGTCATTCGCGTTTTCCGGCCCGATGCGCGCGATGTCACGGTTGTGCTCGACGCCGACGGCACGCGCGTTCCGGCCGAGAAAATCCACGGCGACGGGTTGTTCCAAGCAGCCCTGCCCGGCGCGACCCGCGAGACCGGTTACAAGCTGCACATCAGGCGTTGGCATGGACCAGAGCTAACGATCCGCGACCCGTATTCCTACGGCGTCATCATGGGCGAGATGGACCTGCACCTCTTCGGTGAAGGCAATCACTGGAAGCTTTACGACAAATTCGGCGCGCACATTCGAAAGATCGGCGAAGAGACCGGCGTCTATTTCGCGGTCTGGGCGCCCAATGCGCAGCGCGTCAGCGTGGTGGGTGATTTCAACGGCTGGGATGGCCGCGTCCACGCCATGCGCAAGCTTCTCGGCAGCGGCGTGTGGGAATTATTTATCCCCGGCATCGGCGAGAACGCGCACTACAAATTTGAGCTGCGCACGCACAGCGGCGCGGTGTTTTTGAAAAGCGATCCGTTCGCTTTCTTCAGCCAGCACGGGAAGGAGACGGCATCGCTCGTTTACGATCTCACCCGTTTTCGCTGGAGCGACGGCGCCTGGATGGAAACGCGCCAGACAAAGAACTGGCCGCAAAGTCCCATCAGCATTTACGAAGTGCACCTCGGCTCATGGCGGCGCAAAGCGGAGGAGAATCGGCAGACCGGCTCGGACCGCCAGTCCGGCCCGGACCGGCAGCTTAGTTATCTTGAGTTGGTCGATACGCTGCTGCCCTACGTCATCGAGATGGGCTACACCCACATCGAGCTGCTGCCGGTGGCCGAGCATCCATTCGAAGGCTCATGGGGTTATCAGGTCACAAACTACTACGCGCCCACCAGTCGCTTCGGTAAACCGGATGAATTCCGATACTTTATCGACCGCTGCCATCAGGCCGGCATCGGTGTCATCATGGATTGGGTGCCGGCGCATTTCCCAAAGGACGCGCACGGCCTGGCAGATTTCGATGGCACCGATCTCTACGAGCACATGGACCCGCGCCAGGGCGAGCACCAGGATTGGGGTACGCTCATTTTCAACTTTGGCCGCAACGAAGTCCGCAATTTTCTCATCGCAAACGCGCTCTTCTGGCTGGACCAATATCACATCGACGGCCTGCGCGTGGACGCGGTGGCTTCCATGCTTTACCTCGATTACTCGCGC
>JBKPQR010000052.1:0-11607 GCA_046734175.1 Verrucomicrobiota bacterium | reverse complement strand
CGACTGACCGCGAGCTGCGCGGCCTGCAGGATTTCGTCTGGGAACCGCGCTTCGAGAATTCCTTCAATCTGAGCGATACGCAGACGGTGCTTGCCGGCGTTTCCGGAGCATTCGGTTCTAACGAGACGGGGGCGAACTCACGCACGCAGATTTACGGCGGCGACCTTCTGTACAAATGGAAGAGCGCACGAGCCGAAGGCGGCTTTCCTTTTGTGAAATGGCAGACCGAAGCGATGTATCGGCGCTTCGAAGCCGGCCGCGGCGTCAATGCGCTTTTTCCAGTGGCCGAAACGTTTCACGACTGGGGCATGTATTCCCAGGTAGTGTGGGGGTTTCGCAAAGGATGGACCGCGGGCCTGCGCGGCGATTACGTGCACATGAGCGACTCAGCTTTCACCGATGATATCGAACGGCAGAGCCGCTCGCGCATTGCCGCCGATCTGACCTGGTATCCCACTGAGTTTTCCAAACTCCGCCTCGAGTTCAATCATGACTGGCTGGAGTCGAACAACTTCTTTCCCGCGCGCGACGCTGATTCCGTCTTTCTCCAGTTTGAATTCATCCTCGGCTCTCATGGCGCGCACAAGTTTTAGCTTATGAAAAAACTCCTGTTCCTTAGTTTTCTCCTCTGCACCGCAGCCGAGGCGAAACTTAATGTCGTCGCCACCCTGCCTGATCTTGGCGCGCTCGCCCATGAAGTGGGTGGTGACAAGATCGAAGTCACCGTTCTCGCCAAACCGACCGAAGATCCGCACTTCGTCGATGCCCGGCCGAGCTTTGTTGTCGCTTTGCGCAACGCGGACGCGCTGATCGATGGCGGCGCTGAGCTCGAGATTGGATGGCTGCCGCCGTTGCTGCAAAACGCGCGCAATCCCAAACTGGAAGTGGGCAAACCGGGACGCATTCAGGCCTCGCAAGGCATCCGGCTGATGAACGTGCCGGCGACCCTCACCCGCGCCGCGGGCGATGTGCACGCGCTCGGCAATCCGCATTTCACGGTCGACCCGATCATCGCCAAGGCGATCGCCCGCCACATCGCGCAATCCTTCGCCGCCATCGATCCGCCGAACGCGGCATTCTATGATGCGAATGCCAAACAATTCGAGAACACGATCAACGCCAAACTTCAGGAATGGGGAACGGCGCTGTTGCCGTTCAAAGGCCAGCATGTGGTCGCCTATCACGATTCCTGGCCCTACTTCGCCCATCGCTTTGGCATTGCTATCGACATTTTTCTCGAGCCTAAACCGGGCATCCCGCCATCACCCTCCCACCTGGCGGAGGTCATCGAGCAAATGAAAGCGCTCAAGGTCAAAGCCATCATCGTGGAACCGTTTCACGACCGGAAAATTGCCGAAAAGGTCGCCTCTTCCACCGGGGCTAAGGTGGTGGACTTCGCCCAGTTTCCCGGTGGTCTGCCTGACACAGGCACCTACGTAAAGTTGATTGACAAGCTCGTGGCCAACCTTTCCATCGCCTTGAAGTGATGCACCCGTCACTCGTCGCTCACTACCCGGCACTCGCCTGATGTGGGACGTCCTCTTCTGGCCCATAATGGCCTGCGTGCTCTTGCCCTGGCTGCTCGTTTACCTCGGCCTGCACGTGGTGCAACGCGGCATCATCTTCATCGACATCGCCATGGCCCAGATGGCTTCACTGGGCATTTGCGTCGCCGTTCTTTTCCAATACGAACCCGACAGTGCAATGGCCTACGCGCTCGGGCTGAGTGTCACCCTCATCGGAGCGGCAATCTTTTCTGCCGCTGGTAAACGCTCCAGCCAGATTCCGCAGGAAGCTATTATCGGCATTGCTTATGTTGTCGCCGCGGCCGCGGCGGTGCTTCTCTTGAGCCGGTCCGCACACGGCAACGAAGAAATCCGCAACATGCTCGTGGGCGACATCACCGTCGTGAGCGCCGCCGAAGTATGGAAATGCTTCGCCGTGTTCGCCATCATTGGCGCCATCCATTTCGCGCTCCGCAAAAACTTCCTGCTCCTCTCTTTTGATCGGGAACAGGCCTATCAACGTGGTCTCCGCGTGCGCTGGTGGGATTTTCTCTTCTACGCCACCTTCGGTGTCGTCGTCACGGTCTTCGTCCGTGTCGCGGGCGTGCTCCTTGTTTTTAGCTATCTGATCGTGCCCGCAGTTTGCGGAGTGACGCTTGCCCGCCGCACCTCGACTCGTCTGCTTGTCGGTTGGGGAGTGGCGCTGGTCGGCGGAGTGGCGGGGATATGGCTCTCCTTCTGGGGCGACTTCCCCTCAGGCGCCGCCATCGTCTGCACCTTCGGCGCGCTGCTCGTTATTTTCACGATGGGCAATCTCCTCCGGCTGAAGACTCGCGCGCCCAACGCCGCTGCCGTCAAAAGTAACCCGCAACCGAGAAACTGATGTCGGAAATCATCTCTCTGACTTTCGGGTCGCTTTTGCTTCCGGCCAGTGATTAGCTGGCCAAATCATGAATGTCTCTCGCCGCAAATTCGCGCAGCTCGTAGGCGCGGGCGCAGCCGCTCTTTTGACGCGACCCGCAGTAACGCTGGCCAAATCCTCAGTGGGCAATCGGTTAGCCGCGCCCGGCCTGGTGCGCCTCAGCGCGAATGAAAACCCTTACGGGCCTTCAGCCCACGCTCTCAGAGCCATGAACGATTCTTTCCCGCTCTCCTGCCGCTATCCCGATGAACATACCCGGGCCTTAGTGGACTCGCTCGCGAAGCTGCACGCCGTTAATTCCGATCAGGTACTAATCGGTGACGGTTCCAGCGAGATTCTAAAACTTTGCGCGGAAGCTTTTACCGGGCGGGACGATAAAACCGACGGAGCGGGTGCTGGAAGCAAGCTCGTCGCGGCTGATCCTACCTTCGAAGCTATCTTGAACTACGCTGGTTCCAATGGCGCTGAGATAGTTAAGGTCCCGTTGACACCCGGCTACGCTCACGATCTACAAAAGATGGATGCCGTCACTGGCGCCGGTCTCATCTACGTTTGCAATCCCAACAATCCGACGGCCAGCATCACACCAAAGAATGAGCTCCGCGAGTTCATTAACGACTTACCGCCGCAAACTATTTTGCTAGTTGACGAAGCTTACTTCCATTACGCCGACAGCACAGACTACGAGAGTGTCATTCCACTTATTCGGGATCATCCCAATCTCATAGTAGCGCGCACCTTCTCGAAGATATATGGCATGGCCGGTTTGCGCTGCGGCTACTGCGTCGCGCAACCTGCGCTCATCAGCCGGCTCCGCCAGTATCAACCGTGGGATAGTGTCAATTGCATGGCCCTGGCCGCAGCGGTCGCAAGTCTCAATGACAAGAGCCAGGTAGACGACGGTAAAAGCTTGATTAACGAAGTAAAAAGATCTGTGATTGACCAGCTGGACAGCGCCGGCTATGAGACAATCCCTTCGCAAGCCAACTTCATCATGGTTGATGTTAGACAACCGGTTACTCCGCTGATTGAAAGCATGAAAGAACGTGGTGTGCAGGTGGGTCGGCTGTTCCCGGCCTTGCCTCATCACATGCGCGTCACCATTGGTAAGAAAAGAGAGATGGACGCTTTTCTTACCGCCTTTCAGCAGGTCGCTTAACTACCGGCTGAGTCAGAGAGAAGCCTTCTACTTCAGCGGGAATGGAGGCGGCGCCATTCTTTCCACGCAGCTCACATCAAGCTTTGCCGCGTCGGCCTTCTCCATGAAATCGATGATGATTCGATCGAGACAGCCCTGGTTGGTCAATCCCTCCGGCCCATGAGCGGCCTGCGGGACGATGACGTGTTTGCTCTTGGGTAGATATTTTGCCACTTCCGCGCCGCGCTGCGGCGGGGTCACCGGATCCATATTGCCTGAGAAAATCAGGGTCGGGACATTGGAAGAGACCGGCGCCGCGAAATCACGCGGTATTTTTGCCCGCGGCCACAAAGCGCACGCACGCATTTGCTGGAAAACGCGATAGTTACCGAAAGGATTGCCGGCATTTAATTTTGCTGCTTCCGCCTCATTGATAAACGGCACGTCTTCGGCGCAGGTGACGGATAAATACATTCCATCCGCGATGAAATCGGGTATCGACGGAGCGATGGCTTGGTGGAGGAATGGCGTGAAATCGCCCTGCGCTGCCTGGTGAATAATTAGCGGGATACGGCTGGCCTTGTCGCGCCCGTACATCCAGGTGCGGATTTTCTCCGCGAAAATGTCGCGCTGAATCTCCACTTTCGCAGGCGCGCCCTTCTCCGGCGAATAGTCCGCCCGCACCGGTTTGCCTTCCAACTGTGATAAAACTTTTGCCCAATCCTGGCGGATCTCGGGAAACGCTTGATGGCACCCGGCCTCCTGCTCGCATTGCTCAAACAACAACTCGAGTGCTCGCGCCGCCGCCTGCGCATGATACAGCGGCATCTTCAGGTCAGTCGGCGCTACTCCCACAAGCGTGGCCGTATGCACCCGCTCCGGATGCTGCCGCATATATACCAGTGCCGCGCGCGTCCCATAGGACAACCCAAAGAGATTCACCCGATCATAGCCGAGCCATGCGCGCACGTCATCGAGATCGTCCATTGCGATCGAGGTCGTGTATTGCGTGAGATCCGCTCGCTTCTCCAGCGTCTGCCTCATCTTCTTCACGTACTCGACCGGGTACATCTCGTTAAGAAAATGCTGAGCATTTTTCTCCTGCGGGATCGAGAGCGGATTCGATTTGCCGGTGCCTCTCTGATCCACCAGCACTACATCGTGACGGCGGCGATATTCCTTTCCCTGGGTGACATAGAACGTAACGCCTTCCGTCGAAGCTGCGCCGGGCCCGCCCGCCAGATCAAACAAGGGCTCCAGCTTGGTTTTTTCATCGAAGGCGGGGAGCACCACGACGTTAAGCTCGATGGCGCGCCCGGCGCGGGTCTGCCGGTTCTCGGGAACAGCGAGTTTACCGCATAATAATTCTTCGTCGATTCCAGGCAATCGGCATTGCTTGAGTTTCGAGCCCGCGGCAGAGCTCCCGATTTTCCGGCAACTATCCAGGGGAAAAAGAAAGAGCACGCAACCCAGGAGAATGAGACAAGCAGAACAAAGAAATCGCAGCGTGCGCGCCGCTCTTTTACTACTCATCCTTTCTACTTCTCCTTGCGCTGCTGGGACTCGTTAGTCGAAAGCTCGCTGCGAGTGAAAACAGGCACTACCTTGTGACCCAGCTTCTCAATGTTTTCGCGCCCGCCTTCCTCTCTATCAACCAGCACGAGGACGAACCCGACGCGGCCTCCAGCTTCCTCGACCGCTTCGATGGCCTGAATGGTTGAGCCACCCGTCGTAATCACATCGTCGACCACCACAACCAAATCCCCTTCGCGGAAATTGCCCTCGATCTGCTTTCTCCTCCCATGTTCCTTCGCCTTCTTTCTAACCGTGAACGCCTGAAGAGGCGTAGAAGAACGCTCCCGCTGCGCTGCCATTCCAATACTCAGCGCCACTGGGTCAGCGCCCATGGTCATTCCACCAATGCCATTAACTCGAATGCCTAAGCTCGTGCCGGTTTGTTTCACCAGCTCCCAGCCAACCTTGCCAACGAGTAAGGCCCCCCGCGGATCGAGGGTAGTTAGTCGCGCATCGACATAGAAGTCGCTCTTCGCTCCCGAGGCCAGAGTAAACTCGCCGCGTAAAATGGATTTCTCCAAAAGAATTGCACGAAGTTTTTCCTTGTTAGACGGCATCACGTGCGCGGTCGCCAACTATCACAGTCATCCGGACAATAAGTTCATTCCACACGTCAGTCGCGCAACATCCACTCGACTGCTGCCTCCACATGAATCTGGGTGGTATCGAGAACCGGCAGGCCCGCAACAGTTGGCTCACGCAGGATCAATGATAGCTCGGTTCCACCAAGAATTAACCCATCCACTTGATCGCGCTCCTTCATTCGCTGCACGATCTCCACCAAGGCCAGGCGCGTCTCATCCAGGATCGTGCCGAGAAACAGCTCGCCCATATATTTTTCATGAATGAACTCCTGCTCACTCTCGTTAGGCACGACGATTTTCATTCCAGCGCGCGCGAACGCATCGGGAAACAGCGTCGCCTGCATGGTGAAGCGGGTGCCGAAAAGTGCGAGCCGATGCAGTCGGGCCGCCCTGGCCGCAGCTGCGGTTGCTTCCACAATGCTGAGCAACGGGATTCGCACACGTTGTTTTAGCTGATCGAAAACAAGATGCGGCGTGTTCGCGGCAATTAGCGCGAAATCGGCGCCGGCCCGTTCCAAGCGTTCGATTTCGGTTACGAGAAAATCGGTCACCGGCCCAAGCTGACCGGCGGTGAACCACTCGACCAGCTTCCTGTTTTGCACACTGTTGATGATCATCGGCGGCGCGCCACCTTGGCCGCCCCGCGAGCTATAAGCTGCAATCAATCTCCGATAATACTCCACCGTCGATTCCGGTCCGGTGCCGCCGATGATTCCCAGTAACTTCATAATTCCGCTACGCACATCTCCGCTCAAACGATCAGCGCGCGCCTTGCACGCTTAACTCCCAGCGGTAGCCATCGGGATCGTGGAACCAGAGTCCCATGTGCGATGAGCCGGGCGCTTCCGGCCCGATCTCGTCACCCGCATCTTCGATGTCGGCGCCGATGCTCTGCAAATGGGCCAGCGCTTTGCGTAAGCTCGCAAGCCCGTCCCGCCCGGACTTTGGCAAATGAAACGACATGTGACCCAGCGTCTCCGGCCGTGGTCTGCCTTTGTGCAGCGCGATTGTGACGTTGTCATTGCCGACCGCCACGCCGCCGTCAAAGTCGAACTCCTTCCTCAGCCCCAGCGCGCGCTCCCACCAATGCGCGCTCTTCCGCGGGTCGCGCACGGCCAAACCGAAATGTCCCACTACGCCCAGCGTGAACGGCACCCGGCGCTTCCTTGTCATCGCTTGTTTCTCGGCCATCAAGGTGACGCTATCTCTTCGGCGCAGCGGTGCAATTCACGCTCTTGCCACCGTCATTCGCCAGCCGGAGATTCCCTCCACCTCCATGACCCAGCGAATCTGCTATTAATAAGATTTGACCGCGTCGCGTCAGATATTCAGGGTGCTGCCAATCCAATCAACAAAGGAGCATCCATGAAGAAACTGATTAGTTACTCAATGATTGCCTTGCTTATGACAGTCGCCATTTCGATGGCCGCACCGGACAGCGATACGCTTAAGGCGAAAGAAACAGCGGCCTGGCAGGCGTTCAAAGACAAGGACGCTGACGGGTTCAAGAAAGTGGTGCACGCCGATTTTCGCGGCGTTTATGACGAGGGCGTCCAGACGCTGCAAAACGAGCTGGACGGCATGAAGAAGTGGGACATGAAATCGTTTACCATCAGCGATTACAACGTGGTCTCGGCCGGAGCGGACACGATGATCTCGACCTACAAAGTGAAGGTTGAAGGCACCTATGACGGAAAGGACGCTTCCGCTACCCAAAACGCAGGCTCTGTCTGGAAGAAAGTCAAAGGAGAATGGCAGGCTATCTTTCATACCAATGTAAAGGAAGCGGCTAAGACATCGGACTAGTCGCAAGCCTTTACTCGCGGCACTGAACTGTTGGTAGGAAAAACGCGGTACGATTGTGCCCGCGGCGGAGATGATCGTTTGACGAGGGGCCGACTGGGATTCGTTTCTTTTCCGGTTCCCACGCGCTACGTGTCGATAGCGAGATACATCACTTCAACCGCAGCGGTGTCGCCTTGGCGTTTTTTCGGCACGCAGCCTTAATTCAGGGCCGTAGTTCAGGAGCGGCGGCCGACGGCGCACGAAGCTACGTTCGTGCTACCATCCAGCGGTGCCGATCATCCTTCTTGGGCTGCTCCTGTTTGTTCTGCTCGCTTTCGCGGGCTTGGTTCTGCTCTCCCTTGCCTTGCGCTACCGGGCCGGTACCTCCCGACGGCAAGGCCGGCGCTGGGTCGCCACTCTAAATGTGTGGATGACCAGCTTCTCAGCCATTTTCTTTCTCTGTTTCACCTTCCTGCTCTCCTTCTGGATAGGACCGGCCCTGCGATTCGCCTTGGCCGGCATGGGTCTTGGAGGCTTTCTCGGCCTGATCGGCTTGGCGATGACGCGTTGGGAGAGCCAACCGCAGGGACTTTTCTATACTCCGAGCCGCTGGCTCGCACTTCTTGTCACTGCCATAATCGCGGCACGTTTTGCTTACGGCTGGTGGCACGCCATGCACCACGGTACTTCCGCCGGGCAACACTGGCTTTTGTCGGCAACGGCGACTCAAATATCCATCGCCGTCGCTGCCGGCTTAATCGGTTACTATCTGGCCTATGCCATCGGCGTGCGTGCTCGAGTCGGGCGCCACGAGCAACGGCGCGCTAATTAGGACAAGGACTTCATTCCGGCATGGCACGGAGACGCATCTCGTTGGTTTGTATGAAACCGAGCTGTTCGTAAAGAGCGCGCCCATCCTCGGAGGCGTGGAGCACGACGCTTTCGATGCGCTGCTCGCGGCACCAGGCGATGATGCGCTCCATCAACCGCCGCGCAATCCCGCGCCGGCGCCATTCCGGCTCGGTGAAAACGTTGACGATCAACGCCTGGCCGCGGTCATAAACAATCGTCTCGCCCGACGCGCGCGGCAGCGGAATTGGCGGGATCCCTCGCACCATCACGCCCGCGCCCGCGATAATCTTGTCTGCCTTCGCAGGATGCGGCACGAGCCAGCCGATGTATTCGCCTGAAGCAAGAGAGGGGCGCACACGCTCGGCCGATCTCGCGCGAAATGATTCAAACAATTCATCCGGCACCATCCCCATATCCTGAAACATGCGGGCGCGATGCCACGCGATCACTTCCGCATCAGCAGGTGTAGCGCGGCGAATTTCGAACGCTGACATCACGAACGATATCTTTCACGCCCGGTGCGCCTCAGGGCAAGCGGCCCATGCGCCTGGTCCGCCTAGCTGAGCACTCGCGAAAGTTTCCAGCTCTCCCCGGTTTGTCGCCACACCATCCAGAACTTCATTGCGCCGCAGTCCTCCTTGTCCTCGTGGCAAGACCACCCTTCTCGATTGTGGTGTAACCGGCAGCGAACACACCGCCAGCGACCGCCGCGCAAGCTCAAGGTGCAGATCAGGCACTTCGGCGAACACCTCGCGAGTCGTTGTTCGTTTCAGCATAATTCTTCACGCCGTTTCCGGTGATCGTAGAACTCCAGATCAGTGGTCAACATCGACATCAACCGTTCGATTTTTTTTCCTTCAACGCATCGAGCACAGCGCCATCGGTCCGTGCAATTGTCTCGTAAAGCTCGCGCGAAGTTGCCTTCCGCTTCTTAGCCTCCGCCTGCTCCGGCTCCTGGCTGTGCGCTGTTAAAGCCGCGAGAAGTAGCAAGCTTACCAAACTAAGCTTCTCCATGCACTTGATCCCTGTCATTATGTGTTATCGATTCGTCGGTTTCTCGCTTCTTAATCCGAAATGAAATCAAAACTCAGGAAGGTGCAGACCCGTTCAAATCCCCGAGACCACAAACCGGGAGTTCGCCACCCTCGCCAGCGACTGTTCACCATTCACTGATCACCTTCACGCTACCTCCCTGCTTTCTCATTCCTGATTCATTCCTGGTTTCTTGGCTTCCAAATTCACCCTTTCGCCGCCCGTTCCAGCGTGGCTAGGTCCAGCTTTTCCATCTGCCAGACCGCGCTTGTGACCCGCTTCACCTTCGCGGGATCATCGCCATTCAACCAATTCCAGATCTGGCTCGGCACGATCTGCCACGGCATCCCAAACTTGTCCTTAAGCCATCCGCATACGTTGTGCTCGCCGCCGTCCGCCGCGAGCTTCTCCCAGAAGTAATCTATTTCCTCCTGCGACTGGCAGTTCACCACCAGCGACACGGCATTGGTAAACGGATAACCCGGCCCGCCATTTAGCGCCACGAACTGCTGCCCTTTCAGCTCGAAGGCGATCGTCATCACCGTCCCGGGCTTGTTGTTTCCCGGCGAGCCCTCGGGATAACGCGTCGTGGTATGAATCTTCCCGTCTTTAAAAACGGAAAGGTAAAACCGGACTGCCTCCTCTGCGTTAGAATCAAACCAAAGAAACGGAGTAATTTTCTGCATAGCGAACCAATGACTCAGCGGAATTGAATTGGAAACCAGAAATCCGGAAATCTAATTTTCCAATCAGGAAGGCAGGAAAACAGGAAGTGAATCTCGCAACCAGAATGGAGCCCGCGGGAAGCGGTGGGACATGACCGAAGCCCGCTGCGGCGGGCGCAGGGATCGCGAAGCAAATCCAGAAAGCGGAGTTTACGAATCAGAAAAGCAGGAATGGAGGAAGGGGAATTTCAAAACTAGAAATCCAGAAACGAGAGGAAGCTTACGTTTCTTTCCTGCTTTCCTCTTTTCCTGATTCATTCCTTGTTTCTGGCTTCCTGGCTTCGAATTGCCATCGCTTCTTCTTCTGGCTTCCTGGAATTAGATTGAATCGCGCTGTTCCGTCCGGCTGACTTGACCATCGAGGACTTTCTTTGGCGTATGCGACGGAAAGCGGAGTTCACGAATTAGGAAAGCAGGAATGGGATTTCAAAAAGATTTTGAAATCCAGAACGAGAGGAAAGTCTACCGTCTGCTTTCCTGCTTTCCTCTTTTCCTGATTCATTCCTTGTTTCTGGCTTCCTGGCTTTTGAATTGCATCGCTTCTTCTTCTGGCTTCCAAATTCGAATCGTCTTTTCCGCCTGGCTGTCTTAACCATCGAGAACTTTCTTGGCGGGTGCGCCGGCTGGCGCAATCGTAGTGTATGGGCGAGACAGCGATGAAACCACGCGTGCAGTTACGCGATGTCGAGGCCGACGACCTTCCCCTGTTCTTTGAACACCAGCGAGACCCCGTCGCGGTGGCGCTGGTCGCATTCTGTTCGCGCGATCGGGCCGCGTTCGGTCAGCACTGGGCGAAGCTCCTGGCGGACTATTCCTGTTTGAAGAAGACGATCGTCGCCGACGGCCAGGTGGCCGGGAATATTGGGAGTTGGACGTCGGACGGAAAACGAGAGATCGGCTATTGGCTCGACCGCTCTCTATGGGGCCGCGGCATCGCGACCGAAGCTCTCTCCGCTTTCCTGCGCCTGGAACAAACGCGCCCGCTTTACGCCGGTGTGGCGACACACAACGCGGCTTCCATCCGCGTCCTGCAAAAAGGCGGGTTCAACTTACTTTGCCCAAAAGAAGTAGCTCCCAGTGACGCCGGACCTTCGCACGTTCTCCTGCGGCTCGACGCTTCACGCCACTGAGCGCGACGAACTGCTGCGTACGTTGTCGCCTACGCGTATTCGTCCGAACCCTGCACCCAGAGGAACGACTGAATGTCGATCGTGTCGCGCGGACGCAGATCGCGCAGGTCGCGACGCACGGTTTCGGCGAAGTCGAGCAGATTGGAATAGGTGTCCCAGTTCGGTTTCGACTGATACCGGAAATCGAAGCCAAGCTTCTGCGGCAATCTTCGTCACGTTTGGTTTGAGAAAGAAATGCTTCCCGGGTTGCGCGATGAAACCCCAGACCGTCACGAGCGGCCACGTCAGCACGCGTGTCTGACGCCGTGGCAGCGCAGCTACCGTTTCCACCCAGCGGGTGAACCGCGCCTCATCGCACC
>JBKPQR010000051.1:0-11422 GCA_046734175.1 Verrucomicrobiota bacterium | reverse complement strand
AGATTCGCGCGAGTGGCGATATCCGCAGCGCGCAAGCGATCGAGCTGTAACCTGCTGATGGACAAGGCCGCGCCGTCGTTGGCGCGCGAATGCATTTCACAACGGTCCCATTATCCTTATGACTGCAATAATCTGGACACTTATCATCGGTTTGATTGTTGGCGGCGTGGCCAAACTTCTCATGCCAGGCAGAGACCCGGGCGGCTGCATAATCACTATTCTGCTCGGTATCGCCGGCGCATTCGTGGCAGGTTACCTTGGGCGACTGGTCGGCTGGTATGAACCAGGACAACCAGCCGGCTTCATCGCATCGGTTATCGGCGCGATGTTATTGTTGCTGATCTACCGGCTCTTTCGCGGCCGCGCGACGTAGGGCGAAGGCAGAGCTACTGTCGTTTAACTATTCGCCGAAGCGAAGTAACTCCTGCTCCTGCTCGTAATCGTGCTCGTAATCGCGTAGCTATCGAGCACGAGCACGATTAGGAGCACGAGCCTTCGGAGGCTTGGCAATCAGAATCTAATCTCTACTATTGACGCGATGGCGACGGAGCAACCTGCCGCGCAGACGCCGCGCAAGGAAACCATCGAAGTGGTGCAGAAGAATTGGCGGGCCGAGGTGGAGACAGCGCAGGTTTATCGCGACCTGGCCGAGCGCGAGCCGGACGAGAAGCGCAAAGCCATTCTCATTCGCATGGCGGAAGCGGAGGAGCGCCACGCGCAGCGCTGGGAACAAAAGCTACGCGACATGGGACAGCCCGCTCCGAGGTTGCCTGACAACTTCTGGACGCGTTTTCAGCGAAAGTTCACGCGCTCGCTTGGCACTGATATCGCCATTCGCCGGATGGAAGCGGCCGAGGAGAAACACGAACGCGAGTTCAACGCGCAGCGCGACCGGGCACTGGCGGCCGAGCAAGACGTGCAGGAATTCCTCCGCACCAGCGCACTGGAAGAGAAGGCGCACGCGCGCGCGCTCAATGCCCTGGCCGGCCCATCCGCAACGCCGAAAAGTTTGTTGGAAAATATCCTCAAACGCGAGCGCTGGCATGGGCGCGGCGGCAGCTGGGTGGCAGACGCGATTTACGGCGTCAACGACGGTCTCGGCGCGGTTTTCGGCATTGTCTCCGGCGTGGCCGGCGCGACAAACAACCAGCAACACTACGTTCTGATTTCCGGCCTCGCCGGCACGCTTGCCTCCGCTCTATCCATGGGGGCGGGCGCGTACCTCGCGGTCAAAAGCGAAGGTGAGGTTTACGAGGCTGAGATCGCGCGCGAGAAAGCCGAGGTCGAAGAAAATCCCGAGGAAGAAATTGAAGAGATGGCGCTCTTCTACCAACTGCAGGGCTTCAGCGCGGATGAATCGCAGAGAATGGCGGAGCGACTGGCCGAAGACCCGAACCAGCTCGTTCAGGCCATGGCCCAGAGCGAGCTCGGCCTTTCCGAACATCGCTTCCCCAATCCGTGGAAATCGGCCGCCTCGGCGTCGCTCTCCACCGCGATCGGCGCCTTCATTCCCATCATTCCGTTCTTCTTTATGAGCGGATTTCCGGCCGTGATCACTGCCTTCATCGTTAGCATCCTCGCCCATTTCGCCGTGGGAGCGGTGAAATCGCTCATCACGATCCGCTCCTGGTGGGCTTCGGGATTCGAGATGACGCTGGTCGGCGTCATCGAGGCTGTCGTCACCTACGGGCTCGGTTTGGCTTTCGGTGCCGCGGTGTAACTCAGTTGCCGCTGGCCGTCTGCGAAACTGGCCCCGGGGCGAGGGCGCATTGCGCCACGTCCGCTGTCGTGGAGCTCAGGCCTTGCTTGAGCAAGCCAGATTGCGCGCTGCGGTTGAGCTTGGCGCGCCGCCGCCAGGAGGCGGCGATAATCGAGGGATGCCGGTAGATAATACCAGGAGTGAACATGCCTGCTTACCAAAGCGAGAATTGTGCCGAATCCCCGTTCCCTACTCTGTGCGTAATGCCCTCATCGGGCTGATGCGGGTAGCACGGCGGGCCGGAAGCCACGTGGCCACGAGCGTGGCTACGGCGAGCAGCAATGGCGCGGTGGAAAAAGCGACTGGGTCGAGCGTACCGACCTGGTAGAGAATTCCCGAGAGCAGTTTTGCGGTGACCATCGCCAGCAGAAAACCGATCGCCACTCCTCCGCCGAGCATCAACGCGCCCTCGCGAATGATCATCCACTGCACCGTGTCGGGTCGCGCTCCGAGCGCCATTCGGATCCCGATCTCGCGCGTCCGTCGCGCGACCGCGTATGCCTTGACCCCATACACACCAACCACCGCCAGCAGCAATGCCACCGCGCCGAAAATGGAAAACAGCATCGCCCCTGCGCGCACCGCCCAGAGTTCCATGTTCGCGTCGAGATGTTGGGCAAACGTTTTCAGCGTCAGCACTGGCAAACCAGGCTCCACTTCACGCACGGTGCGCCGCACGGCATCCGCTGCCGACGAGACGTTCGCCTGATTCAGCGAAGCAAACTTGATGAAGAACCATGCATTCGACTGAAACCCGCGCCCGAATGGCACGTAGATCGTGCCGCGCGGCTGTTTCTCAAACAATTCCGCCCGCGCGTTCGCCGCGATCCCGATCACTTCGATCGGCTCTTCCGGCTTAATGTTTGTGTTGCCGCTGCTCTGCACGCCCGTGCCGCCACCGCCATCATCGCGTTTGGCGCGCGGCGCATTCTCCGACGCGATCTGAATCCGCTGGCCGAGCGCGTCACCATCGGGCCAGAGCTTTTTCGCGAGCGCTTCGTCGATGATTGCGACCGCGCTGCTTCCCGTTTGCGTCGCCTCCGCCGGCGTGAACGCGCGCCCACGCAGAATCGGCAAACCGACCGCGGCAAAATAGTCCGCGCCGACACTGTTGTAGTGAACTGAGAACGCCAGGCCTTCCGCTGCCGTCGCGGGTTTATCATCTTTGCCGACGTGCAACCCGGCGCGCTGGATCGCTTTGTCGAGCGCGATCATTCCAAACGGCGCCGTCGCTGAGATGCTCACGTGCTCAACACCGGGAAGCGCCGCCAGCCGATCGTTCAGGTTCCGGTATAACTGCTGCGCACGCGCCGGATCGAATCCGCCAAGACTCGCATCGACTTCCAGCAGCAGATCGTTACTCACGCGCAATCCTGTTTCCACCGCGGTCGCCTTGTTCGCCCCGCGAATGAACAACGCCGCTGCCGTTAGCAACGCGAGCGAGAACGCGATTTGCGCCACGACGAGCGGGTTACGTGGGAGAAACCGCCACCGCCGCCGCACCACATCATCGCCCGCGTGTTCCTTCAGGTCGCCGACCACGCTGTTGCGCGATAACTTCAACGCCGGCCCGAGCGCGAACGCGAGCGTGGCGATGACGCAGAACGCCAGCGTCGCCGCGAGCACCGGCATATTTGAACCGCCGCTCCAGATGACTTCGAGCGGCAGTAATTTGCTCATCGATGCCGCGAGCAGATTCGACGACCAAAGCCCGACCACCAGCCCCGCGATGCCACCGAGAAGCGCCAGCAGAAATCCTTCGCTCAAAAGCTGCCGCACAATCCGCCACCGGTTGCCACCGAGCGCGAGCCGAATCGCGATCTCCTTCCGGCGCGCCGTGCCGCGTGCCAGCAGCATGTTCGCGAGGTTCAGACACGCGACCAGCAGCACGACCGCCGCCATTCCCATCAGCAGCGGCGCGAGCGACGCGATATCGCTGTCGTCCGGCGGGCTGGTGCTGATCGAGTAGCGCGAGACCGGACGGACGATAAACGTCTGGTCTTTTTGCTCGACCGGATAAGCTTTCTCCAGGTTTGCCGCCAGCGTCTTCAATGCCGCTTCCGCCGCGGGTGCAGTCACGCCAGTCTTGAATCTCGCCAGCAACATCAGCTGCTCACCAGCGCGGCTCGACAAGGAACCCCGCTGCGTATCGGCGAAATCGTTCATGACAAACTCGTAGGCGCTGAGTGGCAGCCATACTTCGGGCGAGAGCATCGCCAGCGTGCCGGCGAACGTGCGCGGCAACACACCGACGATCGTGTAAGTCCGGCCATTGATCTTGATCGGCGAGCCGAGAATCGCCGGATCGCCATGATGTTTCTGCCAGTAACCATAGCTCACCATCACGACGGAAGCGGCGCGGCCGGGCAATTCTTCTTCCCTCGTAAACGTGCGTCCGATCACCGGCGCGACTCCAAGCACTTCGAAGTAATTCGCCGTCACCACATCGGCAAAGGTGCGGCGCGTGTTGTCCGCTTCGCCGAGCCCGACGAAGGCGACGTTGTGCGCAGCCACGCCTGAAAAAACTCCGTTCTGCTCACGAATGTCGGTCAGCGTCGGATACGAAAAGGCCCGAAAATGTTTCGGGTTCCTCGTGTCCTGCGAAAATATCTGCACCAGCTCATGTGGCCGGGCGTAACCCGGCGGTGCAAAGAGCATCGTGTAAACAGTGTTGAAGATGGCGGTGTTCGCGCCGATGCCGAGTGCAAGCACCAGCACCGCCGCGATGGTGAACCCCGGCGCTTTGCCGAGCTGACGAAACGCAAACCGAAAATCGCACATCATGTTCCAGTGCGATGCACGAAACTGCCCCGGCGGATTCAGAATTCGTTCCGAATTCGAGTCGCCAGATTCCCATTCGCGGGACGCTCCCTGGGCCGACTCGCCGTCGCGATTCACCGCAAGCGCCAACGCGCCATGCACTTGTGACTAAAGCTTGTCTTTGGCACAAGCGTTGCGTATGGCTCGTCGAACACGTTCGTTCACTTCGCTTACCTATGTACAAATGCATCGCTCTTTTTCTCCTTGCGGGCGCCGTTGCCGCTCCCGCGGTTCTCGCTCAGCAAAAACCGCAGCCGACCGTTGATGAACTCGTCGCCAAAAACGTGGAGGCGAAAGGCGGAGCCGACGCTCTGCGCGCTCTGCAATCTTTGCGCTTAACCGGGAAGTTGCTCGTCAATGATGGCCAGATAGAGCTCGTTTACGTGGAGACTCGTAAGCGCCCCGGCGAGATTCGCACCGAAGCCACTCTGCAGGGAATGACCGCGATCGAGGCCTACGACGGCACCCAGGGGTGGAAAGTCTCGCCTTTCCAAGGCCGCAAAGATCCAGAGAAAATGTCCGCCGATGATACCAAGGAATTGATAGAAGAGGCCGAGATGGAAGGGCCGCTGGTCGATTGGAAAGCGAAAGGAAGCACGGTCGAGTATCTCGGCACTGAAGACGTGGAGGGCACGGAGGCACACAAGCTCAAGGTCGTGCGCAAGAACGGCGACGTGACTTTTGTCTATCTCGATCCCGACCACTTCCTCGAAATCAGGCTGGTGACTCAGCGCATGGAACATGGCGCACAAATCGAAGTGGAGACCGACGTGGGCGATTACGAAAAGCTTGCCGGAGTCTTTATCCCGTTTGCCAGTGAAAGCGGGCGGAAAGGTTCAACCGACAAACAAAAGATCGTAATCGAAAAAGGGGAACCGAATGTCACCGTGGACGACGCCGTCTTCCACTTTCCCGCAACAAAACAGTGATTCCTATGCGCTTTTTTAAGTCATCTCTCGTTAGTTTATATCTCGTTAGCTCGATTGCGCTCGCGCAGGACGCGCCTTTCAACTCCGCCACCATTTCCGGGCTGGGCGCGCGCAATATCGGATCAGCCACGATGAGCGGACGCATTTCCGCCATCGCCGGGACCAAGGAAGCTTCCGGCAAAATCACCCTTTTCGTCGGCGCGGCCAGCGGCGGCGTTTGGAAATCAGACGACAGCGGAACGCGTTACCGCCCCGTCTTCGATGAGCAGCCGGTGCAATCCATCGGCGCGATCAGCATCGACCCGAAGAACCCGAGGAATGTCTGGGTCGGCACCGGCGAATCATGGACGCGCAACAGCGTCTCCATCGGCGACGGCATTTACAAATCCAACGATGGCGGCGAGACCTGGACGAAGGCGGGCTTGCCTAACTCGGAGCGCATCGCCGCGATCGCAATCAGTGCGAAGAGCAGCGATACCGTCTTCGCCGCGGTTCCGGGCCCGCTCTGGAGTGATTCGGCTGATCGCGGTCTCTATCGCACAACCGACGGCGGCAAAAACTGGGATCTCGTTCTCAAAGGCAGCAATCCATCGACTGGATGCTCAAGCGTGGTCGTGGACCCAAACGATTCCAATGTCATGTTCGCGGCCTTGTGGGATTTTCGCCGCAAAGGCTGGACCTTTCGCTCCGGCGGCGACGGCCCAAATGCCCCATCTGGGAGCGGATTGTTCCGCTCGAGCGACGGTGGCGCGAGCTGGAATGAGATCACTCCAGAGAACAGCAAAGGCTTCCCCAAAAAACCTTATGGCCGTATCGCCATCGCCATCGCTCCGTCCAACTCAAAGCGCGTTTACGCCGCAGTTGAAGGGGTGGACAGCGCGCTCTTCGTTTCCGACGACGGTGGCGCCACCTGGGATAAACGCGACAAGAGTCAATGGATGGTCTGGCGGCCATTCTATTTTGCGAACCTGATCGTCGATCCCAAGAACCCGGATCGGGTCTTCAAGACTGACGGCGCCATGATCGTGAGCGACGACGGGGGAAAGAGCTTTGCCACCGTGGGCGGCTTCGGCGGTATGCACGGTGACGTGCATTGCGTCTGGATCGACCCGACGAATCCGCAAACCGTTTTTGCCGGGGACGACGGCGGGATGTGGTACTCCTACAACAGCGGCAGCAAATGGTGGAAAGGCGAGAACCTCCCGGTCTCGCAATTCTATCACGTCAGCGTGGATGACAACGATCCGTATCATGTTTATGGCGGACTTCAGGACAACAGTTGCTGGGTGGGCGATTCGCAATATCCCGGTGGCATCACCAACTCGCGCTGGGAAAACGTTTGGAATGGTGATGGTTTCTTCACCTTCTCCGATCCGGCCGATCCCGATTACATTTACGCTGAATACCAGGGCGGCTTTGTCGGTCGCGTCAATCGCCACACTCATGAAGGGCGCGATATTCAACCAAAGCCCAACTACAAAGAAAAGCTGCGCTGGAACTGGAACACGCCCATGGCCATTTCTCCTAACGAGAAAGGAACAATCTACATCGGCTCACAGTTTCTTTTCCGTTCCCGCGATCATGGCCAGAACTGGGAACGCATTTCTCCCGATCTAACGACTAATGATCCGGAGAAGCAGAAGCAGGAGCAGTCCGGCGGAATTACAGTCGATAACTCCGCGGCGGAGATGCATACTACCATCTACTCCATCAGCGAGTCACCCAAGGACAAGAACGTCATCTGGTGCGGCACCGATGATGGCAATGTGCAAATTACGCGCGATGGCGCGAAGACCTGGAGCAATGTTGTTGCCAATGTCCCCAACCTGCCGCCCAACTCCTGGGTAAGTTGGGTGCAGGCCAGTAACTTCGACGCCGGCACGGCTTACGCCACCTTTGATCGCCATACTTTCGGCGACATGCAGCCCTACCTATTTCGCACCACCGACTTCGGCAAAACCTGGGCGCCGCTTGTGACCGCGCAGGAATCAAAAGGAATTCGCGGCTATGCGCACGTGATCAAAGAAGATATCCTCAAGCCTGATCTACTGTTTCTCGGAACCGAATTCGGACTTTACGTTTCCATCGACGCCGGAAAATCATGGGCGCAATTTAAGGGCGGCCGCTTTCCCGCCGTGGCCGTGAGGGACCTGGTGGTGCAGCCGCGCGATAATGACCTCGTCCTCGCCACGCATGGCCGTGGGATTTGGATTATCGACGACATCACACCGTGGCGATCGCTCACTCCCGAGCTTCTTCCACAGGAAGTCGCGTTTGTGTCGGCACGCCCGGTGCAGCAACGCATTCAAGGCAATGGGGGCTGGGCAAATGGCGATGCCGTTTTCGTTGGCGATAATCCGCCCGACGCGGCTGTGATTACCTACTATCAACGCAGCCGTCATCTATTCGGGAAACTAAAGCTCGAGGTGCTTGATAGCTCCGGCAAAGTAGTTGACGAGCTACCCGCGAGTAAACGGCCGGGCTTGAATCGTGTCACCTGGAACATGCGAATGAAACCGCCGCGCGTTCCTCCCGCCGCGCAGGTCGCTTTCAACGGAGTGCGCGGCCCGCGTGCCCTGCCCGGAGTTTACACTGTGCGATTAACTAAGAATGGGCAAGCTATCGAGACAAAGCTTACGGTCGGCCTGGATCGGCGCGCTAAGTTTAGCGAAGCAGATCGCAAAGCGCAGTTCGACGCGGCCATGAAAGTGCATGCGCTCTTCGGTGACGAAAGTGCGTTAATGGATCACATTCTCTTCCTCCGCGGCGCACTGGCCAAAGCCGGCGGAGCCATTCCTGCGAGTGATCCATTGCGTAAAACCATCGCGGATTTCGACGCCAAAGTAGATGGGGTGCGCAAGAAGATTGTGGCCACAACCGAAGGCGGCGCCATTACCGGCGAGGAACGCTTGCGCGAACATACTGATCAGCTTTATGGGGCGCTCTTGAGTTATGAAGGAAAACCGGGCGGCTATCAGCTAGCGTACATCGATGCTCTCAGACGCGAGCTAACAGATGTTGCCAATGAATTCAGCGGCATTCTCACTCATGATTTGCCCGCGTTGAACGATGCGCTGAAGGCAAAGAATCAGCCTGAAATAACACCGCCTCCAGACAAGCTCGCGCAGCAATTGCGTCCGCAGCATCTGGCTGCTTTGATGAGCGAGCACGCGGAAGGCGAGAGCAGGCGATCACCTGCTGACTGAAGCAAGTAACAACTGCTCAGCGCAGCTGCCTAACTCGAATCGGACGCAAGTTCCCGCCCTGCCAACGGCGCCGCGCCTGCTGGTAACTGTGGAGGTAAGGGGATTCGAACCCCTGGCCTTCTCATTGCGAACGAGACGCTCTACCAACTGAGCTATACCCCCGGGCGCCGGAACGAAGGTCAGATATTAGCACGGCGCAGTGGCTTTTCATCAATTGAATCAGCTTGGAATGAACGGGGGCCGACGCTGGCGCGAAGCTTTGAAGTGTCGTATGGAATTGAGCAGCAGCACCGGATCATGAAAGCGCGCTTACTCTTCGCAATCTGTCTCGTCGGTGTGATTATTTATCCGCTTAGATCCCCTGCCGGTAGACCGTCGGAGTCTGCGGAAGAGGCCGAGGCGGCCGGCACTCCTTCGGCCAGGGTGCACGCTGTTCCATTTCATGGGGTCATCGCTTCCTTCGATGACAAGGCACGCTCTTTCACCATCGCGGGAAAGGAAAACGCGCGCTCGTTTAAGATCACGGAGACAACCGTGATCACGAAAGCCGGACAGCCGGCGACCATGAAAGACATTGTCGCTAACGAAGAAGTGCGCGGCTCTTATTACAAAATGAGTGACGGCTCGCTTGAGGCGAAGACGGTGAAGCTGGGTCCGCTCACTGAGGCCGAGAAGGCAGCGAAAGAAGCGCGCAAAGGGAAACAGCAAAAGAAAAAATAACCGTCTCAATCAGCGAACTCTGCCATCGGAAGGGCCCGGCTGCCGTTCTGGTTCATCATCCGAAGATCACGAGGCGAATTGTTTCCGGTAATTGCTCGGCCACGTCGTTGACCACATTCCCCCGCAGCAGGGCCGAGAGCGTGCGGCGATGTGAAGTGCCGATAAGCAGATAGTCAATTCCCAGTGTCGCCGCCGTGTCCAGAATGGTAGTGGCGGCATCTGGGCTGACGGCATAGACCGGCGCGACACAAATCCCGCGCTCAGAAGCGAGTTTTAGCATTAACGACATGATGGCGTTAGCTTCAGAGTCTTCCTGCCACTTCGCGCGTCCGGGCTGGGCCGGCCCGCCGCCATAATAAACCGCGATCTCTTTGACGTAGAGGACGTAGAGAATGCCTTTGCGCAGCTGTGCTTCATCGAGGGCGAAGCTGAGCACCGGCGTGATGCCGCGCGCGGCCACCATCAGCCGTTGTCCTTCCTCCAGGTTGGGGCGCATTGTTGCCGCCAGGTCGGGCGTCACCATTTCCGCCACCTGTCGAGTGACGGTAAGCGTTGTCAGGCCGTGGCGTTTGAGCGTGTACGCGCGCGCGGCCAGGCCGACGAGCAGGACGCACGCGACAAAGAAAAGCGCGTCCGGCTTGGTGTGTGCCAGCGTCAGCTCGACCGCGGCCAGGATGACAAAAGTGATGCCAAAGAGAACGCGATCGAGCCACGTGAAATCGACCGCCCGATTGACGCAGCACGAGCCGAGGTTAACGGCGATGGCCCCGACAACGCCGATCGCATAAAGGCCGGCCAAAGCAGTGAAATTGCCGGTCGTTATTAATACCAGGGCCGGCAGCAGCATGGCGAGCAGGAGCGGCAGACTCGGCACGCCATGACGATTGAGCCGGGTGAATTCCCGGGGCATTTCTCCGTCGCGCGCCATCATGAAAAGCAGCCCGATCATGGCGACGATGGCGGTATTGGATGCGCTCAGCAGTAGGAAGAAAAACACGATGCCAACGATCCAGCCGAAGAAATGTCCGAAGCCGGGTGAGACGGTAGCGGCGCCGAATTGTTCCGCGATGAAACGCAGCATGTCTTCGCTGCGTTGATCGAGTGCGGCGGTTATTTGCCACGGCTCGGAAAGGTGCGCGTTGGCAGCGAGGACGCCAGGCAGCGACAACATCGCCCAGCCGAGCAAGGCCGTGCCCACGACTACTTCAATGGCGACGGGAACGATTGCCTTGAGCGATTCGCGCCCGACACGGGGCTGCTCCATGGTTGAGCCAGGATCAAGTTTCATCACGCCGGTGAGATTGGCGATGGATTCAGCGCCGCTGAGCGCGAGGATCACGCCGACGAATTGCACCCAGAGCTGGGCCACGCTCTCATGCGGCGGCTGGAGGAAGCGCGTGGTCAGATGCGGCAGGCTGATTCCAATGAGCACTATGACCACGAGCGCCGTGGGCACGGATAGCGCGACGGCGAGGCTGCCGCTGTGTTTCGGGCCGAAGTAATTGAGCAGACCGAGCAGTGCCAGGAGCGCCACGGTGCTGATGGAAATGTGCTCACGCAGGAAGCCGATCCAGGCCACGTGCTCCGCGCCGGAGGTGATGTAGCTGAGCGCGGCCCAGCCACTGAGCGCGGCAGTAACGGTAAGATCAGCGAGGAGCAGCAGCGCGCCGAACACGGCCAGCAATCGCCCTTGGGAACGCGCGGCCGAGTAGACCCCGCCGCCATCCGGAAAATGCCGGCAGATCACGGCGTAATTGATTCCCACCAAACCTGTCACCGCGCAGACGGCGAGTATGATCGGCAGCGAAGAAAAACCGGCCGCTATGAAAGCGAGCCCGATGACATAAGCCTTGCTCGTGCCCCAGTCGCCGTAGAGCAGCGCGGCGGCGCGTTTCCAATCGACGTTGCGGGGGCGATGCACTGCGCCGGTGGCAAGCGGGACAGCCATGGTGAAATTTCAGCGCACGATGTCGCCGGCCAGAACCAGA
>JBKPQR010000050.1:0-9386 GCA_046734175.1 Verrucomicrobiota bacterium | reverse complement strand
CGGCGGCCAGGTGAAACTGGCCAAAGCGGGAGTTGCGCTCGTGGAAGCGAATGATGAGTGCACCTCCGGAGAACTGCTCTGGCTTTTCCCGCCGAAGCTCGCGAGAGCTGCCGAGAGATAGTGTTTTCCTTGCCCAGAACTGTGCGGTAAGCGTGCCGCTTGTCGCATCGCTGAGCTGGCGCAGCGTCCGATTTCCGGGGAGCCCAAGCGGCTGCCACCCTGCTGCAGCCTGCCGCCAGAACATTACGAAAAGGTAATGCGGTTTTTATTGATCTTTTTTGCTGCCCTGGTAAAAAGGCGCAATTTTTGGCCGTTCCCCCAGACGGCAATCCAGGGTGACGAGGCGATTGTTGACGAAGCGACGGCCAGGAACCCACGCTATTAGCCAACACAACGTTGATTAACATTCACCTCGTTCATCTTCTAACGAGCCGCAAAGACCAAGGCCGGTCTTTTCATTACGCATCAGCTCTATGAGAAAAACTAACAATTCCCAATCTGCCTTCTTTAACCCCCGCATCTTCGCCGCGTTTCTGCTCTGTTCAGCAGGCGCCTGGCTGGGCATGCTCTCCTTCGCTTCGACGCCCCCAAACGGCAGCATCAGCGATGCTGGACCCACAGTTCAAACGTATGATGCAGGACCATTCCTTGTCGCGAATCAGTCGCCGGTTGGCCTCGGCCAGGTCGATTCCGGACCGCGCTGCGATGAACCCGGTTTCGAATGCGATACCTACACCCTTACCACAAATATTTCGAACACCTATCTGAGCACGCACGCGAATGCGTCGATCAAGGTCACAATGTATTGGACGGACCTGGGCGCCGGGCAATCGGACTACGACCTTTACATTTATGATGGCACCAGCACGCCGGTGGATGGCAACCACCCCGCCCCGTATCAATCCGCCAGCGGCGCGAATCCAGAAGTCGCCAGCATTTTTCCGCTAGCGGCTGGTCCGCAGACTTACTCGATTAAAATCGTTCCCTACCAGACAACGCATGAAACCGTTCACGTCCGCATCGAACTGGTTGATGGTATCCCGGGGGGCAGCGGTGGTACCTCGTTTGGTGGACCCGACCCAGTCGCGCCAGGAGTTCCGCGCTTTATGAATTTCTATGCTCCGCGCGGCTCGACTGCGGAGGCGTTCAGCGGCGAGTTCAACATTGGATATAACCGCACCACTCACCGGATGATGCTGATGAATTCGGGCCCTGTCTGGCGTCTCACTCCAGCAGAAGTATTGAACGCGGCTAACCCGGAATGCTGCAAAGGCCTCTGGGAGGACGAGACCTATCCGCCAACAATTGCCGGTCTCGATCCTATTCTGTGGACCGACAACTGGTCGAGCCCGGGCGCGCTCGCCGGCGCGACGACTGGTGCACGGACGTTCACTTCGAACTCGACGGCGGGAACGAACGCGTCTTACGGCTATACCGATAATGATGGCGCCATCTGGAATCCGATAAACGGGGCCACGCCAAACGCCAGCAGCGATCACCAGACGATCGGATCAGGCCCATACCCCAACATCTCACCGTACAATCTTACGAGTAGCGGGGTAGCATTCAGCGATCCTAACAATCCCGTTACTCACGGGCACGCCGTTTATTACTGTGCTCAAACCTATCCCGTTGGTGCTGCTGCTTGCCAGCGTAGCGATACTCTCGGTTCTAGCTTTGGCCCTACCTCTATCATTTACAATCCCAACAGCGCTAACGTGCCTTTCCCAAGTCCCACCCCAGCCGGCGTTCCACCGACGGGCACGACCTGCTCCGGGATTCACGGGCACGTTCACGTCGGTCCCAATGGCTACGTCTACGTGCCGGTGCGCGACTGCGGTGGAAATGCGGGGCTCGTCTTTAGCACCGACGGCGGCGTGAGTTGGAGCGAGCGGGTCGTGCCCAACAGCAAAGTTCAGCCCCACGGCAGCGATCCCACTATCGCGATCGGGTCGCAAAATAGGATCTACTTCTTCTACGTAGCGGCCAATAGTGACGGGACGGAAGGGCACATTTTTGCCACCACCAGCGAAAATATCACGAGTCCGACGCCAACGTGGACAGCGCCTGTTGACCTCGGGGCCTCACACGGCATCAAGAACGCCGTTTTCCCGGAAGCCACCGCCGCGTCCTTTGGTCCGGATGTGCAGCCGGCCGATGACGACCGCGCTGCGGTCGGGTTCGTCGGCACAAATCAGGCTGGTAACTACGAAGGGCCAACCTTCCCCGGTGTGTGGTATCTCTTCATCGCCACTACATACGATCACGGTCAGACGTGGCACGTGGTAAACGCCACTCCTAACGACCCTGTCCAAGGACAGATCGGCATTTGGCAGGGCGGCGGAAGTAATGCCAACCGCAACCTGCTCGACTTCAACGAGGTTACCTACGACGAGAAAGGCCGTATCCTTTTTGGCTACGACGACGGTTGCCTTGACGATTGCGTTGCTAGCCCCACTGCGGCGAACGCTACTTACGGCGCAGCGATGCGCGTTGCGCGGCAGACCGGCGGCAAGAGCCTCATGTCGGCCTTTGACAGTGAGACAGATACTACAACGGCGAAAGCCGCCAAAGCACCATGCCTTTCCGGCACGCGCGACCAGGATGGATCGCACCTAGAGTGGGTGGCACCTGACAACGGCGGCTCCGAAATCGCCGGTTACAAGGTTTATCGTGGCACGAGTTCGAACGGGGAGACACTTCTCTTCACCACCACCAACCCGAGCACGAAGATAACTGATGCGGGTGCGCCGGAAGGCGGCACGCTCTATTACAAAGTCCAGGCCGTTACCGCTGCCGGCGATGGTGCGCTCAGTAACGAGACGGCGCTGATCAGCACGGTCAGCGGCAACTCCTGCGTGTTCCCTTACAAGCAGGTCGGCGGAGCCGGTCAGCCCGATGTCGTCGGAGATCCTGACCCGACCGGAGGAGAGCTGACCATCGAGCACGTCAATGTTGGAGAACCGTTCGTCGATTGCTTGGACAACTCGCTGACCTTCATCATGAAAGTTGCTACGCTCGATCCAACGGGTACAGGCCAGCCAGTGCTTCCGCCCAACAGTGCGTGGCAGATCTTGTTTGGAGTTACAGACACGAACGGTAACCCTGAGACGGTGTTTGTCTCGCTAGATACCTTCACCGCGACCAACACGCCCGTGACACCACGAGTCAGCCTAGGTCGCAGAGATCCTGGTAGCGCGACGAATGGTACAGTCGACACGCGGACCTGCACCAACAGTCTTACTACGACCTGTCCGATCATTTCGGCGACCTACGCCGCCGACGGTACAATCACGATCAAACTGAATGCTGCTAACCCGATCAGTTTCCCCGCTCCCGGCACCACAGCCGTTGGCGTCCCCTTCACTTGGAATGCCAGCGGCATTGGGACGCAGCTCAAGTCGATCAGTGGTAATACCCTCGTGCTTGCCGGTGTGCAGGCCGGGTTCCTTGAAACAGCGAGCCAGACTGCCGGCGGAAATTACATTCGCGTAGGCAACGCAAGCTGCTCGAGCGCGATTCCGGTCGCGGCCCTGACAGCGACGCCGCAGAGCGGCAAGGCGCCGCTGGCGGTGAGCTTTAACGGGACCGCCTCAAGCGAACCGGCCGGAGCGTGCGCTACCATTAATTCTTATGCGATTGATTACGGCGACGGCTCCACAGCGCAAAACGGCACTGGCCTATTCTCGCATACATACAGCTTGGCGGGAACTTATAACGCGCGGCTTACCGTTAGCGACACAGCCGGCAAGACCAGCTCGAATACGGCTCAACAGCTAATTACAGTTAACGAGGCTGGTAAGCCGGACCTGATCGTTTCTGCTCTGACGTCGAGTATCAAACAGCCGGCCGTTGGCACCACCGCGACGCTTACTGCGACGGTGAAGAACCAAGGGGCGGGAAGCGCTGGCGTGTCGCAGACTCAGTTCCTCGACGGCAAAACCTCGTTAGGCGTGGTTTACACGAGTTCGCTTGCTCCAGGCGCGTCTACCCAAGTTTCGCTTAACTGGACGCCTACGATCAAAGGCAAGCACACGATCCAAGCGACCGCTGACGCAAACAAGGCGGTGGTTGAGAGCAAAGAAACCAACAACTCCAAGAGCATTACCGTCAGCGTTCGATGACCAAATAGAGCGGTTGCTTTGAAGTAGCTGCGCAAAGGTTGAGGGCCGCTTCTCCGCGAGGCGGCCCTCTTTTTCGCTATTGGGCGGCTTGACGCTAACATTGCAACCAAGACGCTGTGCAATCCCGCTCGATCATGTTTATTATGGATCGTGTAATCCGTTGCACCCAGAGAGGGTTTTGCATGTTGTTGATTGCGACTTTTCTTTTCGCCGCCTGCAAAAAATCGCCCTTCCCACCGCAATCTACCGAACAGCAGCCTTTCCCACATACCGAAACGAAGGTTGACCCTTGTGCGCTCATCACCGGAGCGGAAGTCGGCCGGATTCAGCGAGCTAATATTATTGGTACTCAGCTAACTGAGGTGCCGACAGGGCAGTTTGTTACCTCGCAATGTTATTACACGTCGGCCGAGCCCGACTGTTCAGTGACCATCGCGATCATTCAACGCGATCCTGCGCGGATGACGACGGGCAGCATCCACCAATATTGGCAGGAGGTTTACGTCGCTTCTGGTGAACCGGCCCAAGAGCAGGAGAACGGACGTGAGGTCGGCAAGGAAACTCGTGACGGTGGTAAGGAGGAAGATCAAAAGGGTGTTCGCGCTACGAAAATCGACGGCATAGGCGAAGGGGCATACTGGAGCGGCAACCGGTTCGGTGGAGTGCTATATACGCTCCACGGAGAGAAAATTGTCCGGGTGAGCGTCGGAGGACCGTCGAAAACGGAGGAAAAGCTCGAGAAATCCAAAGCCCTCGCCGAGAAAGCGATTGCGCAGTTGCCAGAGTAGCTCGCCAATCGTTGAGATCGATCCGAGAGGGAGAGCGGATTTCCAGAAAGATCTGCGGAAAAGACGGAGTCGGCTGCAGCTGGCTGAAAGAGGCGAGCGCGAAAGCGGGAAACTTATCGGTAAAAAAAGCGGCGGAGTTTGCAACCCACCGCTCGCACAACGTTACCAAAATGTAATGCAGTTCTTTCTCGCGATCCCACGGCTAAAACTCTATCCTAATAATGAACCAACCGTGAGGAACGGCTTACTGTACTGCACGGTGTCTCCTTTCAGCTCTCAATTTTTAAGCTCGTCAAGGTCAGCAGCACAAACAACCAATTCCTAACTCATTCCTATGCGCAAAAACTCCAATACTGAAGTCGGCTTCTTCAATCCGCGCATCTTCATCGCTTTTCTTCTCACAATTACTGGGTTTTCGCTGGCTATCCTCACTTTCGCGACGCTCACACCGTCCGCCGGAACGCTGACCGAAAGCAGCGGGGCCGTCACGTTTGTTGGTGGCCCGTATCTCGTGGCCAATCCCTCTTCCCAGGCGACCGGTACTCCAACGTGCGATCCAACCAATGCAGCTCTGGTGTGCGACGATTATACGTTGACGGTCTCAGGTTTAAGCGCCGCCACGACAGCGAGCAAGTACATCCGAATTGAAGTTCGCTGGCCGGAACTTACAGAGACACAGTTCGATCTATACGTCTTCGCTGGAGCGTCTGCGACTGGGGAACCGATCGCCTCGTCCCTGGGTGATCAGACGTACGTTGATCCAGACGTAGTCCTCATTCCGGCGATAAACGGAACGTACACGCTGCGTATTGTGCCATTTCTTCCAAATGGCCAGAGCATCACCGGCAAGGTCAGCCTGGTGCCATTTCCGCCGGTGGCGCCAGTTGCGGCTGGAATTCCTCCGACGTTCTCAAACCATATTTCTTCCGCCAACATTCCCGATAACACCGCGGGCGAACCGTCCATTGGGGTCGACTGGCTTCCGAAGATCGCTGCGCTTAAGCACGATAAAGTGAATACCGGGGGCGTAGTCTTTTTCACCGCCGGCAACGACCAACTACGCGTGAGCTTTGATGATGCGACTTTTCCGGCAACCGCGACCTGGCAGGACATGAATGCGCCGATCGTCACCGGTCTTGATCCGATCGGCTTTGTCGATCGTCAGACAGGCCGCGTCTTTGGTCTGCAACTCGGGGCCACCGACAGCTCCGCAGCGTTTTCCGACGACGATGGCACGACTTGGACTTCGTTTGTGGCTGGAGGACAGCCGGCTGGTCCCGATCATGAGACGTTTGGCGGTGGGCCTTACGCGCCAACTAACCTCAACGCTGTTCCGCCGGTGATCGAGCCACCGCATCCCCTATACCCGAACGCAATTTACTACTGCTCGCAGAATATCGTCGGCGGCGCGGAATGCTCTCGCAGTGACGACGGCGGCGTGAGCTTCGGAGCGGGCGTCGATATCTTTAATCCAACCGAATGCTATGGCGGCATTCACGGTCATGTGAAAGTGGGGCCGGATGGAACGGTTTACGTGCCGAACTCCTCCTGCAGTGCCGGAAGCGGAAGTCAGGGCGTGGCTATCTCACGTGACAATGGCATGACGTGGGTCGACCGGACTGTGCCGGGAAGCGTCGGAAGCGGGGATCCCTCGGTTGGCATCGGCAGCGATAACACCGTCTATATCGGATATATCAATGGCGACAATCGTCCGCATGTGGCGGTTTCGACCGATCATGGCGAGACATGGACGAAGGACTTCGAAGTGGGCCAGCCGGTTGGCTGTGCGCCCGGCAATCAGTACGCGCCATGCCGAATCAAAAGTGCAGTTTTCCCCGTGGTTGTCGCCGGCGACGGAGATCGTGCTGCCTTTGGCTTTCTTGGCAGCACGACAGGCGGAAATTTCCAAGACCTGGCGACTTTCCAAGGTGTATGGAATTTTTATGTCGCGACCACTTACGACCGGGGCGCTCACTGGGTGACGGTCAATGCAACGCCCGGCGATCCAGTGCAAAAAGGGGCCATCTGCTTAGCCGGAATCCTCTGTAGCTCTGGGAACAGAAATCTTCTGGATTTCAATGATATAACGGTCGATAAACTAGGCCGGGCAGTTGCCGCATATGCCGACGGTTGCGTTGCTCCGCCCCTCGGCACCTGTACCGCACCCGACTACAACGGCCGCTCGGACAAGGCGGCTATCGTTCGTCAGGCGACGGGGCATAGACTATTTGCCGCCTACGACCTCACGCTGAACAGTGTTGTGTCGCGGAAAAGCCACGGCAGCGCTGGCACGTTTGATATCGGATTGCCGCTCACCGGCAACCCGGGAATTGAATGTCGCAACGGTGGCGCGAACGGGATTTACACTCTGGTCTTTACCTTCCCTACTCCGCTGGCGAGCGTAAGCGGAGCCGGTGTGACAAGCGGCAACGGCTCGGTCAGCAGCGGCGCGGTGGGACCAAACCCGAATCAATACACCATCAATCTGACCGGCGTGACTGATGCACAATATGTTACCGTCACGCTGACAAATGTGCAGGATACGGCGAGCCATGTCGGCGACTTCTCTGCCACCATGGGCGTGCTCGCGGGCGACGTGACTTTCGATCGGGTGGTTAATTCAAAGGACCAGAACTTCATCAACTCCAAATCCGGCCAAAGGGCGACCTCGGCAAATTTCCGTGCCGATGTGACTGTTGACGGTGTAATCGATGGTAAAGATGCTTCCTTCGTAGGAAACAGGTCAGGCCACAAGCTCCCGTAATTCGCTTGGCGGTTTCGGCGATCAGTACTCGGCGCGCCGATGGACAGGGGCTAAGCAGACTGGCGATCATGGCCTCTCTGCGCCGAAAATCGTTGGCGGAACTGCCAATACATTGCTTGTGTGTGACGCGGCCGTTTTCTTTGGGAACATTTTGGCAATGTCCGTCCGCCCGCCCCCCATAAATGCCCTAACATGGCTGCTTCTGATCTCGCTCTGTGTCGCCTGTAAGCACTCGGAGCGACAAGACCCGGTTTTAGCATCGCCGCCTTCTCAGGAGCAATCGCCGTCGTCGCCCGGTCTGGTTGAGGCCGCGATCGCCGCCTGCACGCTGATTACGACAGAAGAAGTGGGCGCGATTCAGATCGCGACGATAACGAATGCCAAAAGCAGCGCTGGTCCGAGCGGCAATGTCGTTATGTCCCAATGCTATTACAGCTCCAAGGAGCCAAACAAGTCGGTGAGTCTGGCTATAATTCAGCCCAAGCTCCGCAGTTCGTCGGGATCCGAGGCTAGGGACTATTGGAACGATACCTTCGGCCGCTTCCGGGAGGATTCCCGGAGCAAGCAAGAAACCCAGGAAAAGAACAAACGGGGGGAAAATGCCGAGGAAGAAGAAAAGAGAATACCACCGAAGAAGGTCGATGGCATAGGCGAGGAAGCGTACTGGAGCGGCAACCAATTTGGTGGAGCACTCTACGTGCTGAAGAGCAACGTTTTTATCCGAATCAGCGTGGGCGGGCCGGACAATGAGGAGAGCAAGATTAGTAAATCAAAGGCGCTCGCGCAGAAAGCGCTGCAGCGTCTGCCCAACCGCGGCCGCTAAGGAAAGCAGGAGCGCGGCTTGCCTGGTTGTCCACTCTGTCGGTGGGCATCACGATGCTGCGCCGGCGTAAAGGTTAAATGCTGTAGGGTAAC
The DNA here is from genome assembly GCA_046734175.1 of Verrucomicrobiota bacterium. Classification (GTDB taxonomy): domain Bacteria; phylum Verrucomicrobiota; class Verrucomicrobiia; order Chthoniobacterales; family UBA10450; genus AV69. The sequence goes on along the minus strand of JBKPQR010000050.1, from coordinate 795 downwards.
CATTGATGCGCCGGCTCCCCCCTCGGCACAGGCTACCCTGGCGGGCTTGACCGTCGACCCGAGCTGTTCCCACAGCTCGTGTTCCTGGTTGCCATTCGTCATCTGCCGCACACTGGAGGAATGATCCACGGAGGCTAGATAGGAGCCGCGAAACCGACATTTGGAAGGTGCCGGTCAGTAACCGGAACGGGCAATTCAGGAGAGAAAACGGCAAAAAGCAGTGTGGGGAAGCGACACACCAGTATTGGAAAGCGGCAAACCAATATTGGCAAGCGGCGAACCAATATTGGCAAGCGGCAAGTCAGTACGGGCAAGCCGCCAACCAGTATCGGTGAGGGAGAAACCAATACGGGGGAAGCGAAATACCGATACTGGCAAGAGATAAACCAGTATTGGAAAGCGACAGACCAGTACAGGAAACTGGCAAACCAATACTGGGAAGGGGCAAACCAATACAAGGAAGCGGCAAACCAGTACAGGGAATCGACAAACCAGTATTGGGAAACCACAAACCAGTACTGCGAAGCGATAAACCGATACGAGGAAGCAGCGAACCAGTACGGAGAAGTCGGAAACCAATAGGGGGAAGCGAGAAACCCAGTACTGGAAAACGACTAAACTGAGATCGTTTGGCGCAAAAACACGCCAACAATCGGTTAGCGTGTTCGACGCCGGAGAGCGGCCGACTCGGCAGGCACGGATGCCTGCCCCCACAATTCACACCGCTTGCCTCGGGGCAGTTGCGGCAAACCCGTGTGGTCGCGCGTCCGCCTGCTCGCTTGTTCACCCCGGATC
>JBKPQR010000049.1:0-22899 GCA_046734175.1 Verrucomicrobiota bacterium | reverse complement strand
GTCGCCGACAGCTCGAGCATGTCGGAGTAATCGCCGGGCGCGCTCAGTCGCGTTTCGGTGATTTCAACACCGAGACTTTCGGCGAAAGCGGGCGCGTTCACTTCATTGATGTCGCTCCCGCCGGCGTTTTGCAGAAAACCTTTCAGGACCGCGCGCGTGATCGCAGTTGTATCCACTTCGTTGACCTTACCGCTGTAGTTGATGTTGAGATGATCAACGTGGCGCGGGGCGAGCTGCGCCAGAAAGCGGCCCAATCTTTCGCCAAAACGCAAATGCGGTCCGATAATGGCAAGCGTCTTCGCGTCCAGCGACGGCATGTTCACGGCGTTGCGGATAGTGCCTTCGAGTAGCGCCGCGCGAATCGATTGCGCAATCTCGATGCCCACGCTCTCCTGCGCTTCCGCGGTCGAAGCGCCGAGATGTGGAGTGAGAATCACGTTTCCGAGTTCGCGCAGCGGCGAGTCCGCCGGCAACGGTTCCGTCTCGAAAACATCAAGCGCGGCGCCGGCGACTTGACCAGACCGGAGGGCCTCGCTCAAGGCGTTTTCATCAATCAAACCACCGCGCGCACAATTGATGATCCGCACGCCGTGCCGCGTCTTGGCGAGCCGTGTCGCATTCAAGATGTGATCTGTTTCGCGTGTGAGTGGGGTGTGGAGGGAGATGAAATGGGAAGCGGCGAGGAGGTCATCCAGCTCCTCCACCAGCTCGACTTGCAGGCTGCGGGCGCGCGCAGCGGAAAGATAGGGATCAAAGGCGAGGACACGCATTCCAAAAGCGATGGCACGCCGGCTGAGCTCGCTTCCGATGCGTCCCATGCCGATGACGCCAAGCGTCTTGTTGTAAAGCTCGACCCCTTCGAGCTTCTTCCGCTCCCAGGCGCCGTTCTTGATGCTCGCGTCCGCGCGCGCAATGTTCCGGGCAAGGCTGAGCAGCAGGGAAAAGGCATGTTCTGCCGTGGAAATGGTGTTCGCTCCGGGCGCATTCAGCACCACCACGCCGCGGCGCGTCGCGGCCTCGACATCCACGTTGTCAACCCCGACACCGGCCCGGCCGACGACTCGCAGCTTTTTCGCCGCGTTTAAAACCGTTGCCGTTACCTTCGTCTGGCTGCGAACGATGAGTGCCGTCGCCTCCCCCAGCGCCTCGGTCAGTTGAGCTTCATTCAATCCGGTTTGCACGTGCACATCAAGTGCGCCGCCGGCCGACAGCTCCTCAATTCCGCGCTGAGAAATAGGATCAGCAACAAAGACGCGCGAACCAATCATGTGTGCAATAAACCGGGTTTCTTTACACGGTCAGGCACGGCGAACTTATAGTAAAGCAGACCCGTGGAGGTAAGCAGAACGCCAAGCAAAGAAGGAACGAAACTTGTCATAAGGGTAAAGATCAAAAACATTGCTTCAATAAGTAGAACAAGAATGAGTGTGTAAGGGTAACCCCAGGTCCGGTAAGGTCGCGGAAGGTCTGGAGCTTTCCTGCGAAGCACAAACACTGCCGCGAAAGTAAGAATGTTAAATACAGACGAGGTAAAGCTAAAGTAGTCAATTATCGCCTCGTAAGATTTCCAGCCGGCGCGGCTGGCGAATAAAATAAGGAGCGAAGCCCACAGGGCCTGGGCGTACAAAGCATTGTTAGGCGACTTATACTTGGGATGAACCCGCGATAGGCTGGGAAAGAAAAGGCCATCTCGCGCCATGGCAAACCAGGTGCGGCTCTTTACCAGGATCTGCGTGTTTACATTTCCAAAAGCACTGATCAAGATCGCGCTAACAACAAATGTACTGCCAAGCGCGCCCATGGCAGTGTGCATGGATGCGCCTGCGACAGTTGAGTTCGAACCATAGATGGCGGCGATGCCATCAGCTCCGAGGAGGTTGACGTAGCCGAGGTTAGCTAGCAGATAGACGGCCATTACCACCGTAATACCTCCAAATAAGGATAGTGGTAGATTCCTTGTAGGATTTTTGATTTCCTCCGCGACGTAGGTAGCGCCTTCCCATCCGCTGTAAGCATAGAAGCCGTATCGCATGGCTTTGAAAAAGCCGAGCGCCGCGACCCACCCGCCCACCCCGGCCCCCGCTCTGGTTGTAAAATTGTGCGCGTGAAAGCCGGATGTAACCGCCATCACTGCGATGAAGATCAAAATGCCGAGCTTAAGGATGCTGAAGATGTTCTGGATGATGCCACCGAGCCTTATGCCGAAGCAGTTTAGAAACGTGTGGAGTAGAACAAGGGCGATGGCGATTGCGGCGGTGAGCGTTGGCGAGGCTTTATCTGGAATAAAGGAGACGAGGTTCTGAGCAAAAAATATCGCCACAATGGCAATGGATCCGGTTTCAGAAACGAAGAACATCGCCCATCCGCGCAGGAAGGTGACGACGGTAGGGTAGGCGGCTTTGAGAAAGACATATGGTCCGCCCGAGCGCGGAATCATCGCTACCAGCTCGGCATAACATAACGCCGCGAGCAGCGTCGCCACTCCTCCAAGTAGCCACACGCCGAAGAAGAGGGGCAACGATGCAGCTACTGCCGCCATAATGCTGGCTGGAGTCCGAAATATTCCGGAGCCGATAATGCGATTGATGACAATCGACAACGACTCCCGGACCCCCAGGGCGCGCTCCAGTTGGGCCGCGTTAGTTTTCAAGACTCGGGTGGACCATGTCGCTGGGCGGGTCGGGACTTGCCTGCGCGCTCGCGGTGAAAAATCTACGTAACGCCGATGGCGGCGATCACATCCGTCGTCGTGAGTACGCGGAGAGCGGCCCCGCCGTTTCCAGATTCTTGATCACAGTGCTCAGATAAACCGATTCCGGATAGAACGATTTGTATTTCGTGATCTCCGCTCGATTCAGCACCTTGAATCCGTAACGCTCGAACAGCTTCTCGCCGCGACGGCTTTCGAAAGTGACAATCTGGCCGTAAACGCGACGCTCACCGCATTGATAGAGATAACGAAAGTAGGCGCTAAAAAGAGCGCGGGTGGTGGAAACTTTGCGCGCTTCCGGCAGCAGGTTGATGTGAAAATGCGGAGTTAACCGCGGCGCCGCGGGCACTTCGCGCCAGCCATACCAGACGACCCAACGGATAAATTTCCGCGAGCGCGCGTTATACCGTGGGTAGCGCAAGAGCGCGCGAAAAAAAAGCACGACGTTCTGGGCGAAGGCATAGAGCTGGTTTTGCAGCGGCTTGCGCGAGCCAAGCAGGTAGCCGCGAATCTCGCCATCGATCTCCAAGACGAAAGAGGATTCCGGTTCGTGATCGGTGTAGTAAGTGGTGAGGAAGTCGGCGAAGAGCTCGCGGTCCTCGAAGATGGGATCAATCGGCGCACCTAGAAACCCGGTGGCGCAGCAGAGCTCGCGGACGGCCCTGCGATCGGCGCGGCGATATTGGCGGATGGTATAAGCTGGCGCTGAGGTTGGGTCCATTTACGTCCGATATGTAGAGCAAGTTTCGTGGTAAATGTAAAACAGCCGCTCGAAAACGCGCGGCCAAGAAAACTCTTCCGCCACGGCGAGCGCCGCGCCTCTCGCCTCGGCGGGCAAATTGCTTTCGCAGGCGCACTCAAGCGCGCGCCCAAGCGAGCTCGGCGTGTTCTCCTGCGCCCAGCAGCTCTGGTCATGCCGGATGACTTCGTCCATGAAACTGCCGCGAATACCCACCACCGGCGTGCCGCAAGCCTGACTCTCGAGGGCAGCGAGCCCAAATGTTTCCTGCGTACCAGGATGCACAAACAGATCGGCCGCGCGATAGTATCGAGCGAGCTCGAAGGAAGTGGCGCAATACTTTAGCCAGCTCACACTCGAGCATTGTGCCTCAAATTTTTGCAATGGCCTCCGCTCTGGGCCATCGCCGATAACGAGAAAGTGAAATCGCTCCGGGGCGCGGGAATTCAGTTCCTCGAATGCGCCAAAGAGCGTTCGCGTATTTTTTTCGGGCGCTAAACGGCCGACGTAGAGCAGGAGCGTACGCGACTCAGGAACGCCGAGTTGCGCGCGCGTGGCAGCGCCGTCGTCGGGCGTGGCCTTGAAGGTTGTAGTGTTCACGCCGAGGCCCGCCACGCGCACGTTGCGCACGCCCCAATTCATCAGGACGGCAGCCAGACCGCGCGACGGCACCAGGGTAAGGGGAAATCGGCTGTAGAGAGTGCGGACATAGGCTCGCGCGAGATGCCGCAATACGCCACCGAAGTGTGCTTCGGCAAAATGCGAATGGTAAAAGGCGATCACGGGGATCCGGAGCGAGTGCCCGGTCCGGAGCGCGCGCCAACCAATCTGATATGGGTCGCTCGATTCGATCACATCCGGCCGCTCCCGCTCGATGATCTCGTCCATTGCGCGCAAATCGAGCAGGGCGCGATAACGCGAAGTGCGCGATACCACCGGTGAGCGGATGGTGTAAATGCGCGAGCGGACCGAAGCCGTGCACTCGTTATTTGCTCCCGGAACGATGAGGACGTGCTCGTCCTGCGTCGCGCTCTCGATATAGGCGATCTTCTCGTGCAGGTAGCGTTTCACTCCACCGCTGAAGGGCGAGTAGAACTGCGTCAGGTCGCAAAGCTTCAAGAAATTTGCGACTTGCGATTTCCGATTTGCAATTGTGAGAGGCTGCGGGAAGCGGTTTTTTTGGACGACGCCACAATTGCCACCAACTCCTTCGCCTCGCGCAGCAGAGGTTCAACTTTGCTCTGGCGCAGCAGTCCTCCCTCGATGATCAGTTCCAGCCAGAAGGCGCTCTCGTCGGCTTCTTCCTCCACGGTCCCGAGCTTTGCCACAAACTCGGGTTTTGATCGCGCGCGGCACGCAGCGCGATAGTTTGCCGCCGCAGATGTGCCGCTTCTCATCAATTGGTTAGCAATCGCGCGGCCCTGCACCGTCCGCGGCAACGCCTCGACCAGCTTCATTACGCGACGCGCAAACTGCTTGGTGCGGTGCAGAAGATCGGTTTCGTTCAAGTCGAATCGCAAATTGCAAATTGCAATTCGCAAATTATTCCAATCTGCTCAAATATTTCTCCGCTTCCATGGCGGCGGCGCAGCCGGCGCCGGCTGCGGTGATCGCCTGTTTGTAAACGCGATCGGCCACGTCGCCCGCGATGAACACCCCAGGGTGTTTGCTCTCCACCAGCTTCTTCGTGATGAGGTAGCCTTCGCCGTCCATCTCCAGCTTACCGGCATAAGGTTTGGCGTTTGGTTCGTGACCGATGGCGACAAAAACGCAGGCCACGGCCAGCCGGCGTTCCGCGTGCGTGTTCACATCGCGCAGATCCACCGCGCTCATTTCGCCCTTCTCATCCGGCACGTAGCGGGAGATGACATGGTTCCAGATCGGCTCGATCTTGTCGCAACGCAGCACGCGATCGGCCATGATTTTCGAGGCGCGGAGTTTGTCGCGTCGGTGAATGAGGTAAACCTTCGACGCGAAGCGAGTGAGGAAAAGCGCTTCTTCCGCGGCAGAATCGCCGCCGCCGACCACGCACACCGGCACGTTGCGATAAAACGCGCCGTCGCATGTCGCGCATGAAGTCAGTCCGTGGCCGATCAGCTTTTCTTCATTTTCCAAACCCAGCCACTTGGCTGAAGCGCCGCTGGCGATGATGAGTGATTGCGTCTCGAGCCATTTCTCATCATCCACCTGGAGCCGCACATGCGAATTGAGCGGCTCGAACCCGGTCGCTTCCGAATAGGAAAAGCGCGCCCCGAATTTCTCGGCCTGCGCGTGCATGTTCATGATGAGTTGCGGGCCGTCGATGCCCTCGGGAAAACCGGGAAAATTCTCCACCATGGTGGTAGTGGAAAGTTGTCCACCCGGCTGGCTGCCTTCGAGCACGAGCGGATTCAGGTTGGCTCGCGCGGCGTAAATCGCCGCGGTCAGTCCCGCGCAGCCGCTGCCGACGATGATCACTTTTTCCACTACTTCAAAGGTAGCGATACAGCTGCGCAGGTAAAGATTGCCGCCCGAAACCGCGCGAATATTCTGCGCGATGCCTGAGCTAGCGGAAGTTGAATATTTCCGCCGGCAATGGGATGCCGGGCTGGGTCATCGCGTGCTGAACGTGGCGCTGCACGCGCGCAAACGAGTCTTTCGTGGGACGAATGTTCGCGCGCTAGGGCGGCTGATCACGGGTGCGCGGCTCCTCAGTTCGGCCGCCCGCGGCAAGCGCATGCTCTTTCGATTCTCTAACGAGAACTGGCTCGGCCTCCATCTCGGCATGACCGGACGGCTCGAAGTCGCGCCCGCTGATTACTCCCCGCAGAAACATGATCATCTTGTCTTGTTTCAAGGCCGGCGTGCGCTCGTCTTGCGCGACGCGCGTCAGTTTGGCCGTGTGCAGTTTCATCACGGAAAATCGCCTCCGGTTTGGTGGAACGAAACCATCCCCGAAATCGCGGAGCTCACTCGCGGATTTTTTGATGGCTTCATCGCGCGACATTCCAAAGCACCGATCAAAGCCGTGCTCCTGATGCAATCCGGGTTCTCCGGAATCGGCAACTGGATGGCGGACGAAATCCTTTGGCGCGCGAAGATCCTTCCAGCAAAACGCGCGGGCGAACTCGCTGATAGGGAACGCGCGCGCCTGTTCCGCGCCACCCGTTTCGTGGCGCGCGCATCCCTGCGCATCATCGGACCAGATGATTCGACCTTGCCGCGCGGCTGGCTCATTCACCAACGCTGGCGGGCAGATGGGAAATGCCCACGGCACGGAACGATGCTTCGTCGAGAAAGCATCGGCGGCCGTACCACGGTTTGGTGTCCGAGGTGCCAGTCATCCGCCAGCGTAAGTGAGCAATCCCGTGGCGGAGCTTTAAGGTAACTTCCGCGGGGTCCTTCGACTCCGCTTCGCTGCGCTCAGGATGACAAGGAGGAGGCAGCTTCGCTCAGGATGACAAGGAGGAGGCCAGCTCGGCTCAGAATCACAAGGAGGAGGGCAGCTGCGCTCAGGATGACGTGTTGAGTTCTTTTAATTCGCGCCGACCCACCGCTGCTTGGACAAACTTCCCCCAGCTCAGATTGTCGCGACCCGCTCGATGCTCGCGCGCCTTGCGAATCGCCATGTCGGAGACAGCTTCGACGACCCAATCGAAGTTCGCCTGGCCGACTGAGGTCACTTCCGCATCGGGCGCGGGATTACAAAAATCGATCGCGACCGGAACACCGTCCCGGATGGCGAACTCGACCGTGTTCAAATCGTAGCCGAGATATTCGTTGAGCTGGCGCACGCCCCACTCGACTTGCTCGATGATGTTCTTGGGCGCGTGCCATTCCGTCTGGTAACGCAAGTGGTAAGGATGTCGCGGCTCGTACGGCATCACGCGCACCTTTGTCTGGTCGATGGAGTAACAGCGGAAATACATATCGAATTTCACTTCCTCCTGGAGCATCATGACGAGCTGTCCGGTCTCGCTATAGGCGCGGTAAAATTCGTCCGGATTGTGCAGCCGATAGACATTCTTCCAGCCGCCGCCGGCAAACGGCTTGAAAAACGCGGGCCAGCCGACATAGCTGAAAATCGCTTCCCAATCGAGCGGGTAAGCCAGATTGCGGAACGAGTTGGCGTTCGTATCGGGTGGCACTTCATGCGACGGCAGCAGCACCGTCTTGGGGACGGCGACGCCGATCTTCGTCGCGAGCGCGTTATTGAAAAACTTCTCGTCCGCACTCCACCAAAAGGGATTGTTGATCACAGCTGTGCCGGTGAGCGCGGCGTTTTTCAGGAAGGCGCGATAGAACGGCACATCCTGCGAGATGCGATCGACGATCACGTCATAACCGCACGGCTCACCCTGAATCACTTTGTCGATGCGCACCGGCTCGGCCACGATGTCGTTGCCACCGGTTTTGTGGTTCACGCGGTCGATGAACGCCCACGGAAAACTATTTTCCTGGCCAAAAAGGATGCCGATTTTCTTCACGAGAATAGGAGCCGCGGATCAGGCGAATTACACCGATGGGAGGCTGGCACTAAGGCCACAAAGGATATCGCGGCAAACGAATTGTTCATCTTGCGTTGCGCGCGTAGAGGACTTTGTGTGAGGCGCTCTTCACAAGGTTGATAAATAGTACGGCAGCATGTCGCGCCAGTAGTTCCAGTCGTGGCCGCACCATTTCCGGTCATCAAGCCAATGGCGAATGCCTTTGGAGTTGAGAATAGCTGACATGCGCAGCGATTCGTGCCGGGTATTGTCCCACTCGCCAGTGCCAAGAATGATGTTCATGTGGCCGAATTTCCACGGGTCGGGCATGTTGGGGAGATATTCGTAGGGGCTGTTGAAATAGATGTTGTCGTCGTGATAGCCGCCGAAGAAATCGCTGATATCGAATGCGCCGCTGAGGCTGATGAGATGGCTGACGGCGTCGGGATGTTTGAAGGCGATGTTGGCGGCATGATACGCGCCAAGGCTGGCGCCGCACATCGCGACGCGGTGTGTGCCGCCTTCGCGTCGGGCGAAGTCGAAGACGTCGCGCACGATGACATTTTCGTAGGCGAGATGGGTGCGCATGCGATCGGCGGGATGGATCGCCTTGTTATAGAAGCTCTCGAGATCAATCGAATCGGGACAATAAACGGTCACTCGCCCGTTATCGATGAAAGGCGCCACGGCGTCGATCAGTCCGAAGTCTTTGTTCTGGTGATAACGCCCGAAGGAGGTGGGAAAAAGAATGAGGGGCAGACCGCCGCCGTTGCCGAAAACAAGCATCTCGAAATCACGGCTCAAATGCGGCGTCCACCAGCGGATGTAACGTTCCTGCATAAAGTGAGCGAAAACGTTTACCTGAGACCGATGATTTCGGCCAATGTAAAACTACGCGGCTGACGGTGCGCGATTAGACAGAATAACCTCGGCCCATGCCCCCGCACACACTCACCGGCAACATTCAGCGGCACAAAAGCTTTCCCTCACGCACGCTCGGCAACAGGCGCGACGTGGTGGTGTATCTGCCCACGGGTTATCGGCGTTTTGTGCGCCGTCGCTATCCGGTGCTCTATCTCCAGGACGGCCAGAATGTCTTCGACGCCGCCACCGCCTTCGGCGGAGTGGAATGGGGGGTGGATGAGACAGCGCAGCGGCTTACCCGCAAAAGATTGATCGAGCCGCTCATCATCGTCGGCGTGAGCAATACCGGCAACGACCGCATTCACGAATACACGCCCACGCGCGCCGTAGCCCAGGCCGGCGTGCAAAAATATCAACGCAGCCGGGGATTGGCGCGGAAATACGGCAAGTTCCTGGTGAGCGAGCTGAAACCGTTCATCGACACGACTTATCGGACTCTGCCGGAAGCGGAGTTCACCGGCCTCGGCGGCTCGTCTCTCGGCGGTCTTCTCACAATGACGCTCGGTCTATGGTTTCCGGATGTTTTCTCACGCCTGGCCGTGATGTCGCCTTCGGTCTGGTGGGATAATCAGGTCATCGTGCGCATGGTCGAGGAACTGGATACCAAGTTGCCGCTGCGCATTTGGCTTGATACAGGGACAAACGAAATCGGCTGGGAACGGGCGCGTGCCTTGCGCGACGCGCTGGTGGAGAAGGGCTGGCGATTGCATGACGATTTGCAATACACCGAAGTGGAAGGCGCCGGTCACAATGAGAGCGCGTGGGCGGCCCGGGTTGATCCGATGCTGCGGTTTCTGTTCCCGCCGATGGCGCAGGCGGAAGCGGTGAAAAGCGGCGGCGAACTGCTCGCGACTCGTTAGGGCTCTTCGCGAGCCCAGGGCAAAGGTTCGCCCGCTATTGAAAAGGCTTCCCGTACACCTGATACACGCGGACCGGCCCGCCGATAAAATCCCAGTCCTTCTGATAGGCGAAGGTTCGTTCGCGCGCTGACCAGGTGAGCTCGCGCGGCCTTTCAGGATGGTTGGAGTCGTAAACGAGGTAACGATCTTCTCCGTCGGGTGTGTGCGCTTTTCGCGCATAGACAAGCACGGCGTGATTAATGGTGAGCTTCGGCAAGGTGGTGAGATAACCAACAAACAGGTCCCCGCGCGCCAGAGTGTCATCGAGCCGGCGATGTGTTTGTTCCTGATAGGCCCGTCCCGGCTCAAAAAAGATGCGATAGTTCCCCGGGCGCCAGTACGTCGGCCATCCTCTGCCGACGGTCTCCTGCAATATGCGTCCCCGCTTCGTGCTCATGTCGCGCAAATCGGCATATGGAAAAACCGTGCGCTGGTTCTCCGGCAAGGCCGGTCGCCAGGCCTGACGCCGCGTCACTTTTTTGATGCGCGCGATAAGTTCCTTATCATCGATCGGCTGCGCCAGCGGATCGAAGCGAGCAAATTTCCGGAATTGCCAGACCGCGCGACTGAGAACGAAGCATCGCCGCGTGTACCGCTCCTGCCTGGCCGCTTCGCCACGCCGCAAATGCGGAATGCCGTTCTCGTACTCGAAGACGGTCATGTTCGCGAAACCGAACGTGTCGCGATGAAAGTTAAATGCACGCTCCGCTTTGGCCGATGCCGCCATCAGCAATGTGGTAACAATGATCGCGAGCTTCGCCCTCATAACCCTTATGCGTATGGCTCAGGCGGTCTCGCCGTTCGGCCCCGGGCCGGGGACTTCAGCAAAGTTCCCAAGCCGCCGAAACTTGGCATAACGCGCTTCGAGCAATCGCTCGACCGGCATGCGCAACAAGCGATTTAGGTTCGCGCGCAGCGCCTCGCCCAAGACCGCCGCTGCTTTCTCATGGTCCCGCTGCGCCCCGCCTTCCGGCTCGGCGATGATTTCATCCACCACTCCGAGTTTGATGAGATCGTGCGCGGTGAGTTTGAGCGCCTCGGCCGCCTCCGGCGCGTGCCGCCGGTCCTTCCATAAGATCGCCGAGCACGCTTCCGGACTGATGACCGAGTAATAGGCGTTCTCCAGAATCATGACGTGATCGGCTACGCCAATGCCAAGCGCTCCGCCGCTTCCGCCTTCGCCGATGACCGCGGCAAGAATCGGCACGCGCAACATCATCATCTCACGCAGATTCACCGCGATGGCTTCCGCAATGTGGCGTTCTTCCGATCCGACGCCGGGATATGCGCCGGGCGTGTCGATGAGAGCGATGATCGGTAGGGAAAATTTATCGGCAAGTCTCATCAAACGCAGCGCCTTGCGATAGCCCTCGGGGTGGGCGCAACCGAAATTGCGCATCACATTTTCCTTCGTGTTACGCCCCTTTTGATTCGTGATGACGATGCAGCGCTGCTCATCGAGCATGGCCAGACCACAGGGCATGGCCTTGTCGTCCGCGAACAAGCGGTCGCCGTGCAATTCATTCCAATTGGTGAAACAGCGCTCCACGTAGTCGAGCGCGAAAGGACGTTGCGTGTGTCGCGCAATTTGCACCCGCTGCCAGGCGGTGAGATTGCCATAGATTTCGCGCCGCGTCGTCTCGATCTTGGCTTCCATCGCTTCGACCTCGACGTCGAAATCGAGCGCGTGCTCATTGGAGTGCGCGCGGATTTCCTGCAAACGACGTTGCAGTTCGAGGATCGGCTTTTCGAAATCGAGCGGCTGCGGTTCCATCATTGGCAATTAACCAGACATGGAAGGCGGAGCTCCACGACGCCGCGGTCTCGCGGAGCTCGACCCTCCAAGCTCGCCCCTCCATTTTGTTCACTCACGTTATTCACTCCGTAATGGTGACAGGCGTCTTTGCGTTGACAAGGCTGCTCAATTCCTCAGCATCGCTCGCGCTGATCCCGAGTCCAAGCGGCGGCGGCGCCTGGTTCGGCGCTGGGTGAAACGCATCCGGGATGGCGTAGATGGTGTAAGCGGGATGCGCCAGACGGATCCAGCGCGTGCCCAATTGATACTCGCGCGTGCCGAAGCCGACCCGTTTGCCATCCTTCCAGGCCATCACTTCGGCCACTTTAGTGACGACGCGGGCCGGCTGTTTCGGAGGCAATTTCTCCTCCTGAATGTGATACTGCTTGAAGAAATTTCCGTGGTTAAGCAGCACGATGAGCTTCGGTTTGGTCTGGATGAAGAGCGAGAACTCAGGATTGGAAATGAGCAATCTCTCACCGATGCGCAGCATGGTGCTATTGAGATTGTTGATGCGCATGATCAGCTCCGGCGTGGTGCGCATCTTTTGCGCGACGCGCGCAATCACGTCGCCTTTCTTCACGATGTATTCCTGTTTCTCCGGCGACGGCATCGGTGAAAATAGGATATCGGTATTGATGGCGCCGAGCATTTCCTTGGCTTCTTCGAAATGCTGGCCGTTCGGGTACTTCTGGATCAACGCCAGCAAGGCATCTCTTGCTTCCAGTAACTTTCCCTCCTGCCGCAGTTTCGCCGCCGCCTGGAATTCGGGCAGACTGATGTCCGGCGCAGGGGTGGATGGGATTTCGCCACGCTGTTCCTTCTGCACCGCGAGATCCTGTTTGAAGACAACGTTATAACTGAAGTAGTAGGCGCTGCCGAAAATCGCGAGAGCGAGCACAAGCGCAAAGAGCCACTTCATGAGCGAGGGAAGATGCGCAATTTCCGAAACCTGTCAGCCGCACCGCGCAATCGGAAGTTTAGGCATCTCGCATGTCGAGACATGCCTGCGTTTCCCTGGACCAGCCGGGACGGCCGCTGGCCATGACAGCCGCGGACCGCCCTCTCCGGCTAACTCATTGCCACCACTGTTCTTTGACCTTTTCCTCTTCCAGCGGCCAGGTGTAATGGCAGGACTGGCAATAAAATTCCTTCGGGAAAACCTTGAGGGCAAAAAGAATGCTCGCGATCGCCGGGGTCAGAAATTTCCGTGTCAATTGCGGGAACTCGATCTCAGCTGAGCCGCATTGCGGGCAGCGCAAGGCGGAGCCGATCTCGGGATCGGCTGTTTCCCATTCGCGCATCAAGTTCTGCGCTTTTTCAAAGTCGCTTTCCTCCACTTTCACTTTCACGTTGGCCTGGGGCTTGGACATGAAGGCGACGCGCTGGATCGCGCCTTCGCCGATGATGTCGGCCTGCACGCCCGATTGCTCCAGCCGGTTGCGCAGCCGTTTGGCCTTCGCTTGGTCGTTGAAAGTTGCGATCGTCACCATTTTTCAGCGGGTGGAACTGGAGCAAACAATAATCAGTGCGAATGCGCAAGGCTCGGCGGCGGGAACCATTTGTAGAGCATCAGATAGACAAAAACTCCGGTGATTGAAACGTAAAGCCAGATCGGCATTGTCCAGCGCCCCAGCCGGCGATGTTTATCCCAGCGGCGCTGGAACACGGGCACAAGCGTCACGATCACCAGCGGCAGAGTGACGAAAGCGAGCAAGACATGAGACGCCAGGATCGGGAAATAAATCGCCGCCAGCCAACCGGTGTAACCGGACGATCTTTCGCCGACGTGCGCGTGGTAAACAATGTAGCCAATGAGGAAGAGGCTGGATGAAATAATGGCCGCGATCATGCACGGCACATGTCGCTGCCAGACATTGCGCCGGATGTAAAACCAGCCGGCGGCGATGAAAACGGTGCTGATGAAATTTAGCGAGGCATTGATAGCGGGCAGATCACTCACTCTCATATCGCTTCCTTCGTCGCGTCGAACGAATATGCCAGTCCAGCTCGGACCGGGACATCTCTAATTTGTTTGCGAGAATAGCCAGAGATTCCTCGACTTCGCTTGGAATGACAAAGGTTGAAAGCAACAACGCCGAGCACGAATAGAAGGCCATGCCCGTTGCTGAGCTTCCCGAAGCTGAGGCGATAACGGAAGCCTCCGCGACGCCGCTGCGCCGGCGGATTCTCATTACCGCGCTGCGCTTACTCATGGTGCTCGGGTTCGGCGCGCTTGCCGGCGGCGGCTGGTATCTGGCGGAGCGGGGCTTTGGCCGCTCCTGGCGGGCGCTCGTGGTCGAGGAACTGCACAAACATGGCGTGGAAGCCTCCGTGCGCCGGCTCACACTCGATCCTTTTCGCGGCCTGGTGGCGCAGGACGTGCGCATTTTCGATTACAAGCATCGCGAGAACACGGTCGCGCAGATCAGTCGCCTTTCGCTCGATGTGAACTATGCCGCGCTCATGCAGCGGCAGCCTTTCCTCAACGCCGTCGACATTCGGGATGCACAGGTCAAGCTGCCGTTGCCGGCCGGCACCGATCCGCGATCTCCTCGCGCCGAAATCCGCAACTTGCACGCGCACGTTTATTTTCCTCCGGAACAAATTTATGTGAGCCAGGCCGACGGGGTCTTTTGCGGCGTCCACATTTCTGCCAGCGGGCAATTGATTAAGCGCAACGATTATCAGTCCTCGCGCAAGCTTTCGGATCAGGAATGGAAGGAGCGGCTCGAGCTATTTCAACGCTTTGTCACGGAGCTCAGCAGGTTCAGCTTCGAAACCGAGCCGCACCTCCAGCTCAAATTCAGCGGCGACATGGCGGAACTGGAAAATGCGCGCGTGGTCGGCAGTTTGCGCGCTGATCGATTCCGGCGCGGCGACTATCAGTGGCAGAACTTGCGAATTGCGGGTGAGTTTGTCGATCAGACGCTCAGCCTCACCCAATGCGAGTGGCAGGACCATTTCGGCGGCCTCAAATCGACCGCGATCTGGCACCGCAGCGATGGGCAGCTGGAGTTCCGAGCCCGCAGCAGTCTCGATCTGCGCGCCTTTCTGGACTCCTTCACCATGGGAGGAATGCTGAGCGATTTTGTTTTTCTTGCTCCGCCGCGGCTGGAGGTTTCAGGTCACGGGCGGGTCGGCGAGGGCCAGCCCGAGTGGCACGCCATCGGCCGCGTGGCATTCGATCGCTTCGCTTATAAAGCCGTGCCCTTCACGGGAGCGAGCGCGGAATTTTCCTGGGACGGTGAGCGCACAATGTTTCGTGATATTCACGTGCGCCATTCCCGTGGCGAGCTAAGCGCGCAACTGCTCGATGCGCCGGAGGATTTTCGCGTCGATTTCACCAGCACCATTGATCCGAACGCGCTGCGTTCACTCGCGCCCGTGAGCCTGCGCGAATTTGTTAACGATTGGGACTGGCCCCACGCGTGCAACATCACGATGGCCATTCGCGGGCCGAGCCGCGATCCCGCCACATGGAAAGCCGAGGGTCGCGTGCAGCTCGAGCGCGGCCGCTTCCGCAGCGTCGGCTTCAACAGCGCATCGGCTGACATCCACTTCGGCGACGGCGCCGTGGCCTATGAGAATTTTCGCATCACGCGTGACGAAGGCCTCGCCACCGGCACTTTCGTTTACGATTGGGCGCGGCACGAGACGCGGGTAAGGAACGTGCGTTCCACCTTGCGCCCGGCGGAAGCGATTTACTGGATCGACCCGCAACTGCTCAAAGTCGTGACGCCATACAGATTCGGCGTCCCACCGACGGTGACCGCGAATGGCGTTTACCAATTCCGCGGGGGAAAGAACACACGGCTGGAAATCGACGTCGAAAGTCCCAAACGAATGGATTACGTTTTCCTCGGCAAAACGCTCCCCTTCGATCGCATTAGCGCGAAGTTACTCCTTACCGGCGACCGGCTTCAGATCACCGAATTGAGTGGCTCAATCTTTTCCGGAACCATTCGCGGCAGCGCCGATCTCTCGCTTGCCAAAGAGGCGCCCGTTTACTCAGCCACAATGGCAGCGGAGGGAGTCGATTTCCCGCGCCTGACTTCCCTCTATTTCAATTACAAAACCTCGGAGGGCTCGATGAACGGCCAGTACGAATGGAGCGGCATCGGCAGCGACCCGCGTTCCATGGTCGGCAAAGGACAGGTCGACGTGCACAATGGCGATGTCTTCGCCATCCCTCTCTTCGGGCCGCTTTCGGACATGTTGAATTCGATTCTTCCCGGAATCGGCTATCGGGTCGCGCGCAAGGCCGGCATGTCATTCACGATCAAAGAAGGCGTCATCCGCACATCGGATTTTCACGTGGACGGCGGCACCTTCGGCATGGTCGGTCACGGCGATTCACACTTTCTCGAAGACAAGATTGATTTCGATGTGCGCGTCAACGCGAGCGGCCCCGGCGCTGTCCTCACACCGCTCTACAAATTCTTCGAATACAAAGCCGAAGGAAGCCTCAGCAAACCAACATGGCGGCCGAAGAACTTGTGATTGCCGATTGCCGAATGCGGAGTGCCGAATGAAGAGACGTTCTACGCAATCGACAATCGGCAATCGGCGATCGGCAGTATTGCTCGGCGCGCACATGTCCATCGCGGGAGGAGTGCATGCCGCCATCGAGCGGGCCTGTTCGATCCGCTGCACCGCCATGCAGATTTTCGTGAAGAACAACATGCAATGGTTCGCCCGGCCACTGACGCGCGAGCAAATCCGCGCCTTCGTCGAGCATGCGCAACGCTGCCAGCTCGCAGCCGTTTTTGCCCACGCCAATTACCTCATCAATCTGGCCGCGACCAATCCGCAGTTTCATGCCAACTCGCTGCGTGCGCTTGCCGAGGAGCTCACGCGTGCCGATCAGCTTGGATTGCCTTTTCTCGTCATGCATCCCGGCGCGCACATGGGCAGGGGGGAAGAAGCTGGGCTGGGCAAGATCGTCGCTTCACTCGACGCCGTCTTTGCCGTCATTCCAAAGGTGAAAACGAAAATCGCGCTGGAGACGACAGCTGGTCAGGGCTCATGCCTTGGTCACACTTTTGAGCAGCTTGCCTTTATTATCCAGAGCGTACGCGAACCGGAGCGGCTCTGCGTTTGCCTTGATACGGCCCACGTGTTTGCTGCGGGTTACGACATTACATCGGAGCCGGGAGTGAAGAAGATGTTTCGCGCGTTCGACCGCGTGATTGGCAAAGAGCGTCTTGCCGCCATTCACGTGAACGATTCCAAAGCAAGTCGCGGCTCGCGTGTGGATCGCCACGCGCACATCGGTGAAGGTCAGGTCGGCTTGCCCGCGTTCCGTTTCATCATGAACGCGCCACGCTTCCGCAAGATTCCCAAAGTGCTTGAGACACCGAAGGGCAAAGAGTTGAAGGAAGACGTGGCGAATATGGCGAAGTTGCGAAAGTTGATCGGGAATGAAAAACGAAACAATCGCGCTCGTCACCGGCGGCAATAAAGGCATCGGGTTGGAGGTTTCGCGGCAGCTCGTGGGCCGGGGCGCTCGTGTGTTCCTCGGCGCCCGAAATGAGAAAGCTGGGCGCGAGGCGGCGCAGGAGATCGGAGCGACATTCCTGCTGCTGGATGTTTCGGACAAGAACAGTATCCGCAACGCCGCCGAGACATTTGCGCAGCAGGCTGATCGGCTCGACGTGCTGGTAAATAACGCCGGCATCATCGCCGATGGTGACGACGACATACTTCAAACCACGGCTGAGCAGTGGAACGAAACAATGCGCACCAATGCGCTTGGTCCGCTGCTGGTCTCGCAAGCGTTCATTCCTCCGCTCAAGAGATCACGGCATCCGCGCATCGTGAATGTCTCCAGCGGCGGCGGCCAGCTCGAGGGCGGCGCGGATGGGTGGGCGCCGGCTTATTGCATTTCCAAGACCGCGCTCAACAGCGTGACGGTGCAGCTCGCGGCCGCGCTGCCCAAGTTCGCGGTCAACTGCGTTTGCCCGGGCTGGGTTCGCACTGATATGGGCGGGCCGAACGCACGCGAGTCAGCGGAAGAAGCCGCGGTCGATCTCGTCTGGCTCGCGCTCGACGCGCCGCAAAATCTCACCGGCAAATTCCTGCGTCACCGGAAAGAGATTCCATGGTGAACGCCCCGTCATCCTGAGCGAAGCGTAACGAAGTTGAAGGGCCCGGCGACGACACCTTTCAGCAACTTCACGGGCTCTCCTCGATTATCGCTCGGGACCCTAGCTGAGAAAACGAATCGTAAACGGGTACCGGTAAAGCTGCCCTTCACTCGCCCGAATGGATGCGATGATAACCAGGACGGTGTTCATCACCCAAAGTATGACGAGCAGGACAAAGCCGACGAGCACAAAACAAAGAATGCCGGCGACGATGTCATAGAGCAGCATCGAGAGCTGGAAATTGAGCGACTCCTTGCCGTGCGCGTCGATCTCAGGCGAGTCGCCGCGTTTTACGAGCCAGACGACGAGCGGCCCGAGCAGATGGCCGAGGAAATGAAAAAACAATCCAAGAAGCGCGGAGGCATGGCAGAGAACGCACCATGTGCGCGTCTGGGATGAGCTCACGGGTGCAGCGGGCGGAATTGTTTCCATGAATCTAAAGAGTAACGCGATTCAATCTTCTGTCATCCTGACTGAAGCGAAGCGGAGCGGAAGGATCCCGCGGCGATAGCTTGAAGGTAATTCGCAGGATCCCTCGACTACCGCTCGGGATGACACGGTCTACGCTTTCACTCGCTCGATGTGCGCGCCGAGCTCGCTCAGCTTTTCATCCAGATGCTCGTAACCGCGATCGATATGGTAAACGCGGCTCACTTCAGTCACGCCCTCCGCGGTTAACCCCGCGAGCACAAGCGCGGCGGAAGCGCGCAGATCACTCGCCATCACCGGCGCGCCGGTGAGACGTTGCACACCCTGGATCACGGCGGTGGAACCTTCCAGCTGCACGTGTGCGCCCATGCGCTTCAGCTCGGCCACGTGCATGTATCGCTGCGGAAAAACATTTTCCGTGATGACACTGATTCCCTCCGTGGTGGAAAGCAATGCGCACATTTGCGCCTGCATGTCGGTGGGAAAACCGGGATACGGTTCGGTCACCACTTCCAGCGGTTTGCGCGCGCCGTTGGGTGAGACGGTGATGGCGTTGCCGACGGCATCAATCTGAAAACCGCAATCGGTCAACGCGGTGGTGATAGCGGTGAGATGTTTCGGTTCGGCGCGTTTGATCGTCACACTTTTGCCCGCGACCGCGCCGGCAACCAGAAACGTCCCTGCTTCGATCCGATCGGGGATGATGTCGTGCTCAGCCCCGTGCAATTCTTTTACCCCTTCAACGATGATGCGACGAGTGCCCGCGCCTTCAATTTTCGCGCCCATTTTGTTGAGGAAATCAGCCAGATCGCAAACTTCCGGTTCCTGAGCCGCGCCTTCGATCACAGTCGTGCCTTCAGCCAGAACTGCCGCCATCATGACGTTGTCGGTGCCGAGGACGGTGGGGCCGAATTTGCCCCGCAGATTGATGACGGCGCCGGTGAGTTTTGGGGCGAACACTTTGACGTCGCCTGCTTCCACCCGCACCGCGGCCCCGAGCGCTTCAAATCCTTTGAGATGCAAATCGATGGGGCGATCTCCAATAACGCATCCGCCGGGCAGCGAGACCGTGGCTTCCTTGCAGCGACCTAAAAGCGGACCCAAGACGCAGACCGATGCCCGCATTTTGCGCACGACATCGTAAGGCGCCACTGATTCCACCTTGTCCGCCGTCACGGTCACCGTGCCACTCGCCCGCTCCACTTCCGCGCCGAGGTGCCGCAGGATTTGGAGCATGTAATGGGTGTCACTCAGGTCCGGCACGCGGTGAATCCTGCAAGGCTCGCGCGTGAGGAGCGTAGCCGCGAGAATGGGCAATGCGGAATTTTTCGAGCCGCTGATCTTGATGGAGCCGGCGAGCTCATTGCCACCGTGCACGAGAATCTTATCCATGGCGGGCGAAGAGAAAACGAGTCACACCTGAATAATCGTTTTTCGACTCGATGTCGCGGTAGTTTTTGCTGCGCAAAAAATCGCAGAGCGCGTCTGCCTGGCCCAGGCCAATCTCGAGCGCAAGCAAGCCACTGCTCCGCAAACGCGAGGGCGCTTGCTCGATGAGACGGCGCACAATTTCATCACCGCGTTCGCCGGCGAAGAGCGCAACGTTGGGGTCGCGCAGCACTTCCGGCGCGAGCTGATCGCGATCGAGCCGCGAGATGTATGGAAGATTGGCTGCGATCAGATCAAAATCGCCGGGGACATCTTGCAGCAGATCGCTTTCGATGAACTCGACGCCGTCCAGTCCGAGCTGGGCCGCGTTTTCGCGCGCAAGCGCCAACGCCTCCGCTGAAACATCCGCCGCCACGATTTGGGCCCCCGTAAATCTGCGCGCCAAGCTCAGCGCAATGACGCCGGAGCCGGTGCCGACATCGACGATTCTGGCTTCTCGATTTTCGATTGTCGACGCGATCAACTCCACCAGCTGCTCCGTCTCCGGACGCGGCACGAGCGCGCGTTTGTCGCACAGAAAGGTCTCGTCGCAAAACTCCACCGTCCCGAGCAAATGCTGGAGCGGTTCTCGTTGGCCGCGCCGCCGCACCAATTCGCGCAACGGCGCCAGTTCCGCTTCGTTCAGCTGGCGCTCGAATTCGAGGTAAATATCGAGCCGTTTCTTCCCGAGGGCGTGCGCGATCAGGTGCTCTGCATTGAGCCGCGGATTCTCGATGCCGCGCTTGGCGAAGTACGCCTTTGTCGATTCGAGCACCTGCAAAACTGTCATCGACAATCGTAAGCTCGCGCTGGCTAGCTGCTCAGCGCGCTCTCTTTCAGTCGCTCCGCCAGATCCGCGGCCTGCAAGGCGTTGATCATCTCCTCCAGGTCGCCTTCGATAAAGCGATCGAGATTATATAAAGTCAGGCCGATGCGATGATCGGTGACGCGGTTTTGTGGAAAGTTGTAGGTGCGAATTTTTTCCTCGCGCCCGCCGGTGCCAATCTGGCCACGGCGTTGGGCGGAGTATTTCTCCGCTTCCTCGTGCTGCTTTCGTTCGAGCAAACGCGCCCGCAGGATCGAGAGGGCGCGCTCCTTGTTCTTGATCTGGCTCCGTCCATCCTGGCAGCGCACGATCGTGCCGCTCGGAATGTGCAGCACCTGCACAGCGGAGTCGGTGGTGTTTACGCCTTGGCCGCCAGGACCGCCGGCGCGCGAGACTTCGATGCGCAGCTCTTCCGGTTTTAATTCCAGATCGACGTCTTCGGCTTCCGGCAGCACCGCCACCGTGGCCGTGCTGGTATGGATGCGCCCCTGCGCTTCGGTTGCCGGCACGCGTTGCACCCGGTGCACGCCGCTCTCATAACGCAACTTCCGGAAGACCGATTCGCCGCTCACTTTGAAGATGACTTCCTTTAACCCGCCTAGCTCGGATTGACTCGAGTCCATATCTTCAATCTTGAGCCCGGCCGCTTCGGCATACCGGTTGTACATGCGGTAAAGATCGGCCGCGAAAATGGCCGCCTCGCTTCCGCCGGTGCCGGCACGAATCTCGATAATGGCGTCGCGGTTCTCGTTTTCGTCTGCTGGCAGCAACGCGATCTGCACCTCGCGCTCGAGGGCGGCGACGCGTTGCTCCAGCTGCGGAATCTCCTCCTGCGCCATGTGAGCGAGATCGGGATCAGTGGAATTGGCCAATTCCCGATTGTCGGACAGCTGCGTTCGAGCTGCCGCCAGCTCATTCCATTTCGCCAGCAATTCTTTGGTGCTGGAATGCTCACGCATGATTTCACCGGCGCGTTTGCGATTTGCGAATAGCGCCGGATCCGCAATGTCACGTTCCAGCTGCTGGAAGCGTTCGCGTTTGCGTTGGATGAGAAGATCGAAATGCATGTTGCTGTAGCGGCGGTCTGCGCACCGCCGAATACGCGGGAGCGGCGGTCACAGACACGCCGCTGCAGAAGATGCTCAGCTAAGCTTTCCCGGCGCGCGCGGCCTTGGTGCTGCCGTAGCGGCGCGCGAATTTCTCAACCCGGCCGGCGGTATCGACGAATTTCTGTTCGCCGGTGAAAAACGGATGGCAGGCGGCGCAGATGCCGATTTTAATATCACGCCGGGTGGAGCGGGTGTGGTAAACCGCGCCGCACGCGCAAACGATATCGGTTTGATGATACTCGGGATGAATCTCCGCCTTCATGTCAAAAACGAGCGTGCAAGTTAAGCGCGGGAAGCGCGGGGCGCAAGCGGTCGAGTGTGAGGATGCGCTGCTCGCCGCCTGGCAAAAAACGCTGCGTGAGAACGCTGAGATGCCCGCCATTTTGGACGCGAATGGGAAGATCGTGCGCACGTTCGAGCAAATCGAGCGCCGCGCGGCTGAGTGCCTGCACCAGCTGGATTCTGTGTCAGCCGGCCAGGTCATAGCCATTGAGATTGGTAACCACCGGGACTGGCCATCGGTCTTTCTCGCTTGCCTGCGCAAAAGCCTGGTCGTGCTGCCGCTCGAGCAGACGACAAGCGATGAACAACGAGGGGCAGCGTTTGCCACCTGCCGCGTCGCGGGCGCCGTTTCCATCGCTCCGCCCTCGCGAGCGGGGCCGGAGGGTTCCCGGGAAGTAAGCTTTCAGTTTCCACTGCATGATCCCTCCATTTCTCGTCCGTCCACCCGGGATGACAAAGCGATAGCTGAAGCCGGCTGGCCGTCCCCGCCACCGACCCTCCTTAAGCTCACTTCCGGCACGACGGCAGCTCCGCGCGCGATCCGTTTCCGCAGCGAGCAGCTGGTGGCGGATTGCGAGAACATTTGCGAGACGATGGGGATCACGGCCCGTGATCTAAACTTCGGCGTGATCCCGATTTCCCACTCCTACGGATTCAGCAATTTGCTCACGCCGCTGCTCGTTCGCGGGGTGCCGATGGCGCTGAGCAGCGATCGAATGCCGCGGGCCATTCTGAACGGCATGGCTGCGACAGGAGCGACGGTCTTCCCGGGCATGCCCGTTTTTTATCAATCATTTTGTGAGCTGAACGATGCGCCTCCGCTGCCGAAGCTGCGGCTTTGCATTTCCGCGGGAGCGCCTTTGAGCGCGCGACTGGCCGAAGTTTCTCGGGAAAAATTTGGCCACGCTGTTCATTCCTTTTACGGCTCGTCCGAATGCGGCGGCATTTGTTACGCGCGGACACCGCGAGCGATTGAAGGTTTTGTCGGCGAACCGATGACCAGTGTCGAAATTGAGCCGGTGGAAAGTGATGACGCGCCATCCATGGTTCGCGTGCGCAGCCGCGCCGTGGCTGATGGATATTTTCCCGAGCCGGACGAGGCGAAGCTCGGGCACGGCATGTTCATGCCGGATGATCTTCTTG
>JBKPQR010000048.1:0-10061 GCA_046734175.1 Verrucomicrobiota bacterium | reverse complement strand
GAAGGGCAGCGCCGCTATGTTGAGACCTTCAGTCCGTACATGCGGCAATTCCTCGAGCGCATGGACAAGCCGCGCGTCGAGGAGATCCGCGGCATCCCACCCGCGATCGCAATCGAGCAGGCCAACCCGGTGAAATCATCGCGTTCCACCGTGGGCACGATGACCGAGATCAATGATTACCTGAAGCTGCTCTGGCCGCGCATCGCGCGCGCGTTTTGCCCGAGCTGCGGCCGCGAGATTCGGCCGGAAACGGCGCAGTCGATTGCGGACGAAATTTTCGCGCTGTTTTCGTCTAATTGTCATTCTCACCGAAGTGGAGCGCCGCGGAACGCAGTCGAAGAATCTCTGAGCATTCCTCTTCCGCAGAAGAGAATTAGAGATCCTTCGACTTCGCTTCGCTGCGCTCAGGATGACAAAAAATGGCGGCGCTCCGCTCAGGACGACAAAGAAGGATTGCGCTCCGCTCAGGATGACAGAGAAAGGGCGGACTCCATCCAGGAGGACAAAGAAAAGACGGGCTTCGCTGAGAAGGAGAACGAAGCGGAGCGCTCCGGCGAGCCTGAGAAGAATGGAGAGCACGATGCTCGGGATGAGAGCGCCACGGTGCTCATCACCTTTTGGGTTTCGGTTCCCGAAAAAACAAAGCCGCGCGAGTTCTTCGAGTTCCTTCAACAGCAAGGATATCTGCGCGTCTGGTTCATCGACCAGGTCGTGCGGGTGGACTCGGAGGCGAAGATCGATCGGCTCGGCGCGCGCGTGCAGGTCATCCAGGACCGGATCGGCGCAAGGGAAGAAAATCGCGCGCGTTTCACTGACGCGATCGAAACTGCGCTGCGCTTTGGCAAAGGCAAAATCAACGTCATCGCGCTCCCCCATCTCGGATCACCGGTTACCGAGCACCCTTTCTCGACCGGCTGGCACTGCGCCCATTGCGACCTCGACATTCGGCCGCCGACGCCGGGGCTGTTCAGTTTCAATAATCCGCTCGGCGCCTGCCCCGAATGCAGGGGCTTTGGCCGGACCATCGCGATCGATCTGAACAAAGCCATCCCGGATCGTTCGCTTTCCATCGCCCAAGGCGCGGTGCGCGTTTTTCGGGGCCAGGAATTTGGCGAATCGCAGAAGGATTTGCTGCGGGCCTGCGCGCGTGAGGAGATCGACATCAATACGCCATTTGAAGAGTTGCCAACAGCCGATCAGGAGTTTGTCATCAACGGTGAGAAACGTGGCAGCGCCGAATACACAGATGATGATTACGAGAGTGACCGCTGGTATGGCGTGCGCGGTTTTTTCCGTTGGCTCGAAAGCAACACCTACAAAATGCACGTGCGCGTGCTGCTCAGCCGCTATCGCGCTTACATCCTCTGCCCAAGCTGCCACGGCACGCGCTTCAAACCGGACGCGCTAAATTATTGGATTGCCGATTGCCGAGTGCCGACTGCCGAATTGGATGGTGACATTGCCGACCGCTCGGCAGTCGGCAATCGGCAATCGGCACTGACCCTGCCTTCTTTCCAGGCGCTGGCGATTTCCGGCGCGCGCGCCTTTCTCGCGAGTGCCAATATCGCCCCTGACGACGCGACCGCGGCCATGCTGCGCGAAGAAATCTGCGCGCGATTGCATTATCTCTGCGAAGTGGGCGTTGGTTACCTCACGCTCGATCGTTCCACGCGCACTCTCAGCGGCGGCGAAGTGCAGCGGGTAAACCTCACCACCTGCCTGGGCGCGTCGCTCGTGAACACGCTCTTCGTCATGGACGAACCGAGCATCGGCCTGCACCCGCGCGATGTCGGCCGGCTTGTCCGCGTGATGCACGACCTGCGCGATAAAGGCAACACGCTCCTCGTGGTCGAGCATGAGGAACAGATCATTCGAGCGGCCGATAACCTCATCGACATCGGGCCAGGCCGCGGCGAACGCGGCGGCGAATTGATGTTCAGCGGCAAGCTGGAAGAATTCCTCGCGCCGGATCACGGAGGTGAATCCCTGATGCGCCATCAGCCGGAGGCGCTGCGCGATTCTGCCGCCTCGGGTAGGGTGGGCGTCTCGCCCGCCGGCGAACGCGTCCCGCGTGCGCGCACTTTTGTTTCCGGCGAAAGTCCCTTTCGGCAAGATGCCTCAACCGGCGGGCAGGATGCCGACCCTACCCGAGAGGCATCCCTCACGCGTGACTACTTGTCAGGCAAAAAACGCATCCCTATTCCGAAATCCCGGCGCAAATTTTCCAGCGCGATCAAGATCACGGTCGCACGGGAGCACAACCTAAAGAACATCGACTTGGAGATCCCGCTGGGCGTATTCACCTGTGTCACCGGTGTCTCCGGTTCGGGCAAATCGACGCTGATCCATGACGTGCTTTACCGGAATCTGCTGCGCGCGAAAGGCCAGCCCACAGAACAGGAACCCGGTGCGTGCAAATCGGTCACAGGCGCACATCGCATCGCTGAGATCGTCATGGTCGATCAATCACCGCTCGCCCGGACTCCGCGCAGCACACCGATTTTATACCTCGGCCTTTACGATCGTGTGCGCGAGCTTTTTGCCGCGCTCCCGGAAGCGCAGGCGCAAGGCCTGACCGCCAGCGCATTTTCCTTCAACTCCGGCAGCGGCCGTTGCGAACGCTGTTGCGGCACCGGTTTTGAGAAAATCGAGATGCAATTTCTGAGCGATTTGTATGTGCGCTGCGCGGAATGCGGCGGCTCCCGGTTCCAGCCGCACGTGCTTAAGATCAAGCTGCACGGCAAATCCATTCACGATCTGCTCGCGCTCACGGTCACGGAAGCGGCGGCGTGGTTCGCGCAAATCGGCGAGGAGAAATCGCTATCCGATCCGCTCGAAGTCTTGGATGAAGTGGGCCTCGGGTATCTGCGGCTGGGTCAGCCGCTGAACACGCTCAGCGGCGGCGAATCGCAGCGGCTGAAGCTCGTTAGCCATCTCAAAGGGGCAGGACGCAACGGCGATCGTGGAAATCTGTTCATCTTTGATGAACCGACCACCGGTCTTCATTTCGACGACATCAGGATGCTGCTGTCGCTCTTCCAGCGGCTGGTTGATGCGGGGCATTCGCTGATTGTGATCGAGCATAATCTTGAAGTCATTAAGTGCGCTGACTGGGTCATCGATCTCGGGCCTGAAGGTGGCGACGAAGGCGGCGAAGTCGTCGCGGTCGGGACGCCGGAGCAAATGGCTCGAGTGGGTGCGAGTCACACCGGACGATTTCTAAAGCAGGTCATCCTGAGCCGCGAAGACGGCGAAGGACCTCTCAATGGCTCTGGAGCGATTGAGAGGTCCCTCGCTGCCGCTCGGGATGACGGCGTTGGATTGGGGCGAGTCGCGGAAGCATCGCCGCGCTACCGCGCCAACGGCAATAGCGGCGCCATCGCTGTGCACGGCGCACGCGAGCACAATCTCAAGAATATTTCGGTCAGAATTCCCCGCGACCAGATGGTAATCATCACCGGCCTGAGCGGCTCAGGAAAATCGACACTTGCGTTCGATATTCTCTTTTCCGAAGGGCAACGCCGTTTCCTCGACAGTCTTTCGCCTTACGCGCGCCAGTTCGCAGAGCAGTTGGAGAAGCCGGAAGTCGATCTTGTGGAAGGTTTGCCGCCGAGCGTTGCCATCGAGCAGCGCGTTACGCGCGGCGGTGGCAAATCGACCGTCGCCACGGTCACGGAAGTTTACCATTTTCTGCGACTGCTCTTCGCGAAAACCGGCACGCAGTTTTGCCCGGAGTGCGATCTGGCGGTTGAGAAACAAAGCGTCGCGGCCATCGTGAAACAGGTGGAAACCGCGGCGCGACGCGGTCCGCTCAAGGTCCTGGCGCCATTGGTCAAAGCGCGCAAAGGATTTCACACCGATGTCGCGCGCTGGGCTGAGCGCAACGGCTTCGACACGCTGCTGGTGGACCGCCAGCTCATTCCAGTCGCGCAATTTCGCAAGCTCGAACGCTTCAAAGAACACACCATCGACGTTGTTGTCGGCGTCATCGACGCAAAACGCATCGCCAAAGCGCGCAATCTCACCCAGCGCGCCCTCCAAATCGGCCGCGGCACCGCGCACCTGCTGGATGCGCGCAATCGCCTCACGGTCATGAGCACGGAGATGAGCTGCCCTGGTTGCGGACGCGCCTTTGAGGAGCTTGATCCGCGGCTCTTCTCGTTCAATTCGCCGCATGGCGCCTGCGAAGAATGCGGCGGCTTCGGCCAAATCTGGAACCAGTCGCTGCAAACGGGCCAGAGCGACGATGGCGGTTCCGTGCTCGAAAACGAGCTCACGGCCGAACGCGAGTCGGAATGGATTGAGGAGACTGAAGCGCAAACGTGCCCTAGCTGTCAGGGCTCGCGCTTGAACGCCGTAGCGCGCCATGTGCGCCTGCAACGCTTCACCATTGATCGCTTCACCGATCTCTCCGCGGCGGAGGCGCGCAAGGAAATGGCGCGGCTGAGATTTCGCGGGACGCAGAAAACGATCGCGAGC
The DNA here is from genome assembly GCA_046734175.1 of Verrucomicrobiota bacterium. Lineage (GTDB taxonomy): Bacteria > Verrucomicrobiota > Verrucomicrobiia > Chthoniobacterales > UBA10450 > AV69. The sequence goes on along the minus strand of JBKPQR010000048.1, from coordinate 5,582 downwards.
GAATTGCTGCCGGAAATCGAACAGCGTCTTCGCTTCATGGAAAATGTCGGGCTTGGCTATTTGTCGTTAGGCCGTTCCGCCAAAACCTTGAGTGGAGGCGAATCGCAGCGCATTCGGCTGGCGGCGCAGCTCGGCTCGAATTTGCGGGGCGTTCTTTACGTTCTCGACGAGCCGACCATTGGCCTGCATCCACGCGACAATCTGCGGCTGCTCGAGACGCTGGCGGCGTTGCGCGAAAAAGGAAACTCGCTCGTCATCGTGGAGCATGATGAGGAGACAATGCGCCGCGCCGATCACATCATCGATCTGGGCCCGCGTGCGGGAGCTCACGGTGGTGAAGTCGTTGCCACCGGCACACTGCGCGACATCGAGAACGCGACGAATTCGGAGACCGGTCGTTGTCTGCGTTCACCGCTCTGTCATCCTACGCGCGAATCGCGGCGGCCACTTCGAACCGTGGAAAACTGGATCGAGATTCACGGCGCCTCCGCGCACAATTTGAAGAATGTCCATGTTCGATTTCCCATTGGACGCTTGACGGTGATCACTGGCATTTCCGGCAGCGGCAAATCAACCTTGATGGGCGACGTGCTCCTGCCGGCCGTGCGTGAACAGCTCGATCGCAAGCGCAAGCGTGCCGGCGAACTGTTCGAGCGCGTGGGCGGCGTTGAAGCGATTGAGTCCGTTTACGAGGTCGATCAATCGCCCATCGGCAAAACGTCGCGCTCGACACCGGCGACCTACATCAAAGTCTTCGACGAGATTCGCAATCTCTACGCGCAACTGCCGGTCTCCCGTGTGCGCGGCTACAGCGCGAGCCGGTTTTCCTTCAATGCCGAAGGCGGCCGCTGCGAATCGTGCGCGGGTCAGGGCGTGATCAAGCTCGAGATGAGCTTTCTCCCGAGCAGTTACGTGCCTTGCGAGGATTGCGGCGGCAAACGTTACAACAGGCAGACGCTCGAGGTCCTCTACAACGAAAAATCAATCGGCGACGTGATGGAGATGACGATCGAAGAAGCGGCCGATTTCTTTAAGGCGAATCCAAAAATTTCCCGCTCGCTTTCATTGCTGGTCGAGACTGGTCTTGGGTATCTGAAGCTTGGGCAGCCGAGCCCCACCTTGAGCGGCGGCGAAGCGCAACGGCTCAAACTGGCCACTGAGCTGACGCGCGGCATCGGCCGCGCGCTGAACGAGCGTATTCGCAAAATGCGCAAGCCGAAATCGACGCTCTATCTTTTGGAGGAACCGACCATCGGACTTCACATGGCTGACGTGGAGCTGCTGCTCAATCTGCTGCACCGACTCGTTGATGACGGCAACACCGTCATCGTCATCGAGCACAATCTCAGCATCATGGCGGAGGCCGATTACATCGTGGACATTGGCCCGGAAGCGGGAGCGGATGGCGGCCAGATCGTCGCGACCGGGACTCCGGAGCAAGTGGCGAAGAATAGGATTAGTCGCACCGCGCCATTCTTGCGTGAAGTGCTGGCCGATTCCGCGGCAGAAAAAGCACTGTCATCCTGAGCGTAGCGAAAGCGAAGTCCAGGGGATCCCGTGGCGGAGTTCCTTTAAAGCTTCCGCCACGGGATCGCTCGACTTCGCTTCGGATGACGGTTAATTCGCCGCGCTGATGCTCGCGTATTTCGTCGATAACTTCGATCCATTCATTTTCCGGCTCTGGGATAATGTCGGCCCGCGCTGGTACGGCTTCGCCTATGTGCTCGCGTTCGCCTGCGGGTTTTTCGTCGTGCGCAATCTGGCCCGGCGCGGTTATTGCGATCTGCCGCCGGAACGGGTGAGCGATTTCATCACCTGGACGGCGCTTTTCGGGGTGCTGCTCGGGGGACGAATCGGCTATGTGCTGTTTTATCGGCCGGAAATGTTGCGCGAGCCGATGTCGATCTTCCGCGTCTGGGAAGGTGGCATGTCGAGCCACGGTGGAATGCTTGGCATCTTCTTTTTCGTCTTGTTTTACGCGCGCCGGCACAAGCTCTCCTGGCGCAATCTCGGTGACAATCTCGTAGTCGCAGCGCCGCTCGGCTTGTTCTTCGGGCGAATGGCCAACTTCATTAACGGTGAGCTCTACGGACGCGCCACGGCCGTGAGCTGGGCCATGCAGTTTCCCAAAGAGCTGGTGGAAAACCAATCGCTGCAACAGCGCGCGATGGCTGGCGCGGCGACGATCAACCCGGGGTTGAGCGATGCTGAATCGATCATCGCCGCCGCGCGCAACAGCTCTCCCTTAACGAACATGCTGCGCGGCATTTTAACCCCGCGACATCCGTCGCAGCTCTACGAGGCATTTTGCGAAGGGATTTTGTTGTTTGCGATTTTGTGGTTCGTCCGCACCCGTTTCCGCACCGCGAATGGCGTGCTCATCGGGATCTTCTTCATTTGTTACGCCGTGTTTCGCATCGTGGCGGAGAATTTTCGCGAACCGGATGCGCCGCTCGTGGGAACGTTTACACGCGGGCAATTTCTTTCCTTTTTTTTGATCGCAATAGGAACGGGGTTTTTGGCGGCGGCGAAGGTGCGGCCGAATTTTCCTCTGTCATTCCGAGCGCAGTCGAGCAATCCCGCCGCGAAACCTTTAAGGTAGCATTGCGGGATCCTTCGACTCCGCTGCGCTTCGCTCAGGATGACGGCGCTGTTCGACTGGCAGCTTTCGCTTTTCCGAAACGCGATTATTACTTAGGGCAAGTTGTCGCCGATTCTGCTTTCGATCTTTCTCGCGAGCGGCGGACTCCCTTTCGCCTTCGAGCACTCCACTGTCGCCGGCAAAATTGTGCTCCTCGCGCTGGCCATCGGTTCCATTTTCAGCTGGTCGGTCATGATCACGAAGATGCGCGTCATCCGCTTCGCCCGAAAACAAACGGTGCGATTTCTCCAGGCCTTTCGCCAGGATCGGCAGCCGCTGCGGTTGTTTGAAAAGAACGCGCGCTTCCGCGGCGCACCCATTTTCAACGTCTATCGCGCCGGTTGCCAGGAGCTGACTTTCCAGATGCTTGGCTCGGGTGAAGTGGATGAAACATTCCGCGCCCGCCTCGGCGCCGCTGAAAAAATCACACCGGCGCAAATGAACGCGGTGCGCGCGGCGATGGAACGCGCAGTCGGCGAGACGGCGCTCGAGCTCGAATCGCAAATGATCCTGCTCGCCACGGCAGTGAGTGGCGCGCCATTCCTCGGTCTGCTCGGCACCGTCTGGGGCGTGATGGACACATTCACCGATGTGGCCGTGGCCGGCTCGCCCAATCTCGCCACCATGGCGCCGGGCGTCTCCGGCGCGCTCATCACCACCGTGACCGCGCTCTGCGTGGCGATTCCGGCGATGTTCGGCTACAATTTTCTGGTCACGAGCATTCGCGGAATGATCGTGCAGATGGATAACTTCGCGGCCGAGCTGGCGAGCGAGTTCGAGCACAAATACGTCGAGCACAACGCGCGCGTGGCAGCGGAGTTCGAGCGATGAAAGCTTCTAACGCTGTCGTCCCGAGCCGCGGAGACGGCGAGGGACCTCACAATTGCAAAGGACGTTTGCGAGGTCCTTCGCTCCGCTCAGAATGACAACCTTATGAGGCGCTATTCTCAACGCACCAGCTTTTCCACCTTAAGCGAGATCAATGTCACGCCGCTGCTGGATCTTGCCTTCGTGCTGTTGATCATCTTCATGATCACCACGCCACTACTCGAGAACAGCGTCAACCTGGTCATTCCCTCGAGCAGCGCCGCGAGCAGGCCGGTTAGCAAAACGAATGTGCAAACGATTTCCGTCGATCGCGATGGCAACATGAGTTTTGGTAATCAGCGCGCCGATAGCGAGGCAATCACAGCGCAACTTTTGGAATTAAAGCGTGCGAATCCTGATCTTGCCGTGATCATTCGTCCCGACCGCGAGCTGCCGGTGCAGAAGCTGGTGACATTAATGGATGCGCTGCAACGGGCGCAGATCACAAAGGTGGGTATCGCGACGAAAGCGGAAAACCGGTAGCGATGCGGGCGCGTTTCTGGCGCAACCTCACACTCATCGCGCTGGCGCACGTGGCGTTGCTCGCGTTGTTGCTGCGCTGGTCCGGCGAAACCAAGGCGGCCGAAACGCCGAATATGACATGGTTGAGCGGCGAGTCTGCTCCTGGTGAAGCTGAGAGCGCGCCGGATTCGCCCGTTCTCGAGCCAACACCGGAGCCGGCTGAGTCAGCGACACCGGTGAATAGCGACATTGTCATCCCGCATTCAACGCCCGTGCCGACGGTGAGCCCCACGGCCCCGCCGAAGCCGAAGAAGAAATCCACCCCCAAGCCGAGCGCTGCGCCAGCGAAAAAGAAAATAGAACCTTCCCGCGCCAAAAAAGAGAAAAAAGAAAGCGCCGAAAAAAAGCAGGCCGGAGCTGGCGTGAAGTCTTCAAAGGCCGACAGCAGTGGAACTGGCGGCGGTGGCTCAGGGAAAAGCGATGCCGCCACGGCCAACTACTACAGCAACATGTTGCATGATCGCTTCTATCGCGCGTGGGAACAGCCGCAGACGGTCCTCGCCAGCGGCATCAAACTTGCCGCGACCGCCCGCATCAGAATCGAGAAAGACGGGCGCGTTTCCGATTTCAAAATCGTGAAGCCATCCGGCAACGTGCTGGTGGACGAGTCGGTGCGAAGCGTCGCTGCGAAGGTGACACGAGTGGACGCCTTGCCGGCAGGCATGGGAAGCAACGGGCATTACGACGTGAATGTGAATTTCGCCCTCAACTCCGAGTAATTCCCTGTAGCAGCGGCCTATGACCGCCGTGAGAGCGTTGCGGTCCTGCCTTCGGCGGTCATAGACCGGCGCTACAGGCATGACTACAGCAGGGCGATGGCGTGGCCTTCGCCATGCTCGACCTGGTCGAGCGTGCATTGACGCGGCGCTTTGTCCGGACGCCAGCGCACGATTTTTGTGCCGTGCCGAAACCGTCCGCCGGTGAAATGATCGTAGGTCACTTCCACCACAATTTTCGGATCGACCGGTTCCCATTCTCCGGTGCGCTCGGTGCTCCACCGGCTCGGACCTCCCGGTGCGTTGCCGGTGAATCCAGGAGCTTTCTTCAGCGCTTCGAACCTTTTCGTCAGCTCGCGCTTGTCGCTCGATTTAAACGCTGAGGTAAACCCGACGTGATGCAGCAAACCCCCGTCGTCGTACAGTCCGAGCAGAAGGGAGCCGATTAGTTTCGAATCGGTGGCGTAGCGAAAACCGCCGACCACGCAATCGGCCGTGCGAATGTTTTTCACCTTCACCGCGGCAATGCGCTCGCCGCTGGCGTAAGGCGCGTCGAGGCGTTTTGCGATGACGCCATCGAGATTACCGCCCACTTTGGCAAACCATTTCCGGGCCTGGGCCAGCGAGGCCGTCGCCGGGGAGAGCTTGATCTGCTCCGATGACTTGAAATTTTTGGCGGCAAATTGCTCCAGCGCGAGGCGACGTTCGCGAAGAGGAACTGGGAGCAGCGATTCGCCCGCTTCATTCTCAAGCAGATCGAAAACGATAAACGTGGCGGGATGCGCCGCGGCCAGTTTCTTCACCCGGCTCGCCGCTGGGTGGAGGCGGAGTTGCAA
>JBKPQR010000047.1:0-78406 GCA_046734175.1 Verrucomicrobiota bacterium | reverse complement strand
ATTTGCGGGTTCGAGCCCCGTAGGCTCCGTTGATGTGCTTTGGCAACTCCCGCCGCTTTAACCGCGTTCACGGCGGGTGAGCTGCGTCAGTTGCGCGCGCTCAAGAGTCCCACAGGCGTACAGCGTTTTTTGGACGAGCTGCCGTATCATCTCGCCGATACTTCCTGGTCACCGCGAAAGGTCTTGCGCGAGCGCACCGCGCATTGTCTCGAAGGGGCGATCTTTGCCGTGGCCGCGCTGCGCGTTCTCGGCTTTCCGCCGCTCTTGTGGGACCTGGAAGCGGAGAATGACACCGACCACGTCCTCGCTCTCTTTAAAATTCGCGGGTGCTGGGGCGCGGTCGCGAAATCGAACTTCACCGGCTGCCGCTACCGCGAACCGGTTTATCGCACGCTGCGCGAATTGGCGATGAGTTATTTTAACATCTATTTCAACTTGCGCGGGGAACGCACCCTGCGGCGTTACTCACACCCGGTCGATCTTTCGCGTTTCGATGAGCGGCAATGGATGACATCGGAACGGCCGATCTGGTTCATCGCAGAATATCTTTGCGAAATTCCCCACCGGCCACTACTGAGCGCGATGCAGGCGCGGCGGCTCACCCGCATCGACCTGCGCACACGGGCAGGGGAGATGGTGGGACACAGAAGCAAGGTGCGGTAAGGGTGCACCGGTTTGACCACTTGCCCGGCTCGTTTAGCATCGCCGGTGCCGCTTTGCGCCTTTCTATTATTGCTCGGTGCGGCCGCACCATTGCAATGGCCGTTTCCGGTCAGCAAAGGCATGACATGGCAATACAGCTTGAGCTCCGAGCCCGAACAGGAGAACCGCGCAGTCACGCGGCACATTGTCGGATCCACGGGATCGCCAGAAACGGAAGCGGCGATTCGCATGGAAGAGAAAATCGGTGATCTGCCAGCCTCTGTCAGAGTGCTCGAGAATCGAAGCGGCGCGGTGATTACTTCTCCGCAGGGCAAGGCAGGCGAACCTGCGGCTGCCAACGATTCTTCTGCAACCATTCTGCCGGCCAAGATGGAACCGGGAGTTTCATGGGAGTTCCGCGGCCAGATCGCGGGGACGACGTTGGAGCTGCCGATGAGCGTTGAAAGCGAGGAAGAAATCGAAGTGCCGGCAGGGAAGTTTCGCGCCTGGTACATCCGCGGGGAGAAGACCGGAACGGTCGCAACCAAGGCAGAGCAGTGGTTTGTTCCGAACGTCGGCTGGGTGAAGGAAGCCGTGACGCAACGTTCACCGACAGGACAGTTGCTCGTCCGCCGGTCGCTTGTTTTGCTTGCCGCGCCTTTGGCCGAGAGGGACGCGGGGCTGGGACGTGGAGAGCGTGCCTTTGAGGCATCGGTCTCGACGAGCAGTTCGGGGGCGTCGATGGACACCATCTCTGCGGACGCGCTCCAGATCGTCGCCCGATGGCGCGCGCTTCAGCTCAAGGGCAACGCGAAAGTGCGTGCTGTCTGGATCGCCGAAGACACGAATGGGATCGTCCAGCCCGATTACAAGATCGATGAAGCTGCGGCCATTGCCACACCACCGGAGTCGGTTGGGACCTTCACCTTGTCCCGGCCGCCGGATGGCTGGGCCGCAGGAAAATACCGTGTCGAGTTTTATTTGCGGGAAAGACTTGTCGCCGCAGTCCGCATCACCATCGCGCCGCGCGCTTCCGCAATTGATCCCGATGCGGAATTTTGAATCCAAAAGGCCCGCTACTGTCGTCGAACAGTAAACCATTGGCATGGAGAGAATCGTTATCGCTACTTTTTTCGCCGTCGCCCTCGCTGCCTGCGATGTCGCCGGTTTGCGCGGCAATGGCCATGTTGTGAGCGAGCAGCGCGATCTCGCACCATTCAGGAACCTGGATATCAGGGGCGCGTTTGACGTCGATTGGCGCAGTGGCTCGCCTTCGGTTTCGGTCACCACAGACGAGAACTTGATGCAATTTGTCCAGCTCTCCGTGAGCGAGGGCACGCTCCACGCCAGCACCACCCGCTCGGTCCATCCGACTCATTCGATCAAACTGAAGCTTGCCGGCAGAACGCTGGAAGCGGCGAATTTCAGCGGGGCTTCGCGCCTGCACGCTTATGCGCTCAGCGGCCCGCGCTTTTCCCTCGAAACCTCCGGTGCATCCAAAGTGCAGCTCGAAGGGGCCGTGACCGAGCTGGTCGCAGGCATGACTGGAGCGAGCAATCTGCGCGCTGAGTCGTTGCAAACCAAGTCCGCGGAGATTTCCCTCACGGGCGCCGGCAACGCGCGCGTGAGCGTGGGCGACGTTCTTAAGGCGTCCATCACCGGCGCGGGCAAGCTCGAGTACAGCGGAAATCCCGCTCACGTCGAGCGCCACATCACCGGCGCGGGAACGATTCGGAAGAGCGACTGAGCTGGAGAGCGAGGCCTACGGACGAAACTTCTTGTCGCGGCGGTTTGTGACCGCCGCACAGAGATGCCTTGCTTCAAACGTGGCGCTGACAAAGCGCCGCTAAAGCTCAAGCGGCTTTGGCGTAGCTGGCGCGGTCGTCTGCGTCAAGCCAGTCAACCAGCGGCGTCGTCTTTGGGTCAAGTCCGAGCGGCTGCAACTGTTCCACATACCAGTCGCGTTTCTCCGGATCCTGGTAAGGGTTCGCTTTGGCGACTTCATCGCACCAGGCGCGCTTCTCTTCTTCGGTCTTGCGCGCGCCGTTTTCATCTACCCAGCGCGCGATTTCCTCATCACTCGCGCCGCGCTCGACCACCGCCTTGAAATCGTCGCCCTTAATTCCTTTCCAGCCGAAAAGCATGTTATCGAGCGGACAATCGAAATGATATTCGCCGATGTTGCCCCAGAGCAGGGCGCGGCATTTGTCGATGGTGCGCCCCAGGATCATGTAACCACCCGCGCGCGTGTGGGGGCTGCGCGGTGCTTCCTTGGTCAAATCTTTGCCTTGTTTGTTCATGGCAAATTTTACCGGCATAAAAGGGCGCCGCAACCCTTCCCAGATCCCGGCGCGTCCCACTCTCCTGTCAGGTCGAGACCAAGTTGAGACGTCCCTGATCAGTTGGTGCAACCCTCAGAGATCCGCGACTCCCGCTTGCAATGACAAAGCGGCAAGGCGTAGCGGACCGGGTCGGCAGATGATTTGCGAACCGCGCGCCGGCGCGGGCGGATGCGAATTACGAGTATGGCTCAACAAGAAGAAATTATTTCCACCATCAACAGCCTCATCGAAACGCTCAAGGACGGCCAGGAGGGATTCCGCCAGGCCGCCGAAGCGGTCGCAGATCCGGCGCTGAAGTCGCTCTTTAACGAATACTCACTGCAGCGTTCGCGTTTTGCCGGCGAATTGCAAAGCGAAGCGATCGCGCTCGGCGAAGATAAGCCCGAGGATAGCAGCAGCACCGCCGGCGCGCTCCATCGCACCTGGATCAACTTGAAGTCCGCCATCACGAGCAAGGATGACCATGCCATTCTTGCCGAATGCGAGCGTGGGGAGGACTCGGCCGTGAAGGAATATCGCGAAGCCATGGAGAAGGAGGAGCTTTCCTCGCCCGTTCGCGACCTTATCTCGCGCCAGTTTACTGCGGTGAAGAGCGCGCACGATCGTATCAAACAATTGCGCGACGCGACCAAAACGAGCTGAATGACGGGCGGCCTTCCGCCCCGAAACTCGGCCGGTTCGCTCAACGCAGCTCGGCGGACGACGACAGAGTAATGACGCGCAGTGCGCTCATCCTTCGACCCGGGATCGCGCGCCGGGCGCTACGAAACGGGACCCCGACTGCGCGATGCCGCCACGCACAATAAATGACCGCGCGGGTCCGGTCTGCCAGCATGGTTGGCTTGACGATACGGCCAATGATTGCTGCGTTGAACTTTTAGCGCGCAAGGTCAGAAGAAGTGGGATAGCGCGGTGGCAACCGGCATTGAGTCGATCTGCGAAATCGCGATTGCCTCTAGCTATAAACCGCGCAGGGTATCCGTCCTATGCGCATTCTGGCCCGCTTTACCGTCCTTCTGCTTTGTCCGGCTGCATTCGTTTTCGCGCAGAGCCTCCCTAATACCACCAGGCTCCTGCGCTTTCCCACGACTAACGGGAGCCAGATCGTTTTTTGTTACGCCGGAGAGTTATATACCGTCGGCAAAGATGGCGGTGTCGCCCGGCGCCTGACCAGCGGGCCGGGCTACTCTTCATTCCCGCGTTTCTCCGCCGATGGCGGGCAGCTCGCTTTTACTTCGCAATACGACGGAAATACCGAAGTCTACGTCATCCCGGCTGAAGGTGGAGTTCCCAAGCGGTTAACTACTTCAGCTACTCTCGGCCGGGACGATATCTCCGACCGAATGGGTCCAAATAATCTGGTCATGACGTGGGAGAATACGAAACCACTTGTCGTGTTCCGCTCCCGCATGAAGTCATTCAATGATTTCATCGGCCAGCTATTTACTGTCGGCATGGATGCAGAGCTGCCTCAGCAATTACCCGTTCCGCGTGGCGGCTTTGTCTCCTTTTCGCCCGACGATTCCAAGATGGCCTTTAATCGCGTCTTTCGCGAGTTCCGCACCTGGAAACATTATCGTGGAGGAATGGCCGATGATATCTGGATCTACGACTTTAAGAATGGCACGACGGAGAACCTCACTAACGACCCGTCGCAGGACATTTGTCCGATGTGGGGAGGAGACAATCACATCTACTTCGCCTCGGATCGAGATGGGCGACTGAACTTGTTTTCCATCGATCTGGCGAGCAAGGAGCTGAAGCAGCTTACTCACTTCAAGGATTTCGATATCAAGTTCCCATCCATCGGCAAGGACTCCATCGTTTTCGAACAAGCTGGCTATATCTGGCGCTATGATCTCGCAACCGGCCAGGCGGCGCCCGTGCCCATAGAAATAAGGGAAGATTTCGCCTCCGGTCGCTCTTCCTTTATCGATGCATCCAAGCACAACGAGTCCGTCAACCTGGCCCCGGACGGCGAGCGCGCCATCGTCGTCGCTCGCGGCGACCTGTTCTCGGTGCCCATGAAGGAAGGCGCGCCGCGCAACCTGAGCAAGACCTCTAACGCTCATGAGCGCGATGCGGTCTGGTCGCCGGACGGGAAGTGGATCGCCTACAACTCCGACGCTACCGGCGAGAACGAGCTGTATGTTCGGTCCCAGGACGGAAAAGGACAGCCGACGCAGGTAACGAGTGGGGCCGATACCTACTACTATCGGCCCATCTGGTCGCCTGATAGTAAGAAGCTGCTTTGGGCTGATCGGTTGCAGCGGCTCCGTTACGTTGATGTAGGAACAAGAGCTGTTACTCAGATAGATCAGGACAAGTGGGGCGAGATTCAGTCGTACGATTGGTCGCCCGACAGTCAGTGGGTCGCCTGGGCCCGTCCGGAAGAGAATGGTCTGCCCAGGGTTTATATCTACTCGACGTCAGATAAGAAACAAAGTGCCGTCACCGATGAGTGGTATGGCTCAGGCAATGTCTCTTTTAGCGATGATGGGAAATATCTCCTATTCGCCTCGGCGCGCGACTTCAAGCCAACTTTTGGCGATGAAGAGTTCGAGAACGTCTATCTCGACATGGAACGGGTCTATCTTGTTACGTTGGCGAAAGAGACCGAGCCGCCACTGGGGCCGAGAAGTGACGAAGTAGGCAAGGCCGAGGAAAAGCGTGCCAAAGCAAAAGAGAAGGAAGAAGCTGAAAAGAAAGGCGAAGAAAAGAAGGCGGAGAAGAAATCACCGTCCCCGAGCCCGACGGCGGCCGCGCCAGAGCTAAAGAAGAAACCGGTCACAGTAAAGGTCGACCTCGACGGGATCCATGATCGCATTTCGGCAATCGAGGTCATGCCAGGCAACTATAGCGATATTCGCATGATTAATGACCGCATTTTTTACCTGCGCCGGACCGTGGCGGATGACCAGGGCGAAGATGAAGAAGAGAATGATGGTCAGGACAGGAAAGCGCATCTTTGTTCTTACAGCCTGGACGATCGCAAGGAAACTGTTCTGGGCGAGGTCAACGCTTATCAAATCTCGGACGATGGCAAGAGGATGCTGGTCAAGATCAAGAAAGACTATGCCATCATCGAGCTGCCGAAGGACAAGCTCGAAACCAAGGATCACGAGCTGAAGTTAACGGGCCTGGACGTCATGGTAGATCATCATGCCGAGTGGAACCAGATCTACTTCGAGTGCTGGCGGCAAATGCGGGACTTTTTCTACGCGCCCAACATGAACGGAGTCGATTGGAAGGCGATGAGGGACAAGTACGCCGCGCTGCTGCCCTTTGTTAATCATCGCAATGACCTCACCTATCTGCTTGGCGAGCTGATTGCCGAGCTAAACAATGGACACACCTACGTGGGTGGGGGCGAGCGCCCGGAGACGCCGCGAATCAAACTCGGACTACTCGGGGCCCAGCTCTCCCGTGATCCTGGGAGTAAAACGTATCGCATCGATCGAATTCTTCCCGGGCAAAACTGGGACAAACACACGCGCTCGCCGCTGACGATGCAGGGCGTCAACGTCAAGCCAGGCGAATACATCGTGGCGATCAATGGAACACCGGTATCTCAGCTACCAAACCTCTATGACGCACTGATAGGCGCGGCAGATAAACAGGTCGTTTTGCGTGTGAATTCAAAGCCGACCGATGATGGCGCGCGCGATGTCACCGTTGTTCCGGTAGCTGACGAATCGCCCCTCTACTATCTGGACTGGGTGCAAAAGAACATCGATTATGTAAGCAAGAAGACCAATGGCGAAGTAGGTTACCTTCATATACCGGACATGGGACGCCCGGGGTTGAACGAGTTTACCAAGCTCTACTTCCCGCAGATTCACAAGAAAGCGCTTATCGTAGATGTGCGTGGCAACGGCGGAGGATTTGTCTCACCACTGATCATCGAGCGGCTTCGCCGCGCCCTTGTCATGGTCGAGATTGCCCGCAACGGCGTGCCGCAAACAAACCCGCCTCAGACCTTCATCGGACCGATGGTCACGCTCTGCAATGAGTTCTCCGCTTCCGACGGCGACATCTTTCCCTATCGCTTTAAAGCGCTCGGGCTGGGAAAGCTTATTGGAAAGCGCACCTGGGGTGGAGTCATCGGCATTCGCAATTCGCTTCCCTTGATCGATGGCGGGCAGTTCTTTAAGCCTGAGTTCGCCCCTTATTCAAAGCAGGGCAAGGAGTGGGTCATCGAAGGGCATGGTGTTGATCCCGACATTGTGGTAGATAACGATCCGGCCAAAGAATTCCGGGGAGAAGACCAGCAACTGGACCGCGGCATTCAGGAGATAGAGGAAGAACTCAAGACCAAACGCTACGAACTTCCGCCAGTTCCGCCATTTCCGAATCGCAATCCAACACCGGGCAGCTAACGACTGCTAAAATCTAACGACTGACGAAGGCGATTACCGGAACGCGGCGACTATTCCAGTCTAGCTGATCAGGCCGCTGCTTCGAGCTGCTCTCGCGAAATTCCGCGAAGCTCGAAAAGCCGGATCAATGTTTCTTCGATGAGGTTATTTGGACAGGAGGCGCCGGCGGTGATGCCAACGACAACGAGGCCGGAAGGCAGCCAGTCTCGCGCGATGACTTCGCGCTTCTGATGTAAATCGTAGTGTTTGATTTCGGCAGGCGAAAGCAGGCGGGAAGCATTAAGGACAAAGTAAGTGGGCAATTTCTCTTCACCCATCTCGGCAAGGTGGGATGTGTTCGAGCTATTGTATCCGCCTACTACGAGCAGGAGATTCATCTGCACGTCGAGTAGCTCCCGCAAGGCGTCCTGACGTTCCTGGGTGGCGCCGCAGATGGTGTCGAAGAAACGAAAGTTCTTTGCCGCTTCCTCAGGGCCGTCCCGGTCGGTTATGGCCTGCCGGATCCGTCTTTGTACTTCCTCGGTCTCGCCGCGCAACATGGTGGTCTGGTTGGCCACGCCGATGGTTCGCAGGTGCACATCGGGATCAAATCCTTGCGAGTAGGCGCCGCGAAACTTCTCCAAAAACGCCTGCTTGTCGCCGCCGTGCCGGATGTAATCGCAAACGTAATCGGTGTCAGCGAGAGTGAGGACGACGAGGTAGTGTCCGGTGCCGCTGCCGAGTGCGCGTGAGCTGGTTGCTTTGGTTTCCTCGTGTTCGGCCTTGCCGTGGATGATGGAGGTGACGCTTTCGCTGGCATACTTGCGCACCCGTTTCCACACGCTCATGACGTCGCCGCAAGTGGTATCCACGATCTGGCAGCCGCGACTCTTGATTTGCTCCAAAGTGGCAACCTCGGTCCCGAAAGCCGGCACGATGACAACGTCGTCTGGCTTGAGGTCGGAAATGTCGGCCTGTTTGTTGCGGCCGGTGAGGTTCTTGATACCGAGTGAAGAAATCTGCTCGTTCACTTCCGGGTTGTGAATGATCTCCCCGACGATGAATAAGCGCCGGTCCTGAAAAACTTTGCGCGCCGCGTAAGCCAGGTCGATGGCGCGCTCCACCCCGTAGCAAAATCCAAACTGCTTCGCCAGCCGCACCGTCAAGTCGCCTACCGAGATAATGCCGCCACGTCGCCGCACCTTGTCCACGATGTCGCTGCGGTAATGCGACTCCACCTGCTCCTGTACCGCAAGCATGATGTCCGGCCGCCGGAGGTTCACTTTTTCCCGCGCCGTGGTGCCGCTTGAGATGAGGTTCGTGCTCACAAATCCAGGCGGCCTTCCGCCGCGCGTACTATTCCAGAAGCGGACCCGCCGGTTTTTCGAATGCGGCTGAGGTGACGGAAATGTGCGGGTCAGGATCAGGCGCCCGCGAGTCATCCACTCGCTGCACCTTTGGCCCGATGGTCGCGTCTTCCGGCTGCGTGTTGGCAATGTTCACCGGAGTCCCGATGCGCACGAGCGCGTAAAATTTCGGCGCGGCTTCTCCCTTTAGGCGAATGCATCCATGCGAGCGCGGCACTGGATGCACGAAACCCTGGTGGAACCCGTAGGCGGGCGCGAACTCGCACCAGAATCCCATTGGATAACCGACATACCTGCCTGGGATATTCTGGCCTGCTTCGGCCGGAATGACGCGGCTGCCTTGAACGCGAAAACCATAGGAGCCGGAGCGCTTGTCTTCTTCTTTGCGATAGATGGTGAAGTTTCCTTTGGGCGTAGGCTTTGACGGGATACCGACCGAGCAGGCGACAGCCATGAGGCATCGGTCGCCTTCCATGACGTAGACGTTCTGTTTGGAAAGGGAAACTTTCACCCGCACTTTGGAAGGATCGCTCGGCTTGTAAGCGGTGACATGATATGGGCCGCCACTTGTGGGCGCCGTCTGGCAACCAGTCAGCAGCGCCGCGGCCGCGAGCGCAATCGGCAAGGTGAAACGGATGAACTTCATTGCGAGTAGATAATGGATGTGCTCCTGCTTTTCAACTTGAGCGCTGTTCTTCCGCCGCGATCGTGACTTGGTAGGTGGAGGTGACTTCAAACACTCGGCACGACCTTTCGCTTAGGAGGACGGCGCGCGCAATTATCAGCGTCGCACACAAATAGCGCGATGGCGCGGAATTTGCGTAACAAGGCCAGTGTGTTACTCTCGGTCCGAGGTAATCGGTTGAGCTGGCGTCACAACCTACGCGCTGTCAACGTCCTGGGCTGACCTGCGCATGGACTTTCTACACGCCCTTTTCAGTGCTGATGGCTTCATGCCCCATGGCCATTGCTACCTGTGGGACCCGGGCCTGATGCGTCTCCATCTCATCTCCGATTTCCTCATCGCGGCCGCTTACTTCACCATCCCATTCACACTCATTGACTTCGTTCGGAAACGGCGCGATCTCCCGTTCAACTGGATGTTCGTTTGCTTCGGCATCTTCATTGTCGCCTGCGGCATGACTCACGTGATGGAGATCATCACCTTGTGGAAGCCGTACTACTGGATTGCTGGAATCGTGAAAGCGATCACCGCGATCGCATCGGTTCCGACGGCCATTCTGCTCATTCGTTTAATCCCGGCAGCTTTGCATATCCCCGGGCCGGCTGTTCTTCGCGCCGCCAATGAGGCCCTCATCGAGCAGACTAAGGTGCTCAATTTGATCGTGAGCAACATGGGCGACGGCCTCCTCGTGGTCGATCGCGACGGGCATTCCCTGCTCTCGAATCCCGCAACCCGGCGCATGCTCGGCCTCCGCGAGGACGAAGACCTTCCGCAGAACTGTGCCGAAGACTGCGGATTTTATCGCGAAGACAAGGTGACGCGGGTGCCTGCGCAAGAGTTGCCCACGGCGCGCGCGGTGGCAGGCGAAAGCATTGATGAGCAGGTCATCTTTATTAAACACGGCAGTAACAGCGAAGGGAGCTGGGTGGATGTGACGGCGCGGCCATTGCGCGACGAGCATGGCACCATTCACGGCGCGGTCGCGGTGTTTCGCGATATCACCGGCCACAAACGCGCCGAAGAGCAGCAGCAGAAACTTGTGCGCGAACGCGCTGCTCGCGCCGAAGCTGAAGCAGCCAACAAGGCCAAGGATAA
This sequence comes from Verrucomicrobiota bacterium, assembly GCA_046734175.1. GTDB lineage: Bacteria > Verrucomicrobiota > Verrucomicrobiia > Chthoniobacterales > UBA10450 > AV69. The sequence continues at coordinate 67,917 of JBKPQR010000047.1, read as the reverse complement.
ATTCCTGGCCATGCTCGGGCACGAATTACGCACCCCACTCACACCGGTGCTCGCAGGTGTGGAACTGCTCGGGCAGCAGGTCAATGGCAACGGCGAATTGAAAGACACGCTCGATATCATTCGCCGCAACGTTGAGCTCGAGGCCCGCCTCATTGACGACATTCTGGACCTTTCCGCCATCACCAAAGGCAAGATCAATCTCGACCTGGCCAGTGTCGACGTGCACGCCTCTCTTATGCGCGCGCTGGACATTTTTCGGCCCGAGATCGGCGCCAAGGAATTGCGCTTGCACCTCGATTTGAGCGCGTCTGAGCGCTTCGTGCGCGGTGATGACTCGCGCCTGATGCAAGTCTTCTGGAACATCATTAAGAACGCCATCAAGTTCACGCCCGAACGCGGCGCTATTCACATTCGCTCGCTTAACGAAGGCGGCCGTTTGATTCTCGAGTTCAGTGACAACGGCATCGGCATCGAGCCAGACTTCCTGCCGCGCGTCTTTAACTCTTTCGAACAGGGAGTGCGCCGTGTGCAGGCCGGTCACGGCGGCCTTGGTCTCGGGCTCGCTATTTCGCGCGCCATCGTTGAAGCGCACGAAGGAGAAATGGAAGCGACAAGCCCGGGGCGCAACCGTGGCACAATCATCCGCATCTCGTTAGCTACGGTCCCGGCGCCGCGCGCCAGTGAAACCGGACCGGCTGCTGACAGCCAAACCGCCGCGCCCGACCCTCGCGCTCATCTGCGCATCCTGCTCGTCGATGATCACACCGACACCGTGACGACTTTAGGAGCGCTCCTGCGGCGTCTCGGTTATGAAGTAGTTTGCGCCGAGACAGCGGAGGAAGCGCGTCGTTTCGCCGCTGAGTCGCGGTTCGACCTCCTCGTCACTGACATTGGTTTGCCCGACGCCAGCGGCCACGAGTTGATGGCAGACATCAACACCCGCCAGCATATTCCGGGGATCGCGCTGAGCGGCTTTGGCATGGAGGAAGATTTGGAAAAAAGTCGCGCCGTCGGCTTCATCGATCATCTGATTAAACCGGTGAACGTCGAGCGGCTTCAGGCCGCGCTGAACGAGATCGCTTCCGCCCGGAGCTAAAGCATTGCGCGCCGCCGCAAAAAAGAGTTGGCCTTCGGCTGCGCGAACGAAAAGTAAACTATTGACGCTTTTGGCCTAAATTTGAGACAACGTTAGGGTGAATCCTCGGCGGGAACTTGCACAAGCCGAACCCCAACACAGTGAGCTGATGCCAGACGCCGCTGGGTACTTCGCACAATCACGTTGAGCTTACCGGCGCAGGAAGAAAATGTTTCGAGCGGCGCGCCCGCTGCGCGCGAGCAACGCGTCATCTTTTCGCGAGGGGAAAGGGAAGTGACCGCTCTCGAGGTGATCGATTGGGCGCTCGTGCAAGGCGAGCTTGGAGTCTTGTGGAGAGATTTTCTGCACGCGCTCGAGTGCGATCGGCGCGCTAACGAAGAAGCGCTTGAGATTGATGACACCGCCGTAGATGAGGCCGCGGTCGCTTTTCGTTACCAGCACGACCTGATCACGGCGGAGGAGACTGAGCGCTGGCTGACCGATCGCGCCCTGACCTTAAGTGAATTCGGCGATTATTTTGGACGACAATACTGGGCCAGGACTTACAAAGGCAAAATCGCCGGGCCGAAGCACTCCTACTTCAGCGCCGCCTTAGAAGATAAAGATCTTTTTCTCATTGATCTGACACTCTCGGGCGAACTCGATCGATTAGCTGAACAGATGAGCTTTCAGCTTGCCGCGCTCGCTGAGGAAAAAGAGGAGGTCGACATCGCTGCCGAGCGGGAGCAATTCGTCGCGCGCGCCGAAATCCAAAACTTGCACGCATGGCTGGAGCAGATCGGCCGGAGTGAAGCATGGCTGGATGAAATGCTGGCGGCGAGAGCGGCGTTTCAGCGGCGACTCGCCTCCGCCGTAGATGAGAAAGCGCTCGAGCGCGAATTGCTCGCGATGCAGTTAAATCTCACTCGTTTTGAGCTGGAGACGATTGAGGTGGATTCCCGTGACGCAGCCGCGGAGGTGATCGCGTGCGTGCGCAGCGATGGAATGGAGATGAGCGAAATCGCCGAGGAAAGCCGTTATCCATTCCGGCGCAGTGAGGTTTTGCTCGAGGATTTGCCGGCGGAACAGCAACAGAGTTTTCTCAGCGTCGGAGCCGGTGCCTTGCTCGGGCCGGTGGCGCGGGAGGATGGTTTCGAGGTCTGCCGTGTCGCATCGCGCGCTGAGCCGCACCTGACTGATGCGCTGGTGCGGGAGCGACTGACTCAGCAAATCACCCGCCGCCATTTTTCGCATCTCGTTAGCAAACACATCGACTGGAGATTGCTTCAAACCGCGAGCGAAGAATGAAGACCAGAGATCTCGATTTGTTGCGCCGGAGCGAGATGTTCCGCTTTTTACCAGACGAACATTTCGACAAAATCCGGCCTCTCCTGCGCGAAGAGCAATACGATTTCGGCGATCTCATCGTGAAACAGGGTGATGCCGCGAACGCCTTTTACATTTTGATCTCGGGCCGCGCCCGTGTGGTCAAGACCGGCGCCAACAATGGCGAGGAGATCGTGCTCGCGACGCTGCGTCCGGGAGACGCTTTCGGGGAAGCCGCGCTCTCCGAAGGCGGCACCCGTTCGGCCACGGTGCGGTGCAGCACATCGACGGAAGTGCTGCGATTGGATCGCGCCGACTTTCTCGCGCTCACGGAAAGCGTTCCCGAGCTGAAGGAGTACGTCCAGACGACGCGGCGCGCGCGCGCCTTGCAGAGTTTCCTCTATGAATTCAGCAACTTCGGGCGGCTGCCTACGCCCGCCTTGCGCAGTGTCATTGAGAAATTGGAGCGGGTGAGATTCGAAAAAGGTAATCTCATCATCAAAGAAGGAGACGCCGCCGGTCCCATGTACATTCTGGAGAAAGGACGCGCCCGCGCTTTCATCCAGAACAACGGCGCCCAGCGCAACCTGGCGTTTTATCGCGACGGCGATTTCTTTGGTGAGCTTTCCATTTTGAATGGCTCGCCGCGCGCGGCATCGGTGGAGGCGTACTCGGATTGCGATCTGCTGGCGCTGCCTCCCGACGCGGTGCGCAATCTCAAACAAAGCTATCCCGAGTTCGGTCAGCTCCTGGAGGAGCGGCTGGCGCAATACCAGGCGAAAACGGAAGCGCGCATTCCGCTCGATTTCACGGAGGAGTTGATCCCGGCCGAAGCGCGTGTGCACGACAAGACCGCGCTCGATGGAAAAGAGCGAGAACGCGATGGCACCGCCCCTTTCGAAGACGACGAAGGCCACTTCCGCAAAAAGGAAAAGCGCATCCGCAAGTTCGAGCACATCCAGCAGATCGACGAGATGGATTGCGGCGCGGCCAGCCTGGGAATGATCTGCCGTCATTTCGGCCGCAAAGTTTCACTTTCGCGCATTCGGCAGCTGTGTCACACCGCGACCGACGGCACGAGTTTGAAAGCGCTCTGCCGCGCGGCGAACGAGCTCGGCCTGGCGGCGCGGGCTCTGAAAGTTTCCTTGCGCAATCTGCCCCTGATGCCGCTGCCAGCCATCGTGCATTGGGAAGGCAACCACTGGATGGTGCTCTACGATGTGCAGCTGGAGCAGGTGCGCGTGGCCGATCCGGCCGTCGGTTTGCGCAAGATCCCACGCAAGGAGTTCGAGCAGAAATGGTCGGGCTATGCCGCGCTCTTTGATTACACCATCGCCTTTGAGAAAGCGCCGGAGAGCAAATCGAGCATGGCCTGGGTCTGGCCGTTCCTGGCCAAGTTCAAACGCATTTTGCTGCAAGTGCTGGGGCTGGCGGTGGCAGTGAGCTTCCTCGAGCTGCTCTTTCCCGTTTTCACGCAAATGGTCGTGGACAAGGTGATCGTGGAAAACGACATCGGTCTCCTCAAGACCGTCGTGCTCGGCATGGTCGCGGCCATCGTCTTCGTGCAACTGGCCGCGATCGCCCAGGAATATCTGCTCGCTTTTGCCGCGGTGCGGCTAGACGCCTCCATTCTCGATTTCCTCAGCCGCCAACTTCTGTCGCTGCCGATGAGTTATTTCACCAGCCGGCGCACGGGCGACATTCAGCGCCGGCTCGATGGCGCGCGACAGGTGCGACAGTTCGCTGTGCAAAATGGAATCGGCGCGCTGCTTGCGATGGTGCATCTGCTTGGCGCGATCGCGCTCATGTTTCTTTATAGCGGCTGGCTGGCACTGGCCTTCCTCGCCACCACCCCGCTCTACCTCGGGCTGATGTATTTTTCCCTCCGGGTGCTGCGACCGCTTTTTGCCGACGTGGAAGAAAGCCAGGGCAAATACAGCTCGCACCAGATCGATGCCATCAAGGGAATCGAAGCCGTCAAAGCGGCCGCGGCCGAATCTGTCTTTCGCGACGCCATGCTGAGCGAATTCCTCTCCGTCTCGAAGAAGATGTTCCGCTCGACCTTCGTCGTCATGTCCTACGACAGCGTGCTTCAGACTATCGGCTTGTTGTCCACCGCGATTTTTCTCTGGGTCGGCGCCACCCAGGTGATCAATGGAAATCTCAGCGTCGGCGGCTTCGTCGCGTTCAGCTCACTCACCGCCATCGCTTACGGTGCGATCCTTCGCACGCTGGGCGTCTGGGATAATCTGCAATTGGCCACCGTTCTCATTAATCGGTTGAACGACATTTTCGAGCACGAGCCGGAGCAGGGCCGCGACCGTTCACGCTTAATTCCGGTGCATAGTCTCGAAGGCCGCATTCAATTGCGCAATGTCAGCTTCCGTTACGGCGGGCCGGAAGCACCGAACATTTTGACTAACATCACGCTCGATCTCGCGCCGGGAAAGATGATTGCCTTCGTGGGTCGCAGCGGCTGCGGCAAAACGACCTTGATCAAGATGATCGCAGGTCTGCTCGAGCCGACGGAAGGAACCATCTTCTTCGACAATGTGGACATGAAGACCCTGAACTATCGCGACGTGCGCCGCCACATCGGGATGGTCCTGCAGGAAAATCACATGTTCAACGAAACGATCGCGCGCAATATTTCCTTTGGCGATCCCGAGCCCGATCTGGACCGCGTTCTGGCCGCGGCGCAGGCTGCCGCCGCGCACGATTTCATCATGCGGCTGCCCATGGGTTACGAGACGAAGATTGGCGAATCGGGCCTGGCGCTTTCGGGCGGGCAAAAGCAGCGGATCGCCATCGCGCGGGCCATCTACAATAATCCGGCGGTGCTCATTTTCGACGAAGCAACGAGCGCGCTGGATACCGAATCGGAGCGCGCCATACAAAATAATCTCGGCCGCATCATGGCCGGGCGAACCACCATCGCGATCGCGCACCGGTTGAGCACGATTCGCGAAGCCGATTCAATCGTAGTGCTGGAGAAAGGGAGCGTGGCCGAGATTGGAAATCACGACGAGCTGATGGCGCAGCGCGGGTTGTATTTTTATCTTTCGAGCCAGCAGATGGGAGTGAGCGGATGAGCGCGGAATCCTTCGCGAGCAATTCACTGGAGCTGGAATCGGAGATGCTGCCGCAGGATCCGCCGCCGAAGATTCTGCGTTTGCTCGCATGGTGGCTGATCGCGCTTTTCGTCCTCGGCCTCATCGCGGCGGTCATGATCCATTTTCCCGAAACCGAAAATGCATCTTTCGTGCTGGTGCCGCGTGAAGGCGCCGACCCCATCCAATCGCCGCGCTTGGCCACGGTGCACCGCGTCTCCGTTTCGGAAGGACAAACGGTTGCGACCGGAGCGGAGCTCTTCGTGTTGCGCTCCGATGAGATCCGGGATTGGGACACGCAGATGCGGACCTTGAGCGAAGATTTGCGCACGCACGAGCTGACCTTGACGAAAATGGATGAGGCTTACGCGGCGGAAGCTGACATCAAAAGCGCGCAGGTGGCCCAGGCCGAAAGTGAGCTGCGCTTTCGCGAAAAGCAGGCGAGCAGCAATCGCGATTTGTTAACGCGACTGGAAAAGCTCTCCAAGAGCGGCGGCTTTTCCCAAGTGGACTTGATCCGGCTGCGGATGGAATCGGCCGGCGCGGAAAAAGATCAGGCGGTGGCGCAGCGGACGCTCGAGCAGGTGAAGCTGGAACGGCAGCAGCTCGAGAATGAGCACGCTCGCAAACGCGCCGAGGAAGCAGGAGAAGTGCAGAAGTTAAAGATGAAGCTGGCTGCTTTAAAATCAGGCCTGGAAAACTCTGAGCAGAACATGTTGACGGTGCGCGCACCGTACGACGCGGTGGTGATCTCGATGGCGCAACGCAGCGCCGGAAGCGTGGTTCAAAGTGGTCAGGAGCTTTGCCAGCTTGCGCGCGCGGACTCCAAGCCGATGGCGAAGCTGGCGTTGAATGAGAGCAGCCTGGCGAAAATCAAGGTGGGCGAACCGATACGTTTTTTCCTGGAAGCATTCCCTTATCAACGCTACGGCGCGCTCAGGGGAACGCTCGATTGGGTGAGTCCTTCGGCCGTAAGCGCGACGAACGGGCCGCATTTCGTCGCCCTCGCTTCCATCGATGTGAATGCCAATCACCGCCGGCTCGCCTTGAAGCCCGGAATGAAGGGCGAAGCGCGAATTCGCGTCGGCAGCCGCACCCTGATCGAGTACGCGTTTGAGCCTCTCAGGCAGCTGCGCGAAGGCGTGCGCGACTAGTCATGCAACCGCATCTCTCAAACTTGAAAGTGGAAGATTTGCGCACCACCAATGCCGCCATGGCCCGCTGCATCGAGCTGGCGAAGCTGGCTGCGAAATCCGATGTGCCAATTGTTCTGCTCGGCGAAACCGGCACCGGTAAAACGCTGCTCGCGCACGCCATTCACAATTCCTCCGCGCGCGCGCGAGGGCCCTTCATCGCCTTCAATGCTTCGGCCATGAGCGATACGCTGCTTGAGAGCCAGCTTTTCGGCCACGAGAAAGGCGCCTTCACCGGCGCGCAGCAAACGGTGAAAGGGAAATTCGAGCTGGCCAATGGCGGAACAATTTTCCTCGATGAAATTTCCGACATGAGTCCGCTGGCCCAGGTCAAGGTACTGCGCGTGCTCGAGTATGGCGAATTTGAGCGACTTGGCTCTGAGCGAATGTTAAAGACAGATGCCCGGATCATTTCTGCCACTAATGTTTCGTTGCGCGAGCGAGTGCGGCAGCAGAAATTTCGCGAAGACCTTTACCATCGGCTCACCGGGCTAACGATTCTCATTCCGGCGCTGCGCGACCGGCGCGAAGAGCTGCCCGCGCTCATCGCGAATGAGCTGAAGGCTTCGGCCCTGCGTCAGGGCAAACAAATCACCGCCATTCATCCCGCGGCGATGGATCGATTGCTCGCGCACGATTGGCGCGGAAATTTGCGTGAACTAAGTCACACCGTGCGCACCATGACTTTGTTCTGCGATGGGAAAGTGATCATGCCAGAGCATGTCCATTTTCCGCCTGATATTGAGGCGAGCGAGCGAATAGCGACGGCACCGGCAGCGCCACGGAATAGCTCCGTGGACAACCACGTGAGCGGCGACCTGACGCTGGCGAGCGCGGTGCGGCGTCATGTGCGCTTTGTTTACAAGCAGGCGAATGGAAATCAGCGCCGCACCGCGCGCATGCTCGGGATTTCGCGAGCGACGCTGAGCCGGCATTTGCACGCGGTGGATTAAAACTGGTCCATTGAGCTCAAATTTGCGCTCTTTGGACTAAAAATGAGTCCGTTATTCGGCCGCTTTTGATGAGCGAAGATCGAGCCCAGAGTTGAGGTCTTATCTGCCGTAAGCGGCGCAAGCAAAGCCGTTAACGATTCCTTCGAATAGCCGTTAAGTCACTGCTTCAAGGTCTTGGCACGGATCGTGATAAAGGGGCAGGCGTGAGTTCATCGAAGGAAAAAAAGGACGCCGAACCCGGGGAGCGTGGAGCTCAGCGGCAGAAGCCTTCGAAAGAGAAGTTGATCCGCCTGGATGACCTTATTCCAGACAAGAAGGTGACCGGCGGACAGCAGCTCTTCGGCGCGACTGACACAACCCGAAAACAAAAATAAACAAGAAAGAAAGGTATTATGGCAGACCAAAAGAAAAAGAAAGTGAATGTGCGTGATCTTAAGCCGAATAAGGACGCGAAGGGTGGCAGGGGAATTTCAGCGCAGAGCAGTAAGACGCTGAGTAGCACAACCACTCGGAATCGCTAATCAGGGTAGCTGCACGGTGGCTCTAAACCGCCGTGCAGCCCACCGGCCTTGACGAGAACGTTTCGTTCCAGTCAGGGCATGGCGGAATCAATGGCCGTTCTCCCTGCCGGATTCTTCGCAGTAGAGTAGTAGCCATGCCTCGAGCCGTGGCTGCGGGCGTGCATCGCGGCGCGGCTCATTTTTTTTAGCTCTCTTGCGCAGGAGCCCCGAAGTCGTTATCGAACTAGACCTTTTGCGGCTATCGTTCGCATCATTCGTTCGGGGAGCTGACAATGCGCGTGGATCAGATGAACTGGATGATGATGGAAGAGTATCTGCAACGAGACGATCGTTGCGTTTTACCTCTCGGCAGCACTGAGCAGCATTCCTATCTCAGTTTGGCCGCCGATACTATTCTGGCCGAGCGAATCGCGGTAGAAGCGGCAGAGCCGCTCGCGATTCCGGTTTTCCCCGCGCTGGCTTACGGCATCACTCCGTATTTTCGCGCTTTTCCGGGAACAATCACGCTGCGGGTTGCCAATTACCTGGAAGTAGTTCGCGATATACTCGATGGGCTGGCGGAGCAGGGTTTTCGCCGCATTGTTCTCGTCAACGGTCACGGCGGGAACACACCAGTGCACTCGCTTGCCGCAGAATGGATGGCAGATCAGGCAAAGGTGCGAATCAAAGTTCACAACTGGTGGGAAGCCCCGCAGACGCGGGCGCAGGTAGAAGCAATCGACTGCCACGCCTCACACGCCTCCTGGATGGAAAACTTTCCGTGGACCCGGCTCGCTGGGGTGATCATGCCATCAGAACAAAAGCCAATGATCGATCATGCCCGCCTGCGCCAGTTGGTCCCAGGGCAAGTGCGCGAGTATCTCAAGGATGGAAACTACGGCGGCTATTATCAGCGCGATGATGCGGAAATGATGAAGATCTGGCAGGCAGGAGTGGAAGAAACTCGCGCCGTAATGAGTAAGTGGGAGTAGTTAGCTGTAATCGCTTCAGAAGCTACACTTCGAAGATGGCCGGGAATTTGTAGCGATAAACCCAAAGCAGGAAAAGCGATGCCACCGCAACCACGGCGCCGATGGCCAGGCCGCTGCGGTCGAGGAAAATGTGGAAGAGAACGATGTTGACGATAATGGGACCGAGCAAGGTCAATCCCAAGGCGACGAACCGCGGATGGATGAGCAGGCATAATCCACCCACAAGCTCAAGCAGGGCGATGGGGTAGATATAGCCACTGCGAACAATTGCGCCCATGAAAGCGCCGGCGTCGCCTTGCATCGGCGGCATCGGCGCAAGGTGCAGCAACACCACAGACCCGGAGAAAACGAAAAGCAGCCCAAGCAACACCCGAACAATGATAATGAGATACTTCATGGATGGTTGGATTACTTCAGTCTGAGGCAAATAGGAAGCGCTGTTTTTAATCGGAGGAAGCGGCACTCGCGCAGCCTTATGGCACCACGGCTGCTGGAATAGGATCAAACATGCGTTCCGATCACCAATCAGATGGCAAGCGATCTCTGGAGCTAAAAGCGATCCTGGTAGTGGATGATGATCGCCAGCTCGCCTCCGCCCTCCAGTGGATTCTGGCGGAGGAAAATTTTCTTGTCGACGTCGCGTTTGATGGTGAAGAAGCGATTGTAAAGGTCAAAGCGCACCAGTACGACGCGGTCATTTGTGATCTGAAGATGCCGCGCATGCGTGGCGACGCCTTCTATCTCAAAGTGCGCGACATCCGCCCGGCCTTATCAGATTTCTTCATTTTCATTACTGGTTTCGCGACCGATCCTCACATCAGACATTTCCTGGAAAGGAATGAGGTGAAGTATCTGGTGAAACCTTTTCCGGTGGAAGGGCTGATAACCTGCGTCCGCGAGCTACTGCACTAGCCTCGGCCGGCTTAGTTAAGTAGTTGAGCGAACCGCCACACTTCGTGGAAGCTGTTATAAAGCGGCACGGGAGCGGCCCGGATAACATTCGGTTCACGGAAATCGCATTTTACTCCAGATTGTTCGAGCCTCTCAAATAGCTTCTTCGCGTTCTCGTCCACAAGTATCGATAGTTGGCAGCCGCGCTCGTTTCGATTTGCCGGAGTAATCACTCTGAAACGGCAGGAGCGATCGCGGCTTAAGAGGAACTCGAGATAACCAGTAAGCTTGATGGACTTTGCCCGGAGCGCCTCCATTCCCCCGGCTTCTTCAAAAATCGCCAGCGATGCGCGCAACGGGGCCATGGCAAAGATGGGCGGATTACTTACCTGCCAGCCGTCCGCTGATGGCACCGGGATGAATTCCGGTTCGAGATGGAGGCGAAAGCGCGTGTTGGGATCGTTCCCGAACCAGCCGGCCAGCCGCGGTAGTGCTGTGTTAGTGGCATGTCGTTCGTGGACAAAAGCGCCCGCGACCGCCCCCGGGCCGGCATTGAGATATTTATAGGAACACCAGACCGCAAAGTCCACCTTCCAATCATGTAATGCCAGTGGCACGTTGCCGGCCGCGTGAGCGAGGTCGATCCCGACGCTGATCCCGCGACGATGAGCTGTTTCGGTGATGCGCTCGATATCGAACAGCTGGCCGGTGAAAAAATTCACGCCGCCAAGGACAACAAGCGCGATGTCCTCCTTCTCCATCGCGGCTTCGATCTCTTCCTCTCGCACCGTCCACTCGCCCTGACCTGGCCGCACCAGCACCAGGCTTTTCTTGGGGTCAAAACCGTGATGCGCGATCTGCGTCTTGATCGCGTAGGTGTCGGAGGGGAACGCCGGTTCTTCCATCAGAATCTTGAAGCGCGAATTCGTCGGCCGGTAGAAGCTAGCCAGCATGAGGTGAAGATTGACTGTGAGACTGTTCATGCAGACGACCTCTTCCGGCTTCGCGCCGACGAGTCGCGCCACCGGCTCCCGCAATGCTTCGTGATAGGTGTACCACGGCGTCTTTGCCTTATGGTGGGCATCGACGCCGAGTTCTGCCCAGTCGTCGAGCTCTTGTTCGACGATGCCGCGAGCGGTCTTGGGCATCAGCCCGAGTGAATTACCGGCGAAGTAAATCAGCGGCTCGCCCTTGTCTCCGAGCGGGAGATGAAACCGCGCGCGAAAATCGCGCAGTGGATCTTCCTCATCCAGTTGCCGCGCGAATTCCTCTTCGGCTGAAAAAGTCATGGGTCTGCTCTAGTTTGCCGGCGGTGGCTCTCCGCCGGCAGGTGGTTGCATAAACTCGATCGTCGTGCCGTCCGGATCACGTGCATAGATGACGTGTTTCCCGGCGTTTGGCCCGGAGGTAAGCGTCTGGGGCTGCCCGACCGCTTGCCAGCCTGATTGAGAAATGCGATCGAGCACCGCGTCGAGATTATCGACAGTAAAAGCGACGTGGGCCGATCCCAGGTCGCACGGGCGAAGCCGGGGTTGCTCTCGATCGGCCGGGGCAAGGTATTGTAACAGCTCGATCTTGTGCCCGTAGCCTTTCAGCACCACCAGCAGGATTTCCGCGCCCGCGACACCGGTGACTTCACTGGCGAGCGCGCCGCGGTGATGTGTGCGGTGGGAAAATTCAAAACCGAGCACGTCACGCCAAAAGAGGAGAGAACGTTCAACATCTGCGACTGTGATCCCGGTGTGATCCGTCGCCATGATCCGAAACTCAGGCGTGCGAGTCACGGCCCGGTGTGGCTGAGTGCCGCAACCACTTTTAGTTCGATCGCGATGGGCGTGGGCAACGCGTTCACCTCAACGGTGGTGCGCGTCGGGCTGGGCTGCCCCGGTCCAGCGAAATACTCCGCGTAAAGCCGGTTGTAGATCGGGAAATCTTTCATGTCGGTAAGGAAAACGGTGACGTCGACGATGTCATTCCAGGTCGCTCCCGCGTCTTCCAGGACCAGCCGCACATTCTCGAAGACGGCGCGGCATTGTTTCTCAATGTCATAGCTCACGACCGCGCCGGCAGCATCGAACGTCACTCCTGGAATCTCTTTGCTCCCACGCCGGCGCGGCCCCATACCGGAGAGGAAGAGAAGATTGCCGGCACGTTTCGCGTGCGGGAACGCGCCGACCGGCTCAGGCGCGCGCTTGCTTTCGAATGTTTCGCTCATGGCGAATTGAAAATTAAATGGGCGATCCGCGTTTCCAATCCGCAGTAAATCATCCAGAGCGCGGTCAAATCGAACGCCGCATGCGCGATCATTAGCAGGAAAAGTTGGCGGGTAAGGGCAAAAATCGAGCCGAAGGCCAGCCCAGTAATCATCGCCTGTTCCACCCCGGCTATCCCTTGTTCGAAGTAATGAAGGGAGGCAAACAGAATCGATGTAATCAAAACGATTGTCGCTTTTGCCGTCGGACTGTGGCCGAGAAGCTTGCCTAGCCGCCCGAACATCCAGCCGCGGTAGAAGGTTTCCTCGCCGAAACCAGCCGTGACAATCATCGTGAAAATCATCATTGGGACCACCGATGGGTTTCCAGTGACAAAGTGATAAGCCCAGTTGATCGGCGGCGCGCCCAACAGCGGCATGACCAGCGCTTTCATGATGAATTTGAAGACGACACCAAAGGCAATTCCGATCACAATTGTTCTCGGCCAACTGCGTGGCCGGACAAAACCGAGATCGCCCCACGGCGTGTTTGAAATCCGTGCCCAGATCAAAACCAGAATTGCGCTGAGCGGCGCAATTACGAAATTTCCGGCTAGAATAACGAGGATGGCAATGATTCCGACCGGACCGAATCCACGCAAACGCGCCGCGAATCGCTCGCCTGTCACGGACGCGCGGCTTTCCAATCGTTAGCCTCCGGCAATCGCGCCCATCACGAAAAATGGTTCGTCGCCTGTCCTAATCGGATCCGGCAGTGAAATCTCTGGCGATTGATGTGAAATATCTTCTCCGCAAGCGAAGAAACGGACGAGCGGCCGGCGCTTTAACGTCTCGTGATCGCGAATCGTTCCGCGCAGCATCGGATAGTTTTCTTCTAAAGCGTCGAGTAACGATTTGACCGTTGCCTTGCCGTTAAGAGCGATCTGCACTTCGTCGGTTACTCGCGCGAGCGTGCGCAGGTGTGGCGGAAGAACAACGCGAATCATCTTCAAAATTCGAATCTCGCAATCCGAAACTCGAAACGATGTTCAAAATCCGAAATTCGAAAACTCCAAGCGGGTGGCGCGATAGAGTTGTCGTTCTCTGCTGTTTTGTTCATTCCAGTTTGTCCCGAATTTCGCGCGTCGATATTCGAATTTTATTGGAGCGTTTGCACTTCGACAGAAAGCACCGCCGGCAAGTCGCGCACAATAGCGTTCCAGCTATCGCCGTTATCGGCCGATGCGTACACCTGTCCACCGGTCGTCCCGAAGTAGATTCCGCACGGGTCGAGTGAGTCAACGCACATCGCATCGCGCAGTACGTTCACGTAGCAATCTTTTTGCGGCAGGCCGTTGGTCAGTTCCTCCCATTCATTTCCACCGGTGCGGCTGCGATAGACGCGCAGCTTTCCATCTGGCGGAAAATGCTCCGAGTCGCTCTTGATCGGCACGACATAAATCGTCTCAGGCTCGTGCGCGTGAACATCGATGGGGAATCCGAAATCGCTGGGAAGGTTTCCGCTCACTTCGCGCCAGGAATCACCGCCATCATCGCTTCGCATCACGTCCCAATGTTTCTGCATGAACAACGTGTCTGCCCGGGAGCGATGCATGGCGATGCGGTGAACGCAGTGGCCGACCTCCGCGTTGGGATCGGGAATGTACTGCGAGCGCAGACCGCGATTGATTGCTTTCCATGTTTCGCCACCATCGTCGCTGCGAAACGCGCCCGCCGCGGAAATAGCGACGAAGATCCGTTTCTCGTTAGCTGGATCGACTAAGATGGTGTGCAGGCACATACCGCCGGCACCCGGCTGCCACTTCGGACCGGTGCCGTGTTTGCGCAGACCGGAAAGCTCATGCCAGGACTTTCCCCCGTCCTTCGATTCGAACAAAGCGGCATCTTCCACACCAGCGTAAACATGATCGCGGTCATCCATGCCGGGCTCGAAATGCCAGACGCGCTTAAACTCCCACGGGTGCTGTGTGCCATCGTACCATTGATGTGTGCCGGGCACTCCGTCGTAGCGAAAATCATTGCTTTTGCCGCTGGGGAATCCATCAGGGCCTTTGATCTCATCGAGGCTCGTCCCTGGCGTGCTCCACGTTTTTCCGCCATCATCTGAACGCTGGACGATTTGCCCAAACCAATCACTCGTCTGCGAGGCGTAAACCCGGTTCGGATCAACTGGCGAACCCTTCATGTGGTAAATCTGCCAGCCCGCGAAATGCGGCCCATCCACCTTCCAAGCTTTGCGTTTGCCGTCTGAACTGAGGATGAAGGCGCCCTTGCGCGTGCCCACTAAAACTCGCACTCTGCTCACTTTTATTCCTGTTAGTGCGCAGCCGGTCCGGCGAGAGCAAATCGCGTGGCCGAGCGGGTGCGGGCTTTCAGAGATTCGCTTTCACGGTTGCGCGGCGGCGCATTTGTGACCAGAGAATCGAGCAAGTGCGTCGCGGTATGTGTGACCTCATTCACGGCGCGATCGAATGCTTCCTCGTTGATTTGCGACGGTTTGCTGAAGCCGCACAATTTGCGAACGAACTGCAGGGCTGAAGCGCGAATTTCGTCAGGCGTCGCAGCCGGCTCAAAATTATGCAGCGTCTTGATGTTTCGGCACATGCTCGAAACCGTGCCGCACTTTCGCTCTCGCGCCAGTCGGAAATTGCGCGCGGGAGACAAATCAAAAGCGATACGCTGCGCGGCTGCATGATGGCGGTTGGCGAGTTCTGGAGGTCGACCTATTTTGCGATGCAGATGTTTTTCGCTTCGGTGAAAAAGCGCAACGCTTCATTGCCGCCTTCGCGGCCGACGCCGCTCTGTTTCATTCCGCCGAAGGGCACGCGCAGATCGCGCAGCAGCCAGCAGTTGACCCACACTGTGCCGGTGTGGATTTGCTCGGCCACCCGATGGGCGCGGCCGAGGTTTTGCGTCCAGATGCTGGAGGCAAGGCCGTAATCGCAATCGTTCGCATAGCTAACGACTTGTTCTTCGCTCTCGAACGGTGTGATGGACACGACCGGGCCGAAAATTTCTTCGCGGTTGGTGCGGCAGGAAGGTGGCAGATCGACAATCACCGTGGGTTGGAAAAAATAACCATCGCGGCAGCGTTCATTTGGCGGTTCGGGCACGGAGCCGCCGAGCGCGATTCTTCCACCTTCTTTCCGCGCCAGCTCGACGTAGAACTTTACCTTCTCGAGTTGCGTCTTGTTAACCATCGCGCCTTGTTCGGTTGTTTCCTCCAGCGGATCGCCGAGCTTGAGCTTCGATGTTTTGTCGATGAATCCATCGACGAAATCGTGGTAAATTGCGCGTTCGACGTAGATGCGTGAGCCGCATAAACAGACCTGTCCCTGATTAGTGAAAGAGGCGCGGACACTGCCCGGAATGGCGGCATTGAGATCGGCGTCAGCGAAAACAATCGTTGGATTCTTGCCGCCGAGTTCGAGCGACATTTTCTTGAACGCGGCCGCCCCAGCTTCCGCGACTTTGCGCCCGGTCACTGTGCCGCCGGTAAATGAAATCGTATTGATCCGAGGATGCGCCGTTATGGCCGCGCCCACTTTCGGACCGGTGCCCTGCACGAGGTTGAGGACGCCGGCGGGCAAACCCGCCTCGCGCGCCAGCTGGCAAAGCAACAATGCTGTCATCGGGGTGAGCTCGCTCGGTTTGGCAATGGCAGTGTTACCGCAGGCAAGGGCAGGCGCGATTTTCCAGCTCAACAAATAGAGCGGCAGATTCCACGGTAAAATCAGTCCGGCAATTCCGCGCGGCTGTCGCAGCGTGTAATTCAAAGCCAGAGCATCGGTGACATGCGCCTCGTTTTCGGTATGCAAAATTGCCGTCGCGAAAAAGCGGAAGTTCGCCGCGGCCCGGGGAATATCGAGCGTGCGCGCCAGCGTGATCGGCTTACCTGTATCGATCGATTCGGCTCGCGCCAGCTTATCTAGATCGCGTTCGATCAGATCAGAAATTCGCAGGAGAACGCGTGAGCGTTGTGCCGCTGGCGTGCGCGACCAGGCGGGGAAGGCCTTCTCCGCCGCTCCGACGGCGGTTTCGACATCGCGCGTATCGCTATCAGCGACGAGTGAGTAGCATTTTCCAGCGGCCGGCTCAATGTTATCGAGGTAATCACCACTGGCCGGCTCAACGAAGTCGCCGTCGATAAAATTGCGAATGAGTTCTTGTCTCATGTCGAGCGCACTCGAGACATTTGTGATTGTTTAGCTAGAGGTTCCTCGACTTCGCCCGGAATGACAACTGGTCGATTGCAAGCGTAAACAGAAAGTTTAAAGCGCTCGAACGCGCGTCGCGTTTCCAGACGTGATGCTTGCTGCGAATTCGCGTAGCCCCGCGTGAGCAAGAGGCGATCTATGCTATGGCTAACCTGGGCGCACATAGTTGTCCGAATGGGCATTTTTCGTGAGTGACAAGAATCAGACCAGGAAGGTCCAAGCTGCAGGACACTTCCCAGCACTGCTCACATGGACGGGGTGGATTGTCTTTGCCGCGGCCATTTGCCTTGTCTCGCAACACCAGGGATTCAAGCGGACGGTCGTGCCGGCGTATCGCGCGGCATCCTTAGCCTGGACCGAAGGTAAACCGATCTATGAGCTGCAATCGATTCATGGTTTTCTTTACCTGCCTTCCGCCGCAGCGCTGACGGTGCCTTTTCTTGCTCTGCCAGCGCCTGCGCATGAGCTCATTTTTCGCGCAGCATCCATCGCCTTGCTGGCGTGGAGCACGTGGCGTCTGGCTTGTTGCCTGAAAAACGCACTCGGCAATTATGCGTTTCCTGCCATCACATTGCTGGTCGTCCCGAATGCCATCGGGAGCGCGGTGGCCGGGCAGATGAACATTCTCCTGGCCGCGACCATGGCCGCCGCCGCCGCGGACATGGTCGAAAGGCGATGGAACCGCGCCGCAGCCTGGATGGCGTTCGGGTTCGCCCTGAAACCGCAAATGGCGGTTTTCATCCTTCTCGCCAGCGTAGTTTTCCCATCGATGCGTTTGCCTGGCGCGATCGGCGGGGCCGCGGCGCTACTCGTGCCTTTCGCTTCGCAATGGCCATTATACGTGTTCGCTCAGTATCGGCTGTGTTGGGACAAGCTCCTGCTCTCGGGCAACCCCACATCCGCGAACGCTCATTTCAATGATGTCTTCGGCCTACTCAGTTCGATCGCTGTGGATTTGCCGGACTCAACTCAATGGATCATTCGGCTCGTTGCGCTGCCGTTGACGGTAATGTGTGCGCGGCGGGCAGCGGCGGGCTGCGATCCTGCTCGGGGCGTATTCACCACGTTGGCGTGGGCGGCAGCGTACATGATGCTGTTCAATCCGCGGACTGAAGGTGGCTCATACATCATCGCCGCGATGCCGCTCGCGGTGCTTGCGGCTTACGCCGTGGTGCCGCGTATCAAGATCACGGAGCTGAGTCTGCTTGTCCTGATCGCCGCCGGCTGGGCCGCGAGCTTTCCCATCTCGCAAGCGCTTCACGAACTCGCCACAACAATCAGCGGCGGCGGCAGCGGGGGCGGCTTTCATTATTGGCTCTCGCCGCTTCTGGCTATCGTCTTCGTTGCTTACCTCGCATATCTGCTGAGAAAACCTCAGCGTTTTGAGAGCGCGAGGGCCTCGACTCCGGCCCTTTAATCATTGACCGGCCAGATTCAAGTCCGCAGTCTCGATGGGCTCGCGTAACGCAAACGTCACCACAAAAAATGAACAAATACATCACTGAGTTTATCGGAACGTTTTTCCTGATCCTTACCGTCGGTTGCACCGGGATCGGCGCGGGCGCGGGAGTGATCGCGCCGCTCGCCATCGGCTCTGCGCTCATGGTGATGATCTATGCCGGCGGGCACATCTCCGGCGGCCACTACAACCCGGCCGTGACGCTAGCCGTTTGGATAAGAGGCAAAGTCATGACGATTGACGTAATCCCTTACATCATCGCGCAACTTCTCGCCGCGCTGGCGGCAGCCGCGACTGTGAAGTTCTTTCGCGCTGGTGTGGACGTGACCATGATCACTCCGAAGATCGGGCCGGCGCTGCTGGCGGAATTCCTTTTCACTTTCGCGCTCGCCTTCGTCGTCTTGAATGCAGCAACCGCTGAAGGGACTTCCGGCAACTCTTTTTATGGTCTTGCCATCGGCATGACGGTAATGACAGGTGCCTTTGCCGTCGGAGACATTTCGGGCGGCGCGTTTAATCCAGCAGTCGCTCTCGGGATTTCGATCATGAACATCTCGAGCTGGAGTAATCTCTGGATATATCTGGTAGCAAATTTCGTCGGCGGCGCGACGGCTGGAATCATCTTCAACATCATCAATCCGGTGGCGCAGACTACTCCGATCGCGACAGACGAGCCTCCCTACGAAACGCCGCGTTAACCGGTGAGGTGCTCAGGCCGCCGCGACACTTCAAAATGCGCTCCGCGTTTTGAGATTTCGCTTCCGCTGGGCGCGAATGGCGTCCTGTTTTTTGTTTATTGAAGGTGGCGGTGAGGGAGGGATTCGAACCCTCGGTACCCTTTTGGGGTACGGCGCTTTAGCAAAGCGCTGCTTTCGACCACTCAGCCACCTCACCCATCGGCGGTCATAGACCGCCGCTACAGTTTTGTCGCGTCAAAATATGGCGCGGGCTTACCGATTGCCAACCGTTGAATGGTGATGAGTGAATGCCGATTGCCCATTGCCGGTTGCCGATTGAAATAGGTGTCGTGATTAGCGAGGAAGAAGCGCGGGCGAAAATTCTCGAAGCGGTTTGCCCGCTGGCTTGCGAACAGGTCCCCCTCGCGGACGCTCTGGATCGTTTTGCAGCAGCTGAGCTGAAAGCGAGCGTCGCCGTGCCCGCGTTCGACAATTCTGCCATGGATGGCTACGCCGCTATCGCCAATAACGCGCGGAGCGGCGCAAGACTCAAAGTCATTGGCGAACAGCCGGCGGGCCGCGCCCGCGACCTTCGCGTTCGCGCGGGCGAAGCTGTTCGCATTTTGACCGGCGCGCCGATTCCTCAAGGAGCTGACGCGGTGGTGATGCAGGAGGACACGACTCGGGACGGCGATGAAGTTGTGATCAACGCTCAAGCGGTGGCGGCGGGCGATTTCATTCGCAAAGCGGGCGGCGACCTCGTAGCCGGCCAAAAAATTGTGGAGCGAGGCGAGCACCTTCGGCCGGCGGCACTGGCGTTGCTTGCCTCGCAAGGGCTTGCTCAGATTACCGTCCCTAAACGCGCTTCGGTTGCGCTTGTCACGACCGGCGACGAACTGGTCAGCGCCGAGGGCAAGCTTCGCCCTGGTGAAATCTATGAATCCAACGGCGTTATGCTCTCGACGCTGGCGCGGCGTGCCAGCGCGACTGTAGTCATGTCGCGTCATTGTGGTGATGAGCTGGCTGCGCTGGGCACAGCGCTGAAAGAAGGATCAGAAGCTGACGCGCTCATTATCAGTGGCGGAGTCTCGGTCGGTGAACGCGATTTCGTGCGCAGCGCGCTTGAGCAAATCGGTGCGACCGTTGATCTCTGGCGCGTCAGCATCAAACCGGGCAAACCGTTCCTCTTCGGCAAGCGTGATCGCTGCGCGATTTTCGGTCTGCCCGGCAATCCCGTTTCCTCTTTCGTGACGTTTCTCGTATTCGTCCGGCCAGCATTGTTGCGAATGATGGGCGCAGCCGACTGTGAGCTGGCCTTACCGCAATCAATCGCTCGGCTCGCGCAGAGTGTCGCAGGAGATGAGATGCGACCGCATTACATTCGTGGGAACGTCAGCGAAGGCCGCTTCAGAATTGTCGGCCGGCAGGAATCGCATGCGCTCTTCGGACTGGCGCGGGCGAATGCGCTGCTGCGGGTTTTGCCGAGGAGAAACTTGGCCGAAGGCGACGAGGTCAACATCTCGTTAATTCCTTAGCCGGCCCTCTATGGCTGTTGACAGCGCCAACTCGCGTTTCTAGTTTTAAGAGAGTGAATGCGGAAACGTCGATGGCCGAACCCAATACGGCGCAATTTCGGGCAGACGCGGAACGACTCACCCATATTATCATGGAAATGCAGCGCTGTTTTGTGCTGCATCTGTGCAAAGAGCTCGCGCCCGGTAACGTTTCTTTTCCGCAATACTTCCTCCTCGCCGCCCTCGACCAAAAAGAAGTGCTCACCATGTCTGCCATTGCGCAGAAGATGGGACACACGACGGCGGCAGCGAGTGGATTGGTCGCGCGCCTGGAGAACCTCGGTTACGTGACGCGCTCGGCCGCGCCTGAGGATCGACGCAAGGTGATGGTCTGTATCACTGCCAAAGGCTCGGCCCTGGTGCGCCGCATCCGCGAGGAGATGGTGGAGAATCTGATGAAGTTAATGGCTCACCTGACGCCATCGGAACAAACTGCGTGGCTGCAAATCTACACGAAGATATTCGACGTGTGTCAGCGCAAGGAATCTTCCGCCAGCCCTTGCAGTGTTGATTGGCAATAGCCAGCGGCTCAGCTAGAGTCCGCGGTTTCCTGCTCCTTTTAAGCAATGCGAACGAAGTGTATTCAGTGGGTCGCGCTTTTTTTCGCGGCTCTCACCGTGACAAGCCTCAATGCCGGAGAGGGCGCTGCCGGCAGCCGCGCGCCGCGCCGTTTTACCCTGGAAGAAGCGGTCTTGACCGCGCTGCAGCAGAATCCCGATATTCTGCGCGCGCGCCAGGAGATCGAGCGCACCAAAGGCCTTTACATCGAAATGCGCGCCGGCATCCTGCCGCAGGTCAACGCCACCGCGAATTTTCAAGACGTTGATCCTCACCTGACCAATATCAGTAGCGGCGGCGGGGGCGGTTTTGGCGGCGGCGGGTTTTCCAACAACTTCGGAGCTGAACGCAGCTACACCCTTTCCATCGCAGCCACGCAGGTCATCTTCGCCGGAGGGCGCGTCATCTCGCAGATCAATTCCGCCGATTTCCAGCGCGACAGCTCTTACTATGCCTTCCGCAACGCCATCGACCAGATCGTCGCCACCGTGCGCCAGCAGTTTTACCAGGTGCTGCTCAACCGCGCGCTCATCGGGGTGCAGGAAGAGTCCGTCCAACTGCTTCAAAGCCAACTGAAAGATCAGCAGAACCGATTCGAAGCCGGCACCGTTCCCCGCTTTAACGTGCTTCAGGCGCAGGTCGCCTTGTCGAACCAATACCCGCAGCTCATCAGCGCGCGCAACAATTACCGCATCTCGCAGCTGCAACTGGCAAAGACCCTTGGCCTCGATTTCGATCCGGCGCGCGGTGACAACGCCCCACTCGAAGCCGTGGGTGCGCTGGCTTACGTGCCGCGCCCGATGTCGATCACGCAGGCGATTGCCACCGCGAAAGAGAACCGCCCGTTTTTGAAACAGCAAAAAGCGCTGGTGTTATCGAACCGCGCGCAGGTCAGCGTGGCGCGCTCTGGTTTTTTCCCGCAGATCAATGCCACCGCTGGCCCGGAGTTTCGCAGCTCGCCATTGACCGATAACATTCGCCAGGCTCGCAGCGGCTATGTCTTTGGGGCCACCGGCACGTGGGCGATTTGGGATTGGGGCGCGACCTATGGACGGTTGAAGCAGGCGCAGGCAGTTCTGGATGAATCGAAGATCACGCTCGACGACGATACGCGCCAGGTGGAGCTGGAAGTGCAGCAGGCTTATTCCAACATCATTCAGGGACGCGAGCTCATTCAGAGCCAGGAAAAAAATGTGGAGCAAGCGGCCGAAGCTTTGCGCCTGGCCCAGGCGCGTCTGGACGCCGGCGCCGGCACGCAACTGGAGGTGCTCGATGCGCGGGTGCAGCTGACGACCGCTCGCTCCACCCAGCTCCAGGCCCTCTTTACCTACAATTCAGCCGTGGCCGATTTCGACCGCGTCACTGCCACGGAGGTAAAATATTCCATGTGTTTGGATGAGCCATCTACGCGCCGGAAATTACGCACCGAGGCCAAACCGACGCCTCCGCCGAAGCCGTCGCCATTGCCGCTTAATGGCGATTGCGCGGTGAAAACCACGCAGCGCACGACGATCCGATCGTCAGGCAAATAGCGCATAAGGTGGCGTGCTGTTGTTTGGGTAGCGCACGCGTCTCGCGTGCCGGTTTTGGCGTCCCGCCAAAACGATCTCTTCTTAGTTTAACCGGAGGAATCTGTGTCGCCCTCCGAAGAAAGTCCGCGAGCTCGGGACGAGTTCGCCAGGATGCGAGACGCATGCGCTACCCGGGATTTGGAGCCGCGCCTTGCTGGAGGCAGTGAGGAGATGAACGAGCGCACCTCTACAGAACCTTTTCTCGATCGGTTTCGCTCCCTCCAGGCGCTCAACGTGCCGCACGGTTTCGTCCGGCGTGTGGCGGGAATCGAGGTGGCGAACGACAAAGCAGCAGTGCTCGCGAATCTCGACCAGGTCCATCGTCGCGCCCGGAGCGAGCTCGGTCTCGAGAACCGCGCTTTCGCCACGGCTCGACAAATTCATGGGAACCAAATCGCGATCATCGACCTGCCGCTCGCGAGTAACGAGTGCTTTGAAGATTGCGACGGCCTCATCACAAATCGGCGCGATGTCGCTCTCGGGATTTACGTGGCCGATTGCTGCGCTGTTTATCTCGTGGACCGCCGTCACCGGGCCGTCGGCTTGCTCCACTCGGGCAAAAAAGGGAGCGCCCTTGGGATTGCCACCAACGGCCTCGAGCTGTTGCACGATCGCTTCGGCGTGGGCCCGGCCGACCTCGTTGTCCAGCTTAGTCCGTGCATTCGTCCGCCGCATTATGAGATCGATTTCGCCGCGCAAATCGTTGAGCAATGCCGCGCGGCCGGCGTGGGCGAAATTCACGACAGCGGCATCTGCACCGCTTGCCATCTCGAGCGTTACTATTCCTATCGCGCCGAGAAAGGCCGCACCGGGCGAATGCTGGCGCTGCTGGGCCTACCGATCGGCAGCTGATGCACCGCGATGATACGGACAGATGCCGCGGCCACGAAGAGCTTCGGCCACAAAATCAAAAAACTCGCGCCCCGGCTCCCTCCATTCGGTCTCGCGTGACTTTTCCAGAGCCTGTTTGGTGTTGAGTCCGCTTAGGTAAAGCAGCTTGAACGCGCGTTTGATTTCGTCGCGCTCCGCCGCAGAAAATCCCGCCCGGCGCAATCCAATGACATTCAATCCGAAAACGGCATTTCGCTCCGCCGCGAGGGTAAAGGGCGGCAAGTCTTTGCCGAAGGCGGAGCTGCCCTGCACCATGACAAGGCGGCCCACGCGCATGAATTGGTGCAAAGTCGTTCCGCCGCCGATGAAGGCCTGATCAGCTAACGAGACGTAGCCGGCGAGAAGGACGTTATTGGCAATGACGGCCCTGTTACCGATGGCTGAGTTGTGGCCGACGTGCGCCCCAGCCATAAGGAAATTTTCATCGCCGATTTTTGTCGCGCTGCCTTCCTTCGTCCCGCGATGAATCGTGCAGTGCTCGCGAATCACATTGCGCTCGCCGATTTCCACCCGGCTCTTCGTTGTCGCGGAGAAGCTCACATCCTGCGGCTCCCCGCCGATGACAGCACCGTGGCCGATGCAATTATTCCGCCCGATCACGACTTCACCTTCGATGATGACGTTCGCGCCGATAACCGTGTTGTCGCCAATTACCGCTTCCTTGCTGATGATGGTGTGCGGCCCAATCTCCACCTTTGCGCCGAGGGTTGCGCCTGTGGCAATGATGGCGCTGGGGTGAATCATCAGAGCGCGCCGGTCTCCTTGAAACTGTAGTAGGCCGCGCGTCCTTCCGCGGGCGAGCCGATGATGACGTGATCGAGTAACTTGATTTGCATCAGGTCCGCCGCTTCCGCGAGCCGGCGAGTCAGGCTGTGATCGGCAGAGCTGGGCGAAGGATCGCCGGAGGGATGGTTGTGCACCACGATGACGGCGTAAGCGGAGGCGAGCAATGCCGGGCGAAAAACTTCTCGCGGATGCGCGATGCTCTCATTCACGCTGCCGCGCGATATCTCCTCCGTGTCGATGAGATGGTAACGTGTATCGAGCAGCAATACGCGGAGCGATTCCTTCTGCAAGGCGCGCATTTCCGCGCCAAGAAATTCGTTCACCAGCTCGGGAGAATCGATCTTGCGGCGGGAGATCTTCTCTTTCGCCATCCGCTCTGCCAGTTTGAACGCTGCCATCAGCTGTGCCGCTTTGGCAGAACCAATTCCCGGAATATTTTTTAGTTCTTTGGCTGTCGCCCGGCACAAACCGCTTAATGTTAGATATCGCGCTAAAATTTCGCCGCCGACTTCGACCACATTCTTCCCTCGCAAACCGCTGCCCAGCAAAATCGCGATCAGCTCCCGGTTCGTCAGCGCATCAGCGCCGCGCTGCAAAAGTTTTTCGCGCGGCCGATCCTCCTCTGGCAGTTCGCGAATTTTAACCGAAGGCATCGAAACGCCTATGGTTACGCGTTGACGTCACGCAGGGACTGAAGCATCGAGCCGATGGCGTCGCTCAGCGCGCCGAGCGCCGCCGCCCCGCGCGGAGAAGGGAGCTTCTCCAGAGTTCGCCGGGCCTGGCGCAACCGTTCCATTCCCGCCGCAAGCGAAGTCTCGAGCGCGGGCCTGCAACATGTCTTCAGCAGCACATTGATCGACTCCGTGTCGCCTTCCAGAATCAACTGGCAATAGCGTTCCTTTTCGAGAGCAGAGGAGTTGCGCAGAAGTTGCAGCATGGGCAAGGTCATTTTGCCTTTGCGCAAATCGCTCCCGAGCGTTTTGCCGCAGATACTTTCGCGGCCGGCGAGATCTATGCAGTCATCATAAATCTGGTAAGCGGTGCCGAGATGACGGCCGAACTGCGCCAGCGTTTCCACCTGTGCGGCAGGCGCATTGCTCAACCGCGCGCCAAGCTCCGCTCCCACGGCAAAGAGGGTCGCCGTTTTCAATTCGATGATGCGGAAATATTCCTCGACGGCCAGATGCAGATCAAAGCGGCGCTGCGTTTGAATAATCTCACCCGTGCAAACATCGCGCGTGGCCCGCGCGATGGCGCGGCTGATGTCCGCGTCATCGAAGCGGGTGGAAAGATCGAGCGCATGGGCAAAGAGAGCATCGCCCAAAAGCACGCTGAGGGCATTGCCCCAGCGTGCATTCAACGTCGGCTGGTTTCGACGGCGCTCGGCCTCGTCCATGATGTCATCGTGGACAAGCGTGGCCAGGTGAATGAGCTCGACGATTACCGCCAAATCGATGTGTGCGTTCAAGATGGGCCCGCATGAACGGGCCGCCAGCAAGGCCAGCAGCGGCCGCAAGTGTTTACCGCTGCTTTGCAAGGCGTAGCTCACATACCCTTCGATGGCCGGGTCGAACGCTTCCGCTTGTCGAGCGATCCGCGCTGAAACTTCATCGAGCTGCGGCCGCACCAGCGCCGTCACCCGCGCCAACGGACTTACTGTGAGCGGAGCCGCAGTCGAGCGCAGGGAAACTTCCACTATTTCAGAATAGAAGAGCGGATTTGGATGTCAAAGCTACAGCGATTTGGCGAGTCGATTACTTATCGAGTAACGAAGCGGTCTCAGCGGCGGCGCAGCCAGCTCTCGCTCGCGTATTTTTCGGTGGCGAGGTTTTCCGCTTCGCGCAAAAACGCGCCGCCCAGTTGATATTCTTCGACCTGTTCGCTCAACGCTGAAGCGACGCCGCTACGGAACTCGCCACCGAGATGCTCGCGCTGAATGCTGCCCTGATGGAGCAGACCCCGCCGCGTCCGCCGATGCGCCGCGCCCGCGATCTTGCCTCTGCCTTCGAGCAACAGATCAGCGGCCACTGGGTTGGCAAAACAGGCAGCCGAAATGCGCGGCGCCGGCTGTGAAGCCACAACCGCACGGACGCCGTTCGCGAGCAAAGCGGCGGCAATTGCTTCATGAATGCGGCGGTAAACTTCCGGTGACGATAATCTGTAGGCCGGTTCATTTGCCCCGATCACGATGGAATACGTGAGATCGTCGCCATGTGGAACGATGCCACCGCCGGTCCAGCGCCGAACCAGCGAGCGCCCATCGGCGAATGATTGCGCTTCCTCAAATGTGTCGAAATATCCAAATGAAACGGACGGCTCGCTCCAGCGATAGAACCGGAGCATGGCGCTCGAAGCGGTCCCCATCAGCACTTCATCAATGGCCATATTGAGCGCACCGGCGCGCGGCACGGGATCGTCGATCACCATCAGCTCGGAGAACAGCGCCTTCAGTTTTCTATCTCCTGAAAAATACGCTGCGCCGCTTCTGCCGGATTGGGCGCATTCGTGATCGGCCGGCCGATGACGAGATAATCTGCACCCGCGGCAATCGCTTCGCGCGCTGTCATCGTTCGCTTTTGATCGTGCGCTGCGGATGAGGAAGGACGAATCCCCGGAACGACGAGTTTAGCCTCAGCGCCGACTGCTTCGCGGATGGCCCTGATCTCATGGGCGCTGCTGACAAAGTCGCGAATTCCGTTGTCCAGGCCGAGCCGCGCCAGCCGCACGACCTGGCTTGAAACACTATCGTTCACGCCGGTCGCGCGCAGCGTTTCGGCATCGCTGCTGGTCAGCACCGTCACCCCTAGCAACCGCAGTGATGGTGGCGCAACGCTGAGCGCCTCCCGAATCATCTCTGGGCCGCCCGCGAGATGCACCGTGAGCATTTGCACATCAAGCCGCGCGGCTGATTCAACCGCGCCCGCCACCGTATTGGGAATATCGTGCAGCTTGAGGTCGAGAAATATGTTTGCGCCGGTCTCACGAATTGCTCGTACCACATTCCGGCCTTCGGCGGTGAAAAGCTCCAAGCCAATTTTCATCCAGGCCGCATGCGGCACGAGCTCGAGCGCGAGCGAAACAGCCTCAGCCCGCGTGCCCACATCGAGCGCAATGATGAGCCGATCGCGCGCGCTTTTCATCTCGTCAATGTCGGCGAATTCACCGACAGATGGCAAATGATGCGGGAACGGGCTCACGCCAAGATCAATCTTTCTCTGCGCATCCTCGGCCGGCGCGATGATGGCTTTCATGAAATCGAAAGCACACTTGTCCCCGTCGCACTGCACGATTCACTCACGATCGAAGCGAGCAAAGGCTTTCAATTCGCGTGCGACGATCCTTCACTTCCGGCTGGTCAAGAAAACCTCGTGGTCCGCGCGGCAGATGTCTTTTTCCACGAGACCAAAGCAGCCGCTAACGTTTCCATCGCGCTGCACAAGAGAATTCCTCACGGCGCTGGCCTGGGCGGAGGCAGCAGCGATGCGGCCGCAACCCTGCGCGGTCTAAATAGATTATTCGGGAAAGCTCTTTCGGCGACAAGACTGATGGCACTCGCGCAGGCGATCGGCTCGGATGTTCCCTTCTTTCTTCACCAGGGTGCCGCGATCTGTCGCGGGCGAGGGGAGATCGTGCAGCCGATCGACTCGACGCTCCGCTTGAATCTTCTCTTACTCAAACCTGGCTTTGGCGTCGCGACCGCGTGCGCCTATTCGCAGTGGAGTCATGCACACGCGCTTCCTGGCGGACCGTATTCAGCCCAGCAATTTCAGGGACGCACGTTCGTGAATGATCTCGAGCGGCCTGTATTCGAAAAATTTTCCGTCCTTGCGGTGATGAAAGCCTGGCTGCTGGAGCAACCCGAGATAGCCGTCGCGCTCATGAGCGGATCTGGCTCGACGCTGTTCGCCGTGCTGAAGGCAACTGCGGATGCCCAAGCCCTTGCCACCCGAGCGCGAGAGGAAATGGATGCTGACCTGTGGGTGTGTCCCACCGCGACGCTCTAAACCGCGGCTCTATTCGACCGGTGAAATCTCGGATGGTTCCGCTGCGCGCGAAATTGCGGCCTGTGGTGTCGGCTGTTGGCGCGCTGCCACCAGCCGATCTGAAGCGGCATCCAGTGCTCTGCGCAGTTGATCAAGGTTCGCTGGCTTTTCCAGAACAGTGATAGCTCCGGCGTCGCGCAAGTGCTCCGAAGCCCAACCTGAGATGAGAATGATGCGAGCGTGTGGATCCTTGGCAAGAATGTAACGGCACGCCGTGGCGCCATTGAGCTTCGGCATCCGGTAATCCATCACCACGACGTCAGGCTGGTGCCGCGCGTAAGCCTGGATGGCTTCCAGGCCGGAGCCGACTACTTGCACGACATCGTGCTGGCATTCCGCGACGAGCTCGGCCAGAGAGGTGCCTACGCTTTTTTGGTCGTCGGCCACGAGCACCCGCATGGCTGATTTGCAGAAGCTTCCATGCCATCGGCAGAAAAATGTAGAAGCGCCTAACTCAGGAATTCGGCCAGTGGCGCCATCTGTTCCACGTGGGAGCAGAAAATCTTGAATGCGGCCAGAATCGGCACCGCCACCATGATCCCGGGAATGCCCCACATCCATCCCCAGAAAGCGATCGAGAGCAGGATGAGCACCGGATTCAAAGTCAGCGAGCGGCCCATTACCCAGGGCGTGATGAAGTTTCCTTCCAGCGTTCCGTAGAACAGATAGACGGCCGGGAAAATCAGCGCATAACCGAAACTGTCGAAGCTCAGGACGGCGCCAATAGTCATGCAAATGATCCCAGTAAGCGCGCCGAGATAAGGCACGAAGTTGAGCGCCGCGACCATGACGCCCCACATGACGGGATTGCGCAACCCGAGAATCCCCACCGTCGTTCCCACGGCCAAGCCGAGACATGCATTGATGACGGTGACGGTAAAGAGATAGCGCGAGACGTGCGCTTCGATGTCGTTAAGGATGGCGACGGCGCGCTTTTTGTCGGAAAGGGTCGGAAGCAATCTGACCACCTTCGCGGTGAAGACTTCGTGCTGCGCCAGCAGGAAATAAAACAAAATTAGCATGAGCACGGCACTGGCGATGACTTCCGGCGTGCGCACAAAAAGCATGTCGGAGATGGGATGCCGCTTCAATTCCACCGCCGTCTTGGCAGCGGCATCGGGTGTGGCGAGCTTTTCTATCTCTCCGCTGGCTTGCGCCACCTGCGCCATTGATTGTCTTACCGGAATGAGTTTGTGCTGGAGCTGTTGGACGCCGGCTGGCGCTTTTTGTATCCAACTGGCAGCCGGAGCAGCTAAGGCCGAAACGCCGTAACCGACAATGCCGACAAGGGCGAGCAGAATGAGCGCCGCGCTTACAATGGGCGGAATCCTCAGGCGCACCAAGGCACGGACGACGGGGCGGAAGAGATAGCTTAGCAACATCGCCAGCACGACCGGCAGCAAGACTCCCCGGATGAAGTAGATGGTATAGAAAACGGCCAGGACAAAAAGGCCGGTCAGCGCGACAGAGCGCACATCGAAAGGCCGCCGCAGCAGATCGGGAATGCGAAAACGCGGTGGCGTCTCCGCGTCACCAGCGCCGTCTGTCGTGAGTGGCTTGCCCCTGTTCATCCCTTGAATGAATCGGCTACGAGCAGGTTTCCACGCGCGTGTGTTTTAGCAGCGGCAATACCCCTCAACCCAGCCGCGCGACCGTGGGAAAGGGAGCAGCTGATCGCCCCGAGCGAAGTCGAGAGCGGGTGCCGTGGCGTGACTCTTAAAACTCGCAAAACGGGATCCCCTTCGACTCCGCCGCGGCTTCCTCAGGATGAGCGGCGCCAGCTACTACAGCTGTTTCAGCAATTTCTTCCAGCGTGCCCAGGCTTCATCGCGCGCTTTTTTGTTCTCAGCACTCCCGTTCGGCATCTCGCCTTCGCGCATGAATCCGTGGCCGGCGCCGCCATAAATCACCGGCTCATATTTTTTCCCAGCTGCTTTCATGAGGCGCTCCGCTGTGGGAATAGTCGCATTCACGCGCTCATCCTTGCCGCCGTAGAAGCCGTAAACGGGACAGACGATGTCTTTCACTTTTGCTTCTGTGTCAGGCGCGGTGCCATAGAATGAATAAGCCGCTTTCAGGTGCGCGTTCTCATTCGCATAATCGAAAGCCCAACCGCCTCCCCAGCAGAACCCGCATATGGCCAGTTTACCGTTAGCTGATGGGATTTTTGTCAGCGCGTAGTTTGCCGCGGCGTCGACGTCAGCTTTCACCTGCGGCTTCGGCAAAGCTGAAATAGCTTTGACCGCGCCATCCATGTCGTCCGGATACGCCTGGCCCGAAAGCAGATCAGGGCAAATGGCGATGACGCCATTCTCCGCCAGCTGATCGCAAAGACTTTTCACCCAATCGGTCAGCCCGAAAATCTCGTGCACGACGAGCACGACGGGAGTTTTCGCTTTCGCTTCGGGATAAACGACGAACGCTTTCACCGTGCGACCCCCAGAGGGGATATCGACGTACTCGCGATGGCGCGGCGAATTATTCAGCCTGCCCTTGGCCCAATCCTGCGCGCCGGCAGGCGGAGCGATGGCTGCAACGGCCAGCGCAATGAATAGCGATGAGTGTCTCATTTTTCTTTAGCGAAGTGAAGGTTCACCAGCGGGCCGACTGCGACTTATCAACGCATCGATACTCCACAGCCCGGCGCCATAAAAGACCATGAACAAAAATATCCAGCAGTAGATCACAGCCAGTTCGCCATGATTGGAATATTGGGGGCCGGCACTCGCAATGGGAAAGAGCTTCGCCGTTGGCGTCGTGGCGGGTCCCACGTGCATCATGAGATAGGCTACAGCAAACATGCCGCTACAAACGAAAGCAGCTAAGCGAGTCAGGAGCCCGATGGCGATAAACAACCCGCCAATGAGCTGAATCCAGCCGCCTACTTGGGTAATCGTCTTCTCCGATCCTGGCATACCGCCAAACATGTGCAGCACCAACTGGGCTCCATGGCAGGTGAGCAACAGCCCGATGATGAGCCGCATGATGCAATAAACCGGATCTGTATAACGACTAAGTGCATTCATGGCGGGAGGCTGCGCCTGCCGGACATGGCCTGTCAAGCATTCGCCTGCTCAGAAAAAAAGACGGTCACGCGAAAAGCGCCGGCCTTCGCCAAAGGTTAATATCTGCCCACCGGGTTTATCCAGAGCGCAGCTTGCCTTTAGACGCGATTCAGACTTGTATGCACGCGCACGTGGGTTGTTCCGGCTGGTTCTACTGGCATTGGCGCGGCATCTTTTATCCGGATACAAAACGCACCGACGGCTGGTTTAAACATTACGCCGCCCATTTCAACACGGTCGAGTTGAACGCGCCCTTTTATAGCTGGCCGAAGACCGCGACCGTGCGCGCATGGGTGCGCAACGCACCCGAGGGTTTTCGCTATTCCATCAAGGTCAATCGCGAGATCACGCACGAGCGGCGGCTGGTGCGCACGCGCAAACTGGTGGCGGAGTTTTGCGCGATCGAGAGCATCCTCGGGGCGAAGCTCGGCTGTTTCCTTTTTCAATTTCCGCCGAGTTACAGGTTCACAGGTTCGCGTTTGCGCAGCATCATCACACAAATCAACCCGCGATTTCGCTGCGCCATCGAGTTTCGCCACCGCTCTTGGTGGCGTGAATCAGTCTATCGCGCGTTTGCGCGGCGCGGACTCATCTTTTGCAGCATCAGCGCGCCGCGTTTGCCCGATGATATCGTCAGAACAAGCGAGACGATTTACCTGCGTCTGCACGGCCGCAGCCGCTGGTATCGGCATGATTACTCCGGCGCCGAGCTCGATGAATGGACGCACAAGATTGCCCGAAGCGGCGCGCGCGAAGCCTGGATTTATTTCGATAACGATCGGGAAGGGCTCGCCATTAAAAACGCGCGTGAGCTGATTGACCGCTTAAAGCGCGCCGGCATTGCCGTTGTCTAGCGTGAAGCGGTGCGGCGGTCCATGACTGCCGATCTTCTTCAGAATCCTGCTTCCACCGCCTCGTCTTTGCGGTCCTCAAAACGAGTGAATTCCTTCAGGAAGGTAAGCTTGATTTCACCCACCGGACCGTTGCGCTGCTTGGCGATGATGAGCTCCGCTTTGCCTTCCAAATCGTCGCGTTCCTCTTCCGTGTCGGCGTAATATTCCTCCCGTACGAGCAGCGCCACCACATCGGCATCCTGTTCGATGGAACCAGATTCGCGCAGGTCGGCCAAACGCGGCCGGCCTTTGCCGCTGCCGGTGCGCATTTCCGGATTGCGATTGAGCTGCGCGACCACAATCACCGGGATGTCCAGCTCCTTGGCCAGGCCTTTGATGCCCGCGGAAATTTCGGAAATCTCCAGTTGCCGGTTGTCCTGCGCCCGTCGCGTAGTCGAGCGCAGAAGTTGCAGATAATCGATCACGATCAGGCCGATGCCTTCGCGCGACTTCAGCCGGCGCGCCCGGGCCCGCAGATCGAGAATGCTGATGGCGGCGCTGTCATCGATGAACATGGGCGCTTCAGCCAGATGCGAAGCGGCGTGAGTCAGCTTCGGAAAATCGGCCTCGGAAAGGAAGCCGTCTCGCGCGCGTTCGAGCGTCACCCGTGCGCGCGAGCAAAGCATGCGTTGCACAAGTTGCTGGCTGCTCATTTCAAGGCTGAAAATCGCGACCGGCAACTTTTGTTGCACGGCTACGTGTTCGGCGATGTTCATGGCAAACGCGGTCTTGCCCATGCTCGGTCGCGCCGCGATCACCGTCATCTCGGCCGGATGCAGGCCGCTGGTCATGCGATCCAGGTCCTTGAATCCGGTGGGAAGCCCGGAGATCGAGCCTTTGTTCTCGAATAGCTTCTCGATGCGCTCGAGCGCACCCATGACGTGGTGCTTCATTGGCTCGAGCTGCGCTTTCGCCCGTGCCTCGCCTACGCTGAAGACGCTTTGTTCAACTTCATCGACCAGCACGCTGACTTCACCCTGTTCTTCGAAGGCGCGCCGGACTCCTTCGGTGCAGGTCGAGATGATCTGCCGCAGGATGTATTTGTCGGAGATGATCTCGAGGTAGTAGTCGATGTTCGCCGCCGTCGGGACGAAGGTGAACAGGCTGGTGACGAAAGCCGCGCCGCCGACCGTCTCGAGTAAATTCTGATCGCGCAGCGTCTGTGTGAATGTGATCAGATCAATGGGATGGCCGGCGTCCCACTGCTCCTTCAGCACGCGAAACACGCTCTGGTGCGCGGGAATGTAAAAATACGGCTCGCTCACTTTCTCAATCGCGGCCGGAATCGCTTCCTGCGGCGCGATCAACATCGAGCCGAGCACTCCCTGCTCAGCCTCGACGCTATGAGGCGGCGCTCGGTGAATATCTTGCGCAGAACCTGTGGACGAACCCTGAAAAACTTTTTCCCGACTTCTCCCGGCCGAGCCTCGGCCGCCGTTTCCAGCTGCTTTGCGAGGCTTCTCAGGTCCGTTTCCCTGAGAGCTCGGCATTTATTTGCGTCTCTTTTCGGTTCGCTGTTTTTGTGCTTCGGCCGGAGGCGGCGTGTCCGCCTTCGGCTCCTCCGCGGATTTTACTTCAAAATGGAAAGTCGCCGTGACGTCATGGTGCAGCTTGATTCCCACCTCATGTTCGCCGGTGGTCTTGATCGGATGCTCCAGGTGAATCTTGTGCCGGTCAACTTCGTGTCCGATTTCATTCTTCAGCCGCGTCACGACGTCATGAGCGGTAATCGACCCAAAGGCCTTGCCCGTCTCTCCGGTTTCGAGCTTGAACACCACTCGCAACTTGTTAATCCGGCGAGCCAGCTCCTCCGCTTCGTTCAACTCGCGCGCCTCACGTTCCGCGCGCTTTTTCTTGAGGTTATCGAGCTGGCGCAGGCTCGATCGCGTGACTTCGTATGCTTTCCCGCGTGGCAAAAGAAAATTGCGCGCGTAACCGCGACGCACCTTCACCACATCTGCCTCAGCGCCCAGGCCGGGCACATTTTCAGTCAAAATAATTTCAGTCGATGGCATGAGCAGGCCCGCGTAACGAAGTTCTGCGGCGTGGCGGGAAACCGAGTATAGGACTGGGCAAAGTGCTGTCAAACTTGGCAGGGAAGGGGAGACGAAGCCGTCGTTTCGACGATCGGCGAACCGCGCCGCCCTCCCGCTCTATCAACAGCCTGAGCTGAATTGTTGAATCGTACCCGTGCTCCTGCCTGGGCTCGAATCGGTACTGATCGATGACGATTACGAGCACGAGCACGGGCGCAGTTGCGGCACCATCGCACCACGG
The DNA here is from genome assembly GCA_046734175.1 of Verrucomicrobiota bacterium. Taxonomy (GTDB): domain Bacteria; phylum Verrucomicrobiota; class Verrucomicrobiia; order Chthoniobacterales; family UBA10450; genus AV69. The sequence goes on along the minus strand of JBKPQR010000047.1, from coordinate 33,654 downwards.
TTTCCTTCGTCTTGAATCCTCCGCGTGCGCAGCGTATGAACTCGGGGTGTCTTCCATTTCGCTCCCATTGCCGAGACGCTCCTTTGGCGAAACAATGCGCGCAGATGCGTGGTGGGCCCAGCCGCTCTTCGTCTTTTTGGGGCTGGGCGCGTTTATTGTTTATTCCACCTGGGCGGCGTTCCAAGGCTCACACTATTTTTTCGGCAACTACATCTCGCCTTTCTATTCACCGGAGCTGTTCGGCAACTCCCCCCACAGCTGGTTCGGCCCAAAGCCGCACTGGTGGCCAGGCTGGCTCTTGTTCTCGCCGGCACTGCTCATACTCTGGGCGCCGGGCGGATTCAGGGTCACCTGCTACTACTATCGCGGCGCTTACTATAAGGCATTCTGGGCCGATCCGCCGGCCTGCACCGTGGGCGAGCCCCGCAAAACTTACCTCGGCGAGCGCTCATTCCCGCTCATCATGCAAAACGTTCATCGTTACTTCCTCTATCTCGCCCTCGTCTTCATTGTCATTCTTTCCTACGATGTCTGGAAGGCGCTTTGGTTCGAGGGCCGTTTTGGGGTCGGAATCGGCACGCTTGTTTTGCTGGTTAACGTCATCCTGCTCGGCGGCTACACTTTCGGCTGCCATTCGCTGCGTCACCTCATCGGCGGTTTTCGCGATCAGCTTTCGCGCGCCCCCACCTCCTTCCAGGCCTATCGCTGCGTCACCTGTCTCAATCGGCGGCACATGCTTTGGGCGTGGATGAGTTTGTTCTGGGTCGGTTTCACCGATCTCTACGTGCGCCTCTGCTCAATGGGGATCTGGCATGACTGGCGGATTTTGTAGCACAGCCTTCCGCCGCTATCGCGGCGAACTGTTCGAGGTCAATCGTGGGCATGACCCACGGAGGCGGCGCTACAGCTGAATGCTTCTTGCACGGGACACGCACGCTGCTAAACGTTCAGACCAGCGGCGGGTTCTGTCGCTAATCACATTGGAATGAACAAACCCAGCAAGCGTTGCAGCAAAACGGGCGTGCGCCGCGTCCCGACCTTTTTCGGGCGCACGCGCTGCGCCGGCGCGCGCTAGCGAAAGGGAGGATCGGCCATTCTCGTTCGCGTGCTTGGCTCGGCTGCGGGGGGCGGCCTGCCGCAGTGGAATTGCCATTGTCCTAACTGCCGTCTCGCGCGCAGTGGCCAGATCGCGCCGCAGTTGCAATCCTGCATCGCGATCAGCGGCGACAGCAAAGGATGGTGGCTCGTCAACGCTTCCCCGGATCTCTCCGCCCAAATCGCCAGCTTTCCCCCGCTTCAACCCGAGGATAATACGACGCGCAATTCCCCCATCGCGGGCGTCCTGCTTGCCAGCGCCGACATCGATCATGCGCTCGGCATTCTTCTGCTCCGCCATCGTGAGTCGCCGCTGCCCATCTACACCTCGGCCGCTGTGCGCGCGAAGCTTGGCTGGCTCGATGAGCTGATGCAGGTGTTTTGTGGAATCGAATGGCGCGAGCTGCCGCGGCAGTTTGTCAGACTTGACGATGGGATCGGGCTTCGCGGAATCGAGTTGCCCCGCAGCGTTGTATTCGAATTGAGGGCGAACCGCAACCGGCGACTCGTTATCGCACCGTGTGTTAATGCCCTCAGCGGTGAACTCAACGAGGCCATGAAGAGCGCTGACGTGATTTTTTTCGATGGAACTTTCTGGAGTGATGACGAACTACGCGGCGTGCGCCAGGACGCTCCTACCGCGGTGCAGATGGGCCACATGCCGGTCGAGCGCAGCCTGCTCATCGTTTCTGAATCGAACGCCCGACGGAAAATCTACATTCACATCAACAACACCAATCCCATCCTCACCCCGAACTCAAAGGAGCGCCGCATCCTGGAGGGAGCGGGTGTGACTGTGAGCTACGACGGCCTGGAATTTGAATTATAGACGATAAGGACGAGCCTTTATTGCCGTTTGTGCGAGATCGGTGGCTTCGAGAATCTACTTACTAATCAACCAGCTATCTGCCGGAGATATTCGCGGTCCCATGCTGCGGGAATGCTTTCGCGCGAGGAGTAAGGCCCTGGCTGATAAGCGCGCGAGCTAATACCTTGCTGGCTTAGCTCGCATACATGCCAGTCCTGCTTGTTGGTAATGTCCCAGAACTGTATCGCGTCATCTGGATTGTAGCCGGGACTGTTCGCGGCGGCTTTGTTGAAAAACCAATCACACAAAATAAGCGTGCGATCGGGAGCTTGGGGCCGAAGTTGATGAACCATCACATAGTCAGGATGCATGCTGAGAAGCATGTTGGGGAAAATGGAGTAGTAGAACACGCGATGATCATCCTTGATCTCGCCTACTGGAATGCCGCAGGCTTTGCCGCTCATGGTTAAGCTCTGGCCGCCCGTAATAGACATGAAGCCGCCCAGGAATGGGCCCTCGTCCAGATCATTCTCAGCGGAGTCGTATGGCGTCAGCTTCGACAGACCGGGATGAACGCCGGGACAATGATAGCATTCCGAGTAGTTTTCAAAGATCAGTTTCCAATTCGCGCGCACGTTGTACTCAATTCGCCTGACTGCGCGCATGTCCGCCAAGTTCCAGGCAGAAAACTTCCCACCTAAGGGCGCGAACCATTCCTCCGGCGCAGTAGCAGCCTCGCCAAGGTTGACGAAGACGAAACCTTCCCATATCGCGACGTTCACCTTGTGCAATGAGTAGTCGAGCTTATTAAACCCGCGAACTTCGTCCATGTGTGGAGCGCCAGTGAGGCGCCCATCCAGCGCATATGTCCACGCGTGATATGGGCACTGGATGGCGCGCAGTGTGCCTGTCTTCTTTTCGCATAACCGGGTGCCACGATGCCGGCAGACATTGTAGAAGACGCGAATAGCCGCGGCTTGATCGCGCACGACGATGAAGCTTTCCCCGGCGACATCAGCAAGAAAATAGTCGCCATGTTGTTCAAGCTGGCTTTGGTGACCAACAAGCAGCCAATGCCTGCGGAAGATATTCGTCTGTTCCATCGCGTAGATATCGGGCAGCACGAAATACCGCTGCGGCAGGGTAATTGGCGAAGCGCGCGATTGCAGCCGACCTATCGGAGCGCTCAACGAATGTGATGACATCGGGAGATATTCGTATGTGGCACTAGCTTAGCGCAAGTACGGCGAGTGTGACGAGCATTAAGCTAATAGCTATGAACGCCAGACAAACAATCCGATCCTGGCGATGAGCCCGGCGGGCAGCTTCTTCATAGGGAATGCGGGTGAAGGTGACCATGCTATAAAGCGGCAGGTACACGTGCGGCAGCGCAGCCTCAAGTAAATGGTCGATCTTCTTTTTTGCGCGAAAGAGGCGAGAGCCGGTCTTATCGCGCATCTCGACGAAGTTCTCCAGAGCGAGCTGAGCGAGTGCGTCCGTGTTCTTTTTTCGACGGATGAAGTATTCGGCAAAGGCGCACTTGCGGTCGTTGCCGAACTCGGACAGGCAGTCGTCGAGAACCACGCAATCTTCAAATGCCGCGTTCATTCCCTGCCCATAAAATGGAACGACAGCGTGAGCGGCATCACCCACGAGCGCAATCTTGTCCTCGAAGTACCACGGTGCGCAGCGGATGGTGACGAGCGAACCGGTGGGGTGCTCGCGGAATTCCTCGAGCAAACAGGGCATCAGCGGCAGCGCATCGGGGAACTCTTCATCGAAAAAACTGCGGATTTCATCGTCAGTTGTGACCGTGGCGAAACTGCGCGGCCCTTCGAACTCCCAAAACAAGGTAGAGGTGAATGAGCCGTCGGGGTTAGGCAGCGCGATCATCATGAAACTCTTCCGCGGCCAGATATGGAGCGCATGTGCTTCCATCTGCCATGAGCCATCATATGCCGGCGGAATCGTTAGCTCCTTGTAACCGTGGGCAAGGTAGTTCTCGTCATAATCGAAATATTTCAGCTTCTTCCGCATGGCCTGCCGTACAGCCGAGAAGGCGCCATCGACACCGATGATTGTGTCCCCGGAGTAGTTAAGTACTTGGGAGGTTGAAAGGTTGAGAAGAGTAGCTGTGGTAGAGTCGAGATCAACGCCGGTGCACTTATGGTCGAAATGCACCCGCACATTTGAGTATCTCAGCGCTGCTTCGATCACGGTGGTGTTGAGCGCGGCGCGGCCGATCGAGTTAATGCACTTTGCCGGATCCACGTCATACGGCGCGAAATGCAATTTGCCGGACTTTTCGTGGATCATGCGCCCGCGCATGGGAATGCCATGCCGTAATACCTCGTTAGCGATCCCGATCTGTTCCAGAGCGTGAATGCCGCGAGTGGAAAGCGCCAGGTTGATGGAGCGTCCGCCGACGAAATCTCCCGCTCGCGGATCTGAGCGCCGCTCGAATAGCTCGACTTCATACCCGCGTCGGCCGAGGTAGGCCGCAAGCAGCCCGCCCGCCAGGCCGCTCCCGATTAAGACGAACTTCGCCGCCACTCGATCTCCTTATGTGTCATCTCGAGTCAGGCGAACGATTGCGGGACTTTTGTCTCGGGATGCGAGTGGCCGGCCAATCCCAGCTGCTCAGCGTCATGCTTGAGCGCTGTGATGACTTCATCGATAACGCGCTCTAGCGGCAAACCAAGTTCGGCGGCGCCCTCGTGAATGTCCGCCCGGCTAACAGCACGGGCGAAAGCTTTGTCTTTCATCTTCTTCTTTACCGCCTGCACATCTACTTCATTGATGCTTCTCGAAGGTCGCACCCGCGCCACGGCCATGACAAAACCGCTCAGCTCGTCCACGGCGTAAAGCGTCTTTTCCATTGTCGTCTCGCGCCTGACGTGCGCGTAGCTCGCATGTGAAAGAATCGCGCGACATACTTCTTCACTCCAGCCATTCTCGCGCAACCATTGGACCGCGGCGAACGGGTGACCTTCCGTCGAGCTTTGCTCCTGATTAGAATAACGTTCGTAATCCATGTCGTGCAGCAGACCGACTGCTTCCCATAGATCAGCATCTCCGCCAAGTAATTGAGCGAAGTGTCGCATGGCGGCGCCTACTGCATACGAATGTTTGCGCAGGCTTTCAGATTGCACCCATTCATGAAGAATGCCGCGGCCGCGCTCAGCGAGAGTATTCATCATCATGATGGCGCGCCATGTGAAACAGCGGTTGTAATCAAAGGAATTCGCAAAGGCGCTCTCTGGAGGCAAGGGGATTCGAACCCCTGACTTCCAGCTTGCAAAGCTGGCGCTCTACCAACTGAGCTATGCCCCCGGGAAGAATTGCAAATTGTAGATTGTGGAGCGCATATTGCAATGGGAGCCGGATTGTTTAGGCAATAGATGAGCTTGCGCAAACGTCCGCGACGATGCCGCGCCTGACAGTGCGTTTATATCATGTTGGCGATGAATTCGCGGCCATCAAATTGGGCGAAGTCCTCCAGCTTCTCGCCTGTTCCAACAAAACGCGTTGGAATCCCAAGCTCGTCCTGAATGGCGATGACGACACCGCCTTTGCCACTGCCATCGAGCTTGGTCACGATCAGTCCGGTTAGCCCGACCGCGCCGTGAAACTCCTTGGCCTGCGCGAGCGCGTTGCTACCGGTGGTCGCATCGACCACGAGCAACGTTTCGTGCGGGGCTCTCTCATCGTGCTTGGCCAGGCTGCGCTTCACTTTGGCCAGCTCGGCCATCAAGTTCGATTTTGTGTGCAGACGGCCCGCCGTGTCGCAGAGCAAAAACTCGACGTTTCGCGCCTCGGCTGCCTGGTAGGCTTCATAACAAAGTGCGGCGGGATCGGCGTTGTATTGCGCGCGGATCATCTCCACCCCGACGCGGTCAGCCCAGACGCCGAGCTGCTCGATGGCGGCAGCGCGAAAAGTATCCGCGGCAGCGAGCAAAACGGTGTGGCGGCGGCGCTTGAGAAAGTGGGCAAGCTTTGCGGTGGAGGTTGTCTTTCCCGTGCCGTTCACGCCCAGGATGAGAATGGCTTTCGGTCGGGCTGGCAGTGGTCGGATCGGCGCTGGATTGATCGGCAACACCCAGCCTATCTCCTCGCGAGCCACTTCGGCGATATCGGCGGAAGAAATACGCGAGCTCTCGTCTCGTTCTTGTAGCGCTTTGAGGATGCGCAACGTCATCGGCACACCGATATCCGAACGAATGAGCGATTCTTCCAGCTCCTCCCAATCGACCGGTTTGCCGGCGAATCGCTCGATAATATTGCGAAAAAATTTCACCTTACGTCACGGCGAGCCAGTGAAGAGATCCCGTCTCTTATTCTTGAAACAATGAGCCGGCGGCATCGATCGATGCCGCTGCGTTCGCTCAGGATGGTTGGTGCATTTCTGATTCTTCCACCGCTTCACGCAGGGGCCGCTTCAAATCATCTTTTACCCGGTCGAGTATCCCGTTAACGAAGCGTCCGGACTCGGCGCCGCCGAATTTTTTTGCCAGCTCGATGGCTTCGTTAATCGAGACCACGGGCGGAATGTCAGCGCGAAAAAGCATTTCATAAATGGCGAGACGAAGGACATTGCGATCCACCGCCGAAATGCGCCGAACCTGGTAGTTCTGCGCATAGCGGCGAATGCGCTCATCGATTTCCTCCAGGTGCGCGTTCATTCCATCGATTAGTGGCTGCGCGAATTCACGCACGCGCGCTTTCGAAGGCAGAAAATTCCAGAAATCTTCCATCCGTTCCGGCCCGGCGCCGCGTTGCAGGTCGCGCCAGAAATGGTATTGCAGCGCCGCCTGGCGCGCCTCACGTCGTCTGCCCATAGGGAATGGGAACGCGACCGCGCAATTCCAGCATCGTGTTCGCGATGCTGATGGCGGCGCGCGCTGCTTCGGTGCCACGGTTTATCTTGTCTCCCAGGCAACGTTCGCGCGCCTGAGCTTCATTCTCCAGACTCAAGACGCAGTGAATCACCGGCACTCCGTGATCGAGGACGATGCGCTGAAGCGCTTCAGTCACCGATCGGGTGAGATTCTCGGCGTGATCAGTTTGCCCTTTGAGGATGAGGCCGATTGCGAGGATGGCGTCCGCGCGCCTCTGCGTGGCCAGCTCGCGCACGACCACCGGGATCTCAAATGCACCCGGGACCTGGTAGAGGGCGAGGTTGGCGCCGATGGCGTTCGCGCGCAGCTCGGTGGTAGCGTGGTTCACCAGGCCTTGCACATATTCCGGATTCCATTTGCTCGCGACGATGGCGAAGTTGCGTTTCGCGCTGAGCGCGCGCGGCTTCGGAGGAACAAGCGTCGACATGGCTGACGGTGGCTAGAGCAGATGGCCCATCTTCACTTTTTTGGTGGCGAGATACTTTTCGTTGTGAGGATTTGGCGCGCCGCGAATCGGCACCTGTTCCACCATTTGGATTCCGTACCCTTCCAGCCCGATCACCTTCTTCGGGTTATTGGTGAGAAACCGAAATCTGCGGACGCCGAGGTCGAACAAAATCTGCGCACCCAGTCCGTAATCGCGAAGGTCGCTCGGGAAACCGAGCTTGGCGTTCGCTTCCACCGTGTCGAGACCTTGCTCCTGCAGTTTGTAAGCGTGAATCTTGGCCGCGAGCCCGATGCCGCGCCCCTCCTGCCGCATGTAAACAAGCACGCCATTGCCCTCCTCCGCGATCTGCCGCAGCGCCGCGTGCAACTGGTTGCCGCAATCACATCGACGCGATCCGAAAACGTCGCCGGTAAGACATTCGCTGTGCACACGCACCAGCGTCGCTTGGTTGGGCGAGATCGTTCCCTTGACCAGGGCGAGGTGATGCGCGCCGTCGAGCTTTGACCGATAAAGATGCAGATCGAAGTCGCCGTAGTCCGTCGGCATGGCAACGATCTGTTCCCGCTCAATCAACTTCTCCCGCACCCGCCGGTGCGCGATGAGGCTCTGGATCGTGCAGATGCGTAACCCGTGCTTCTTCCGGAACTCCATCAGCTCGGGCAAACGCGCCATCGTTCCATCATCGTGCAGAATCTCACAGAGCACGCCCGCCGGTTGCAGGCCGGCCATGCTCGCAAGATCGACGGCCGCTTCGGTGTGGCCGGCCCGTCGCAGCACACCACCATCCTTCGCTCGCAACGGAAAGACGTGGCCCGGTTGCACCAGATCGTTCGGCTCCGCGTTGGGATTGGCGATAATCTGAATCGTTTTGGCGCGATCGTGCGCGCTGATGCCGGTGGTGACGCCAGCGGCCGCATCCACCGAGACGGTAAAATCCGTCCGGTACATCTCGCGGTTCTCCACCACCATGCGCCTGAGACCGAGCAGTTCAGCGCGTTCGTTCGAAATCGGCACACAAATCAACCCGCGCCCATGCGTGACCATGAAATTGATCTTCGCCGGAGTGGCTTTCTCAGCCGCCATCAAGAGGTCACCTTCATTTTCACGATCGGCGTCATCCGTCACAATGACGATGTTGCCCTGAGCAATGTCGGCCACGACATCATCGATCGTGTCGAACTCAAAGGCTTCTGCTATGGGCGTGGCGCTCACCATGAACAACTACAATGCCGTTTACAGCTCGCTCCGGCAACTCCTCTCGTCATCCTGAGCGAAGTTCGAGGGCTTCCGTCGTTACCTTTAACTTAACTACTTCGCGCTTGTCGCTACGATGGCATCGGGGCGGTACATCTCGTGATTGCTCCCTTGAAACTCCGCCTTCAGTTTTACCTGAAACTTCGATAAGTCGACGAGGTCCCAGCGCGTGAACTTCCAGCCGCCATTCACGGCTCGCTTTTCATGCTCGAAACCGACGATGAAATGCACCGCGTCGTCACGCACTTTGTTCGTCGCCACTTTTGGTTCGAAATAGAAACTGCGAAATGAACTGTCCTTGCTACCTGCCGCGTAAAGTTTTGGGTCCAGATAATAAACGCGCCCTGTTTTTTGGTCGACCAGCCGCAGGTCGGGATAACCCGAGCGCTGCGTTCGTTCCTCCGCTGTCTTTGGGAAATCACACTTCAAAGCCGGCGCCTCGTTTAACAACTCACGAATCAGATCCTCAAAATGGCTGCTCACTTCATTAATGCGCGGGATCGATTGAATCACGCTCTCCGGGGCATTGAGTCGCGCCATCACCTCATCGAGAACGGCGCTGATCTCCTTCACCACGCGCGCATCAGTTTCATCGGCGGAATTGAAAGCGAGGACGTGTTTACCGGTGGTATCGAGAATGACTTTGCTGAAGGGAATCCCGCGCAGTTCACCATCTTCGCGCAAAAGCCACGGAATAAACTCATCCACGGCCGGCTTTGAGTTGGCAGCCGCCGATTGGCCAAAGCTCGGGCGGGTCAGCGTGATTGACCCGAGCACAATCAGCCCGCTCGCGATCTTCCGGTAAAAGCTCGTCATCTATCCAATCAGCCCGCCCACTACAACCCGATTGGATGCCACGCCGTTTTCATCTCTGTGGTGTCAACAATCCAGTACGGATTTTCAGCTTCTGTTCCGAAATAATCAGCAACCGCGCGACGGTGGTAGCGCTTGAGATTGATGGCCGTGCCCGATTGCAATTCCGCGCCGATGTTGTCGTCGCCGCTTGCATCCACGATTGCGTTCACGTCCATATGACCGGCGAAATGCGGCACCAGCTCGGTCCTGTCCCCAGCTAGAATATTGGCCGCGCCGGCAGGAAGATCACTGGTAGCGAGGATTTCCGAAAATGTAAGAGCAGGCAGCGCGTGACTACTCGAGGCGAGAGCGACGACGGAGTTTCCGCCAGCAAGAATAGGCGCGACGGTTGCAACGAGCCCAAGCAGTGAGGGCTGGTCCGGGCAAACAGCGACGACGACGCCGGTCGGTTCGGGAATGGTGAAATTGAAATATGAAGAGGCGACCGGGTTCACCGAGCCGAGGATTTGAGCGAACTTGTCGGTCCAGCCCGCGTAATATACCAGCCGATCGACGGCAGCCGTGACTTCGCGCCGGGCCGCGCGCGCGGAGTCGCCGGATAGCTCACGCTCAAAATCGCGCCGTCGCGTTTCCAGCATCTCAGCCGCGCGATAGAGAATTTGCCCGCGCAGATAGGGGCTGCTCTTCGACCATGCCTCCAGCCCCTGGCGTGCAGCCGTGACTGCGTCTCGAAAATCTTTGCGCGAAGCGCGGCGATAATTTCGCTTGCCCACCGTGTCGCGCGCCAGAATCAGCCGTCCACTTTCTCCACGAACAAACTTGCCCCCGATAAAGAGCTTGTACGTTTTCTGCACGGCCAGACGCGCCGGTTGCCTGCGCATAACTGAAGATTGCGCGCGCGGGCAAAAAAGAAAATGCTAAACACCTTGTGAAGCGCTCTGAAAAAATCTATGTCGCCGGTCACCGCGGGCTCGTGGGCAGTGCTCTCACGCGGCTTTTGCATGAGCGCGGGTTCACGAATGTGCTCGGCCGTTCCCGGGCTGAGCTCGACCTTCGCAATGGAGATGCTGTAAGGCGGTTCTTTCGAGAAGAGCGGCCAGAGGTGGTGCTGCTGGCAGCGGCGAAGGTGGGCGGAATTAAAGCCAACGCGGAAGCGCCCGTGGAGTTCCTGCTCGAGAACTTGGAAATTCAGAACAACGTCATTCGCGCTGCCCACGAATCCGCGGCGCGCAAGCTGGTCTTTCTTGGCAGCTCGTGCATCTACCCGAAGTTCGCCCCGCAGCCGATCCGAGAGAATGCGTTACTCACTGGCGCGCTCGAGCCGACCAACGAAGCGTACTCCATCGCCAAGATTGCCGGGATCAAGTTATGTCAGGCTTATGCGCGGGAGTACGGCGCGAACTTCATCAGCGTCATGCCGACGAATCTCTACGGACCAGGCGACGATTTCGATTTCGAAACCTCCCATGTGCTCGCCGCGCTTCTGCGCAAGGCACATGAGGCAAAGTTGAATGGGGCCACGGCCATGACAGTGTGGGGCACCGGTGAGCCGCGGCGCGAATTTCTTCACGTCGATGATTTGGCCGAAGCAATTCTTTTCCTGCTCGAGCAGTATGATTCGCCTGAAATCATCAATGTGGGTTCCGGTGAAGACATTACCGTGCGCGCCCTCGCGCAACTGGTCTGCGAAGTGGTCGGTTTCCAAGGCGAGCTCGAGTGGGATCGGACGCGGCCGGACGGCACGCCGCGCAAGCTGCTCGATATTTCAAGAATAACGCAGCTGGGTTGGCGCGCGAAAATCCCGCTCCGCGACGGGGTCGCGCGCACCTACGAGTGGTTCCTCAAAAATCATGCGCGTGAGGTGGCGCGATGAAGCTGTTGCGAGTTGGCGTGGTTGGGGTTGGGCACATCGGCGCCAATCATGCCCGCATTTACGCGGAGACGCCGCGGGCGCAGTTCAGCGCCATCTACGACATCGACGCGGCGCGGGCGCAGGAGATTGCGAACAGGTTCAAGGTCAAAGCAGCCTCCTCGCTGGACGAATTCTCGTCGCTCATCGATGCCGCTTCCGTCGCCACCCCGACGCATTCGCATTTCAGCGTCGCGCGTGAGCTGCTCAGCCGCGGCAAAGCTTTGCTCATCGAAAAGCCGATCACAGACAAGACGAGCGATGCGCATGAGCTGGCGCGGCTGGCTGCGGAAAAACGGCTCGTCCTTCAGGTAGGTCATGTCGAGCGTTTCAACCCGGTCCTGGGCGCGCTGGAAGAACGATTGACCCGCCCGCGTTTCATCGAAGCGCATCGCCTCTCACCCTATCCGAGTCGAAGCACCGAGATCAGCGTTGTGCTTGACCTGATGATTCATGATCTGGAAATCATTTTGCACCTCGTCCGCGCGCCAGTGGAGAGGATCGATGCAGTGGGCGTGCCGGTGCTAAGCAGGACTGAGGACATCGCGAACGCGCGGCTGCGTTTCGCCGGCGGCTGCATCGCCAACGTGACTTCCAGCCGGATCAGTCCGGAACGAATGCGCAAGATTCGGGTCTTCCAGGAAGACGCATATCTGTCGCTCGATTACCAGGCGCAGAGTGGCGAAATCTATCGTCGGGCCAATGGACAAATCGCGCGCGAAGCGGTGGCGATAGAGAAAGAAGAGCCATTGCGGCAGCAGCTGAGCGCCTTTGTCGAATGTGCCATCACCGGTGGCGAGCCGAAGGTTTCCGGTTCTCATGCCGCCGCCGCGCTCGAGCTGGCGGTGGAAATCACCAAGCAGATTGGCGCGCAGTGAGCCGTCTGTTTTTCGTCGCGGGCGAAAGGAGCGGCGATGATCGTGGCGCGGAATTGCTCCAAGCCCTGCGTCAGCGCGAGCCGGCCGTGCAATTTTTCGGACGCGGCGGTCCGAAAATGCGAGCGCTCGCCGGCGTGCAACTCCGGGACTGGATTGATCAGGCTGGAGTGGTCGGGCTGTGGGAGGTTTTGAAGCATTACTTTTTCTTTCGGAGGGAATTCGCCGGCACTCTTCGCGAGATCGCTTCATTGAAACCCGACGCCGTTGTTCTGATCGATTATCCCGGGTTCAACCTGCGGCTGGCGCGCGCGCTTCGGAAAAAACAGGCTGCGGCCAGGATCATTTACTACATCAGCCCGCAGGTTTGGGCCTGGCATCAGGGGCGCGTGAGCTCGATGGCGCGCTCCATTGATTTGATGCTGTGCATTTTTCCTTTCGAGCCGCGGTTTTACGAAAGCGCGGGATTGCGGGCGCTCTTTGTCGGGCATCCCATAGCTTCCTCGCAATCATTGTCCTGGGCTCAGCCTGAGGGAGAACGGGACCCTCAGCTCGTCGCGCTCTTCCCCGGGAGCCGGCATCGCGAAGTCCGGAAAATCCTGCCCGTCATGCTCCGCGCCGCGCGCGAACTTCTGCGCACTCATCCGGCGCTGCGATTTGAAATCGTGGCCGCTTCCGAAACGCTTGCGCGTGGCATCGAACGTTCAATTGCGGGCGAGAAAAAATTTTCAGTGAGCGGCGCCGAACCGCACGAGCTCATGAAGCGCGCGAATGCCGCGATGATCGCCTCCGGCACGGCCACGCTCGAGGCGGCCCTGGCGCAGTTGCCTTTCATGTTGGTCTACCGCGTGGCCTGGCTGACATATTTCGTTGCGCGTTTGGTCGTTAAGGTGCGCTGGCTGGGAATGCCGAACGTGCTGGCAAACCGCGAGATCGTGCCCGAATTCATCCAGGGAAAGGCGCGCCCCGCTCCCATCGCGCGCGCCGTTGCTCGATTACTCGATGATGCGAGTGCGCGCTCGGCCATGCTGGCGGACCTGGCTTCGGTGGCGGGAGAGCTAAGAGCTGGTGAAGCCAGCGCCAACGCCGCTGAAGCAATTCTTTCGGAGTTACCTCATTCGACCGAGGCGCGGGAACTCGAGAGTCGCAAGCGATGAGCGCGGTAGGATCTCTCCTGGAGCGTCCGACCACTCTCTGGGTCGTTAGCTTGCTAACGATCGCGTTGCTTTGTCTCGGAAATCTGCCCTGGCAGCTCGACGATTATGATCAGGCGAAGCAGGCGTTCTCTTCATGGCAAATAGTGAAATCGCGACGCTTTCTCTACCAGGAAACACCCAACGGGAAAGTAGCGACAAAACCGCCGCTGCTTGGGCTGGTGTCGGCTGTTCTCTATAAGACGACGCAATCGTGGAATGTTGCGTGGCGGTTGCCGCCGCTGGCCGCAGCGCTCGTGCTTGCCTGGATGTTATGGCGCCGCGGCAGCGTCCTTTTCGGTCCGCTGGCCGGACTGATCGCGCTCTGCGCATTCTCCTTTAACCTGCTCACCGCGCGCCTCGCCACGCTCGTGCGCACCGATATGCCGCTGGCGCTTGTTACCTTTGCCATCGCGCTGCTTTTCTTCAATAAAATCAGAGCGCGTGAGCCGTGGCAACGCGGCGAAAAGGCGGCGCTTTGCCTCTTCCTTACGGCAGCAATGCTGATCAAAGGGCCGATTGTTTACGCTTTTGTTCTGCCGGCCATCGTCCTTTTCGCCTGGCGCTATCGCGGCGACGTCGTCACGCGCAGCATCAGGACGAGCTGGTGGCCGTGGATTTTTTCGCTCGCCATCTTTGTTGTCTGGGTGATCGGCGGGATCGAAACAGTTCCCGGATTCTACGATGAAGTGGTTCTGCGAGAGTTCCTCGGGCGTTTTGGCCAAACATTGCACCGGCCTCAGCCGATCTACTTTTACATCCCGCATCTGCTGCACAAATGGGCGCCGTGGAGTTTGCTGCTGATGGGATTGATTATGGCGGAGTGGCGAGCGGCGGCGCGACGATCGCCGAGCACGATTGCAAGCTCTGCTTTAAAACGATGGCTTACCGACTTGCCGCCCGAGAATTTCTGGCTGCTGGCCTGGAGCCTTGGCGGCCTGTTCGTGATGTCGTGCATTCCATCCAAGCGCGTCGATCGTATCTTTCCCGTGGTACCGCCGCTCTGTCTGTTACTCGCGTCCATGACCGCGTCGCCCTCGCTTAATCGGGAGCGGCTTAGGCGCTGGTGCGCAGTGAGCCTGATCGCCGCGGTGATTTTTGCCTCGAGTTACACCTTTTTCAGAATAGGGGAGGGCATTCATGAAAAGCGCGACGGGCTGGCGACATGTGGACGCGAATGGCGCGCGCGGGCGATGAGGGAACATTTGCGCTACGCTCTTCTCAAGGATGACGAGGAAGCTCTGGTGATGTATCTCGGCCTGCCCGCATTTACTCTCCAAACAGAGGCAATGCAACGCTGGCAGGCGGGCGAGCTCGATGCCATCATCGCTCCGAAGGAACGGCTACTGGAGCTGCGGCCCGAACTCACCGCGGCCAGTCAGATCACAGAAACCGATTTTTGTCCGGGCATGAAAGCTAACGAGCCTTACGCCGTGGTGATGCGGCCGAAGCCGCGATAGTGGGATATGTAATCAGATGGCGCCATAGCTTTTTCCCCGACGTCTTCTACTTTGCCAAGAGATGAGCTTTCCAAATCGTGAAATGGAAACATTGTGGGCGCCGTGGCGTTTCGAATACTTCGAGCAGCCGAAGTCGCGCGATTTTCTGAGCGAGACAGCGAGGACGAGCGATGACGCTGCGCATCTTGTGCTGGCGCGGCGGAAGAACTCGTTTCTTATGATGAACCGCTTTCCTTATGCCGTGGGCCATCTGATGTCGGTGCCTTATCGCAAGGTGGCTGAGCTGAGCGAGCTAGGTGAAAATGAGATAACTGAACTATTCTCGTTAGTCGTTCTTGGTCAGACCTTGTTGCGCGAAGTAGTCAAGCCGGAAGGATTCAACATTGGCATCAACATCGGCGAATGCGCCGGCGCCGGAGTGCCAGATCATCTCCACATTCACGTCGTGCCGCGCTGGAGCGGTGACACCAATTTCATGCCGATGCTTTCCGGCACGCGTGTGCTCTCACAAGGCCTTGCCGATCTTTACGAGAAATTGCGCGCGGTTCAGCTCGCCAGCTAACGAGTTATGGCGGGTTTCATCGAACCGCCCCCAGCTCGGGACCGCGGCATGGGATGCCTGGGCAAAGGCTGCCTTTTACTGGCGCTGCTCATATTGGTCCTGCTGATTGCGGGAGCGATCGGCGTCTACGTCGGTTTAAAGAGGCATTCCGCCCTCGCCCACGGAATCTATTGGGCGCAGAAAGCCGGTCTGCTCGCGCCTGAACCATCTCCCGTCCCGGCATTTGAAACGACGCAGGAAAACCGGGACGCAGCAGCCCGGAAATGGCGGGATTTCGAGCGCGCTTCAAGAGACGGCCAACCGGCGCACCTCGAGCTGACGGGTGATGATCTCAACAATCTCATTGCTCGAGAGCGGCATTGGCGAGACAAGGTTTTCGTCACGATCGAGAACAATCGTTTGCATCTGCAAACAAGCCTGCCGCTGGGCGAATACATCGGACGGAATGGCTATTATCTGAATGGCGACATCGTGGTGGAGAGCGATGGGCCGCGTCCACTGCACCGGTTCCCGTTGAACAACATCACAGTTAACGGCCACGCGCTGCCATCCGATCTGCTCGGCTGGAAGTATCGCTCGCGTCCGCTCAGCGATTACGTCGCCGAGTACCAGTCCGAAACGAGCGCGGACACCTTCGAGATCCGCGACGGAAAGCTCATCCTTAACAAGAACAGCCCGTGAATCACGGCTGCATAATTTCGCGGGCGAAAACGTTAAGCTGCCCATCCTCTTCTTTGCGCACTTCGGTGATCTCGAGCGGGCGAACTTCGTCGCGATTCACAGTGGAACCGGGCGCAGGAGGAGTATAGCCGGCGGGATATTCGACGATGATGCGGGTGGCTCCCCCTCCGGCCAGACGCACAACCGAATCGGGCACGTGCGAGCGCGGCCGCATCACCGCTTTGTTTGCGTCGGCGAAGTTCACCACGAATTGACCTCGCAGATAAATGCGTTCACCCGCCAGTCCGCGGTCAGCGATTTCGCTGAGATCGGCCGGGGCGATGAGGCGACCGAGCGGCATCCGGCCCGGTGGATAGGTTTTCCATGTTCCACCGCCCGCGGTCGAAGCCAGGGTGCCATCGACGGGTTGGGCGACGGCAATGGTTGGAGATGGACTGGGAGGCGGGGGAGGAGAAGCTTTTGCCACCTCGATCGGAGAAGCGCTGGGTGAAGATTTCGCGCCCTTCTTTCCGCTCTTGCTGCTGGCAATTGTTTTGCCTTTCTCCGTTTTCGCCGGCGGAGAAGGAGAAGGCGGCGGCGGCGATGGTTTCGGCCCGATCGCGACTGCTTGCTCCACACGCACCAGCTGATTCTCCGCTGGCGGAGGCGTGCCGCTGGGGACGAAGCCTGGGATGGGCACTCCTCCCGGCTGGCGCGGCCGCAAGTCCGCGAACCGATTTTCAGCCGCTCGCAACTGTTCCGGTTTAAACAACGGCCAGCCGGCGGCGAGGTTCAAATCAAGCGGCGGCTCCAGCGTGAATGTGCCGGTGCCGCGCGTGACCGTGTAGGTGCCGTAGAGCAATGGCATCGCCGTGATCAAGACGCGCCCATCGGAGGTGTGCTCGGCATGGATGACAGCGGAGATATCGTGCGTGCGTTCCAGTTTGATCTCGAGCCCGGGCATGAGCGTCTGGCGCATGAGTGGAACATCGCGCGCATCGGCCGGGTAAACGTGTTCCATCAGTAGCTCGCCTTCATCGACGGCGGCGGCGAGCGCCACCATTCCGGAGGTGAAAATGTCCGCCCCGCCCAGCTCGTGCACATCGATGATGCGAAAGCGCCCGACTACGTACGGGACGAGCCCGTGCACCTGCTGGAAATTGCGAATGTAATTGCGCACCAGCTCGGTGTTGATCTGCGCCAGCTCCGCTGTGCCCACGGTGGAGAAGCGCTCATGCAATTGATGGGCGGTGAGGAATTCGCCTGGCGGCGCGGCCGTAAGCTCGAAGCGGCGCGGCGGATCGATCCGATGGAGCTTCTTGAGCAATCGATAACTGTCCGGACGTTCCGGTTGCCAGAAGATGTAGAAACTCCCCAGCCAGGCCGCGAGGGCAAAGGCTGCCAGCAACAGCATCGCCACCGTCCAGGCAAACCAGTTCGTCCGGCTCGGCGGGCCGCCGTAGCGGCTGTCGTAGCGGTATGGCTCATACCGCGTGGTGCGAGAGCGAGGCACCTCAGGCCGGGCGGAGAGGTTCAAAAGAGGAGCCGCAGCCGCAGGTGCGCGCGGCATTCGGGTTCACAATTTCAAAACCGGCGCCGGTGAGGGCGTCACGATAATCGAGAGTCGCACCATGCAGGAGCTGCGCGCTTTCGTCGTCGATAAAAAATGTCGCCCCATCCCGCTGCACGATGGTGTCTCCTGGCTGCGCCTCGCCCAAAGTCATTTCGTACTGCAATCCGGAACAGCCGCCTTTCGCAATGCCGATGCGTAATCCTTTGCCGGCCGCTTCGCCGATAAGAATACGCAACTGGCGCACGGCGTTTGGGGTCACGTCAATCATCCTGAGGCAAGAGTACGGCACACTGGTAAACAGGCAAGCGCCCCGCGTGCCATGAAATCAGACCATTCTTGCGCATTGAAATTGGCAGGCGAAGCACCCGCCTTACAATAACGTGAATGAGCCGCATCAAGTTGCTGCCCGAGACCCTGGCCAGTCAGGTCGCCGCCGGCGAAGTGGTAGAGCGCCCGTCGTCAGTGGTAAAGGAATTGATCGAGAACAGCATCGACGCCGGCGCACGCCAGATCGAAGCTCGCATTCAACGCGGGGGCATCTCTCTCATTCGCGTGATCGATGACGGCTGCGGAATGGATCGTGATGACGCGCTGCTTTCCCTCGAGCGGCACGCCACGAGCAAGATCGGCTCCGCGGATGATCTGGTGGCAATCAGCACACTTGGTTTTCGCGGCGAAGCGCTGCCGAGCATCGCCAGTGTTTCGCGTTTCCGGCTGACGACTCGTGAACGCGCTGCCGTTGCTGGAACCGAAATTGTTGTCAATGGCGGTCGCATCGACACCGTGCGGGATGCCGGTGAAGCGCCAGGCACGCACGTCGAGGTGCGCTCGTTGTTTTTCAATCTTCCGGCCAGACGCAAGTTCCTCCGCTCGGAAGCAGCGGAAGCGCGCCAGATCGAGCATCAGTTTTTTCTCCAGGCGCTGGCGCATCCGGCCGTTGGCTTCACTCTCGTGCGCGATGAAAAACCGGTCCGCCAGTTGCCTCCGGCCGCTGCGCTGCGCGACCGTATCCGCGATTTGTATGGAGCACAGTTGCTCGACGACCTGCTCCCCGTTGGCATTAATGCCGATGCTGAAAGCCGGAGCTCACGTGACGCCGCAGCCGCAGCAAATCGTTCCGCTAACGGCCGCGCTTGCGTTCAGGTGACAGGGTGGATCGGTCGCGCCGGTGTAAGCCGTCAAACCCGCGCGCAACAATTTGTTTTTGTTAATGGTCGCGCCATCGACAGCGGCCTCATTACCACCGCATTGCGCGAAGGCTATCACACCGCTCTCATGCGCGGCCAATATCCGGTCACATTTCTCCTGGTTAATCTCGACTCCCGTGATGTCGATGTGAACGTGCACCCGGCCAAGCGCGAAGTTCGGTTCCGCAATCCGGGAAAAGTGCGCGAAGCCGTCGTCGGCGCGGTGCAGAAAACACTTGCCGCAGCCCGGCAAGGTTGGCAGCAGCGTTTTGACGCGCCTTCCGCCGCTCGCACGACATCATTTGCTGTGCCTGAAGCAACGGTCTTCGCTCCGAACCCTGCACCTGCTTCACCAGCGCCCGCTCGCGTGCCGACCCCGACGGATGAGCCAGCGCCTGCGATTCCCTTCGAACCAAAAAACTGGAACAGCGTCGGCGGCGCCGAAATGCAAAGGCCGGCGCCAGCTAAACCCAACGCTTCGTTTCAAATCATCGGCGTTCTCAATCGTCTCTATGTTTTGATGGAGAATAGCGACGGCCTTGTTCTCGTCGATCAGCACGCCGCTCACGAACGCATCCTTTTCGAAGAACTCCGGCGCCGCATGGAAGAACAGGGCGTGCCAGCGCAGCGAATGCTGCTGCCGCAGATTTTTGCTCTGCCACCGCGGGATGCGGAATGGGTCGAACGCAATGCCGCCACCTTGCAGAAAATGGGCATCGGCGTGGAAGGTTTCGGCGCCAGCAGTTTTCGCATTGAAAGCCTTCCCGCATTTCTTGAAATCTCGGACGCGGCAGCATTTCTCCGCGGGGTCATCGACGAGTTGAAGAACACCGCGCGCAGCAGTTCGCCCTTGCGTCTGGCCGAAGAGATCATTGCAAAGACTGTTTGCCGTCATGCCGTCAAAGCAAACGACCGTCTCGAGTACCCGGAGATCGAAAAACTCATCACTGACCTGCTTGCTTGTGAACTGCCGTACTGCTGCCCCCATGGCCGTCCGACCATGATCCAGATCTCACTCGCCGAACTGGAAAAAAAATTTGGGCGCAAGGTTTAGCTGACGTGCCCGATGGGCTCCTGAGCCCGTCATTCGTTGTCCCTTTTTTGCGTAAGATTGTCAGCGACTTTGGTCTGAATTACAGGTTAATTGGGGCGTGAGAGTCTCACTCCTTGCCGGCCTGTGCTCCATCGCCAGTCTGGTCTCCTTTGCAGAGCAGCCGCCGCCAGGTGCGGCGATGCCGCCGCTCGACCGTTCCACCTTGCCGGCCGCGGCTCGCAATCTCCCCCTGCGCCGCTTGTCATCCGGCGCCCTTATGTTGCTGAATCGCAACGACAACCTGGTGAGGCCGCCGCGGGCGCCGACGGCTGCGGCAGGCGCTGAAGCTATGGCCGAGCAGGCGCCCCTCATTGCTCTCGATCCGCGAGTGGGCGCAAATATTCGCCTCGGCAACGATCCGCCGCAATTGCCCGCGAACATGCGCGCTCAGGCGGAGCCTTTCATTGCCCGTTCCCTGAGCAACTCAGCCGTTCTCCTCGCCACTTTTCAGGAGGGCCGCTTTGCGGCAGATGGCGGCGCCGTCGATTGCGGCTACTCCGCCTCAACCAACGGTGGGCTAAGCTGGACGCGCGCGTTAATTCCCAATCTCACCCAGGCTTCCGGCGGTCCCTACTATCGCGCCACCGATCCGGTAGTCGCATTCGATCTCGCCGGTGATATTTATTTCTGCACCGACGCAGCCACGGACCCGAACTTTGCAAATGGCGTCATCGCCGTCAGTAAATGGCGGGCCGGCACAGCCACCTTCGCGCCACCAGTGGTGGTCTATCGGCCGCCGGACAACAGCGTGTTCCCCGACAAAGAATGGATGGCGATCAACACTTTTCCCGGCACCAGCACCTTTAATCGTGTCGTCGTGACTTGGTCGCTTTTTAATAATAACAGCACTGAGAACGCGGGTGCGCCTATTGTTCTAAGCTATAGCGACAACGGCGGCGCGAGCTGGAGTCCTTTTCGCTACATCACCGCGGCCAACGCCTCAGCCCAGGGATCGCAGCCGCTGTTTTTGCCGAACGGCAACCTGGTCGTGGTTTATTGGAACTTCGGCACCAGCGCCAGTCCGGGTGAGCGCCTGGAGGCGGTACTCTCCGCCGATGGCGGAGTGACCTTCGGGGCGCCGCATCGCATCACTTATGCCAGCGAATGGAACGAGCCGAACATTCGCACCGGTTCATTCCTGCCTTCCGCCGCGGTCGATCGCGTCACCGGAAGCATCTACGTCGTTTACCAAACGGTGCTGGGCGGCTCACCGCGAATCGCGTTCACGAAATCGGTAAACGGGGGCGTTACCTGGACAGCGCCGATCGCTATCAGCGACAACCCTCCTGGAAAAGGAGTATTCAATGCGGCCATCAACGTGGCTCCCGGGGGAAAGACGCTCACGGCGGTGTTCTACGATCATCGGAACAATCCAACCTCCAATACGCTGGTCGATATGTACCTCGCCCTCTCCCAGGACGGAGGAGCGACCTGGCAGCCGAACGTCCGCGTCACAGATGTGTCCACCGACGCCTCACTCGCGCCCCTGACCGCCGATGGCTACATGCTGGGCGATTATCTGGGCGTGGCCAATCCTGCCAAGACAACCGTCCCGGCAGTGCCCGTCTGGGTGGATACGCGCACCGGCAATCCCGATCCATTTGTGGCGCGAGCACGGGCTGTGTTCACTTATTACCTGCTCTTAAATCCCTCCAGCAACCAGACCGCGCTCTGGTACTTCCGCGAAACTGCATTCGCGCGCAGCCTCGCCGGCCCCAACCTTCCCTCTGGCTGGACCGTGGTCGGCTCGGCCGACTTCAACAGCGACGGGCAGCCGGACTACGTCCTTTTCAATTCGACTGCCCGCAAAACGGCAATCTGGTACGTGAATAACGGCGCTTTTGTCGGAGGCGCCTACGGGCCGTCTCTGCCGCCCGGTTGGAATTTTGTGGCGGCGGCTGATTTCAACGGCGACGGCAAACCCGATTATTTGCTCTCGAATCCGGCCACGCGTCAAAGCGCAATCTGGTACCTCAACGGCGCAACCTTCGCCGGCAGCGTTTACGGGCCACTGATTCCCCCCGGCTGGAGCTTGGTTGCGGCAGCTGATTTTAACGGGGATGGCAAATCCGAGTTCGTGCTCTGGAATGCAAACACACGCCAGACGGCCATCTGGTATTTGAATGGCGGAGCCTTGGCAAGCGGTCTTTACGGTCCCACGCTTCCTCCAGGCTGGCTCTTGCAGGGCGCGTTTGATTTCAGCGGCGACGGCAACCCCGATTTCGTCCTTTTGAATCCGGGCACGCGGCAGACCGCGCTCTGGTTTCTGAATGGCGTCAGTTTCGTTGGCGGCATTTACGGACCAACACTGCCCGCCGGTTACACTCTTGCATTCCCCTGAAGCGCCGCGCACTGTGGACGTGCTCGGCGTCCGCATCAGCGTGAAAAAGTCACCTGACAAGCGATGTCAGCGATCTTCTTCCTGAACGTTGGAAAGCTCGGAAGAAGTACTGCCGAAATTTAAAATTTCCACGGCGTCAGCACTGCTGTCGCCGGCCCGAATTTCGCATCCCGATATTCCGGCCAGGGACAACAGATTACTACCAGCTTGATATCATCCCGCTTGTGGAGTGCGGCCAGTTCTCCCAGCGTCTCGAATTCAACAAGGCTTGGGCTGTTCTCCGCGTTGGCGATGAAATCATGCACGAGCACGCGATGGCCGCGGCGTTGCAGATTCTGCGCGAGGAATAAGCCGGCCGATTCTTCCACGATGTAGGTCCGTGGCTTGTAGGCCATGCCGAGAATCGCGATGGTGTCACCAGGCGCGACCCTGCTTTCCACCTGGCGCAGCAAATCCACTTTGGTCGCTTCGTTTACCGCATCGGTCGCGTCTGCTAGCGGCGCCGAAACGCCGGCCTCCTTCGCTGCGTAAGCCAGCAAACGATTATCCCGTCAAAACATTTTTGCCACTGAGGAGAAGCAATCGCTCGTTCTGCGGACACGCTTTGAACTCGGCATGTAGTCTACTCAAATCGGCTCGAAGGGCCCGCTGCTCTCCATATTGGCTAGAGTGGCCGGGAAGCGCAGTTCACATTTGGCGATTACGTCCGCCGCGACTTTCGAGTACCGGCAGACAGCGCGGCGCGGTCGCTGGGATGCTATCCGATAGGTGAGGTACCCGGAGTTTTGCTGGGCACGCTTTCGCGGCATGAGTGAAACAGAGCGCGGCGCCACGCGATCCGCCGCAGGGATACAACGATATTGCCTGTAGGACTTGCCGCTCGGTCGCTTGCGCTTCAGATGGCTGCCTCTACTTTGCGCGCCGATGCACGATGTGTGGTTGTCCGTTTTGCTCGGGGTCATCGAAGGGCTGACTGAGTTTCTGCCGGTGAGCTCGACCGCTCATTTGCGCATTGTCGAGGCGTTGCTGCGGCTGGACCTGCACGATGCATTCTGGAAGATGTATAGCATTGTGATTCAGCTGGGCGCGATCCTGGCGCTGCCGGTTTATTTTTGGAATCGGATTCTAAAATTTTTGTCGACCTTTCCGCGGGGCGAACGCGGAGACCGGAATGTCTTCACTCATCCAGTGGGGCTGACGCTGATCGCGTTTGTCATCACCGCCGTGCCGGCGTTCCTCTTGAAAAAACAGATCGGGCAAAACCTGGAGAATCTCTGGGTCATGGCATGGGCGCTCTTGCTCGGCGGTGTCATCATGTGGGTGGTGGACGCGCTCTGCCGAAATCCGCGAACGCAGCGGATGGAGGAAATGTCGCTGCCGCAGGCGGTCTGGATCGGCATCGCGCAAATTGCCTCCGCGGTTTTTCCCGGCACTTCGCGCTCCATGGCGACGATCGCGGCCGGCCAAACCGCCGGTCTCTCGCGTGCGGCCGCGCTCGAGTTTTCCTTTTTTCTCTCAATGCCGACGATGGTGGTGGCGACCGGCTATGACCTGGTGAAGACGCTGTCGCATCGCGGTGGAGACGGGGCGAACCTGGCGCCGCTGGCGATGACCGGCCATAACTGGGTTGTGCTGGCGATTGGGACTGTCATTTCCTTTGCCGTGGCGCTCGGCGTCGTGGCGTGGTTCATGAACTGGGTGCGGGCGCGGGGTTTTGCGCCATTCGCCATTTATCGGATAGCGCTCGCTGCGGTCTTGATGTGGCTGCTGGCGCGGGGTTCAATGTAGCAATGGCTGAGGACGCTATCCTGCCCGACCTGCAAAGCTGCGTTTTGTGCGAGGATGTGCGGCATGAGTTCAACGGGATGCAGACGCTGGTGGGAGTGGTGAACGTGATTCCGGCGCCGCAGTTGCCCATCAATTATATGCGGCTGTGCATCTGGTCGCGCTGGTGCAGTGGGTCAGGCAGGTTCCGGCAGCGCTCGCGCATCGTGGGCGTGGATGAGCAGCAGGTGATCGCGCAGGCGGAGGTGGATTTCGAATTAAAGGAGATGGAAGGACACGCCACGAATGTTCACTACTTCGGCGGAATCCAGTTTCAGCAGTTCGGGCTGCATCATGTGGAGATTTATTTGCAGGAGGAATTGCGATTGCGTTTTCCGTTGCCGGTGGTGCGAGTGGTGCCACAGCCGCAGCAGAGATGAATTGTGCTGAAGCCGGGAAAGCGACAGCACGAAACGACCAAAATCTGCGGCCGAGGAAGGCCAGGCAGGCAGCTATTGTTCTGGAGGAACTACGCGCGCCAGAGAAGCAGGATTAAAACAATAAGAACGAGCAGGCCGGCGCCAGGATAATAGCCCCAGCCGGCCGGCGCATAACCCCACGTGGGCAGGCTGCCGAGGAGCAACAACACCAGGATGACGAGCAGGATGGTTCGCATGCGCGGGACGCTACCGGATTAGCGCACGAACTGGCAAACGAATTTTATGCGGCAAGAGCGGGCGAGGAATTGCGGGCGGCCTCGGCCTGCTCGCAAGCCAATGCGATTCGGGCAACGATTCTTTCCCGTTAGCCTAAAGATCGTCGCGTTGGTTGGAAATGGAATCCGCGAAGCAAGCTGCGGCGATGGAGCGAGGGTGGTCTCTGCTCCAGACGCTGAACTGTTCGCAATACTCGCCGAACAACTCTTCTTCCTCCTTGAAGCGGAATCCGAAGCGGGCCGCGTCGTAGCGATGAAAGCTGCGCAATTCCGGCGGCTGTTGCGTCAGGAGTCTGCGCATTCGCGCTTCCGCTTCGGGCGAGAGTTGCCAATCGAAATGATGGTAAATTTGCGCGATGGCCTGGAGCGGCTTCTCCTGAATATCGCGGTAGAGTAGATCGCAAACGCGCCCATGGAGCAGGCGCTCCCGTTGCTGCATGAAACGATTGAGCGTTTCCGACCAGTAGCGAAGCGCCTCCCGGCCGATCTCGCGGGCGTCGACCGCGTCGCTAAAAATTCGCCGCAAAATTGTGATTAAACTGGAAACGGAAGCGATCGCTTCCAGCGGCGCCCGGTGCGACTGCACGAAGATGGCATCAGGATATGCCGACAAGAGCGCCGGCAGCGCAAACATATGGGCCGGAGCTTTGAGAATCCACCGCCGCGGGTCGCTACCGTGCTGCAAATGCTGGAGAAAACGCCGATGAAATCGGTAGGCAGGTGACAAATCCTGGCGAAGGAACCAGGCGCGATATGCCGGCACGTTGAACATGGTGTCGAATTGATCGCTCAGGAAGCTCGGGCTCATGAGGCTGACGCATTCCTGCGGCAGACGCGCGCCGGTGGCGTGAACCCGGCAAAATTCGGGCGCGAGCCATTTGAGCCAGACAAGATTTCTTTCCGTGCGCTCGATCCGGCAGGCGCCATCTTCATCCTGGCCCAGCGTTGGCTGCATCACTTCCCAGGTTAAAGGCGCGCGATGCGCGGGGTCGGCCGCGAGCAGGGTGTGCAGCAAGGTCGTCGCTGTGCGGGGCAAGCCGACGATGAAAAGCGGCCGGTGTATCTGCTCGCGCGCCACTCCAGGTGAGATTTCGCGTTTCCGCTGAAGAAGGAGGCGATTACAAAGCTGCTGGGTGATATCGGAGCGAAGCGCAATTTTCCCGATGAGGTTGAGGCGCGCCTCGCAATGGCAGGAATCGAGCAGGCGCGAAAGCGGTTCGATAAAATTGTTTTCCCCGAAGTTATCCAATCGGCATCGCCGCTTCGCCGCGTCGATAAAGGAGTGGGCACGCCCGTGACGAATGACGGCGCCATCGAGCAATGCTCCACACTTGTTCACCAGCCGGATGGCAAGGGGCGATCTGATTTGATCGATGGTTGTCGTGCCCGGCATGCGGCCAGAATCTTCTGATTCGCTGCGGCGACGCAAGGGCAAGGCGGCTAATTTTTGCCGGCCACGCTCCAAGCGGCTGGCATCGCCTTGCGCAGTGGGCGCAATCAATTCATCATGCCATTATGGAAACGCGAAAAGCGACGTTTGGCGCGGGTTGTTTTTGGGGAGTGGAAGAAACTTTCCGGAAACTCGATGGGGTGGTGAACACGGCAGTTGGTTACGCCGGCGGGACGATGGAGAACCCAAGCTACGAAGATGTTTGCACCGACCGAACCGGGCATGCTGAAGTGGTGGAAGTAGAGTTCGATCCGGCGAAGGTTTCTTATCGTCAGTTGCTGGACATTTTCTGGGCCAACCATGATCCCACCACGCGCAACCGTCAGGGGCCCGATGTGGGAACGCAGTATCGTTCTGTAGTTTTTTATCATTCGCCGGAGCAGAAGGCGGAGGCGGAAGAAACGAAGCGGGCACTGGAGAAAACAGGGCGCTTGCGGCGCCCGATCGTTACCCAAATCGAAGCGGCCGGGCCTTTCTATCGCGCGGAGGAACATCATCAGCGCTATCTCGAAAAACGCGGCCTCTCACATTGCGCGATCTGAATGGCGCGGCAGGTCATCAGAGCGAGCAATTTTGCGAGAGAGGCTGCGGAATTTATCGAGGCAATCGCGCGTGCGGCGCTGGGAGAACGTGGCGAGTTTCGCATCGCGCTTTCCGGGGGCAACACACCGCGGCCGGTTTATGCTGAGCTGGCGAAAAGCGAGCTGCCGTGGGAAAAAACGACGGTGACATTTGGCGATGAACGCTGCGTTCCGCCGGAGGATGAGCAAAGCAATTTCAAAATGGCGGACGACACATTGCTCAGGCCGGCGCGAGTGCCGGTTTCATCGGTCTTGCGGATGCGTGGTGAAATGGAGCCGCCTCGTGCTGCCAGCGAGTATGAGGAACAACTCGCGACTCTCGCCGCGCAGCGGAAAGAAAAGATTTACCGGCATGATCTCATCCTTCTTGGCATTGGTGAGGACGGGCATACCGCTTCGCTCTTCCCGGGCACGACAGCGCTCATGGAAACAAGCCGTTCCGTTGTGGCGAACTACGTGCCGAGGCTGGAAACCTGGCGATTGACCTCCACTTTCCCGCTGATCGTCGTGGCACGGGAGATTTGTTTTCTTGTCGGTCCAGATAAACCTGCCGCGCTGATTGAACGCATTTTTTCCGGGGACGAAACGCTGCCGGCTGCGCGCGTTGATGGGGAAGGGGAACGCGTGACCTGGATTTTCGAAAAGGGCCGCTAGCGATGCCATGGAAACGATCATCGTAACCGGTTCTGCTGGATTGATCGGTTCCGAGACGGCAAAGCATTACGCGCAGAGCGGCGCGCGCGTGGTCGGGATCGACAATGACATGCGCGCACAATTTTTTGGCGCGGAAGCTTCGACCACATCGACCCGCGACGAGCTGGTGAAAAAGCTTCGTGGTTATGAACATCACCATCTCGACATTCGGGACGCGCAAAAAGTGAGCGAGGTCTTTGCCCGGCATCGCGGGACGATCCGCGCGGTCGTTCACACCGCAGCCCAGCCCTCCCACGACTGGGCCGCCCGCAAGCCGCAGACCGATTTCACCGTCAACGCAAACGGCACGCTCAATCTGCTGGAGGCCGCGCGGCAGAATTGCCCGGAAGCGCCGTTCATTTTCACTTCCACCAACAAAGTCTACGGCGACAGGCCGAATCATTTGCCTTTGCGCGAACTGGAAACGCGTTGGGAGATCGCGCCCGAGCACGAATACGCCGAAGGCATCCCCGAGACCATGAGCATCGACGCGACCAAACATTCGCTCTTCGGCGCCTCGAAGGCAGCAGCCGACCTGCTCGTGCAGGAATATGGCCGTTATTTCGGGGTCCCGACCGCTTGTTTTCGCGGCGGCTGCCTCACCGGACCAGCCCATGCCGGCGCCGAACTGCACGGATTCCTTTCCTACTTAATGAAGTGCTGCGTCAGTGGCCGCGCCTACCGCGTCTTCGGTTACAAGGCGAAACAGGTGCGCGACAACATCCATAGCTTCGATCTTGTCGCTGCTTTCGCCGCCTTCATCGACGCGCCGCGCATGGCCGAGATTTATAACATCGGCGGTGGCCGTTTCTGCAATTGCTCCATTCTTGAGGCGATCGCGCTTTGTGAGGAAATCAGCGGGCGGAAACTGACCTGGAGCTACGAAGAGACAAATCGCATCGGGGATCACATCTGGTGGATCAGCGACGTGAGAAAGTTTCAGGCGCATTATCCGCAATGGAAATTCCGTTACGGTCTGCGCGAAACGCTCGACGAAATTTATGACGCCTGTTTGTAACGGCAGCCCTGCCTGCTGCTGGCACCGGCATGCAGGCGGCTCGTCTCCCTCCAGCGAGCGGCTTCAGTATTGCTCGCCTTCGTCCGCTTTTGCGGGGCCGATGCGGTCTTCAATGCCGTAAACGTGAAACATTACCGCCAGCCAGTAGAGCGGCAGTAGCAGCACCGCAAATCCCGCGGTCGCTGTGGCGGCGAGCAGCGCCAGACCCATTGCCATCGGCGTTGCCACGAAGATGAGAAGCAGACCAACCATGGTGTGCCCTTTGTAAACATGCCCGAGTCCCGGCACCACGCTGAGCAAGACGGCGAAGGCGTCGCTCGCTTTACCTTCCGCGGTTTCGTCTTCGCGTTTCCAGCCGCAATGCTGGCAGACGGCTGCGCCTGTGCCCATTTGATGTCCGCAGTGGGGACAGCTGGTCGTCTCGGCGACTTGCGTAGGCGCGTCGGTGTACTCCATGAAGCTGACTAAGACTCACAAGACTCGGCGCAGCGTCAAGCCTCTTCGGTTCGCCCGTGCAAAATCCCCGCGGCTTGGCAAAGTGGGCGCGTGACCTCACTCCAGTCGATCGCCGCCTATTGCGATGAATACCTGCGCATTCGCGAGATCGGCGACTATGAGAACGCGCTCAATGGCCTTGAGCTGGAAAATTCCGGAACCGTGCGCAAGATCGCGGCCGCGGTCGATTTCTCCACCCGCGCGCTGCAAGCCACGGCAGACTGCGGCGCCAATCTGCTCATCGTTCACCACGGCATGTTCTGGAGCGGATTACAGCCGGTGACCAGGACGTTGTATCGGCAGCTAAAACTCGCGCTCGATCGTGACATCGCGATTTACAGCGCGCATCTGCCGCTCGATTCGCATCCTGAGATCGGGAACAACGTTCTGCTCATGCGCGCTCTCGGGATCGAAAATTCCGAGCCTTTTTTCGAGGAAAAAGGGTCATTGCTCGGGCGGCGCGCATCGATTGAAATGCCGTGTTCGGAAATTGCAAAGCGCCTTGAGACCGCAGTGAAGGGGAGGGTGGAATGCATCCGGGCAGGTCCGGAAACCACGCGCCAGATCGGCATCATCACTGGCGGGACGGGGGGCGAGATTGCCCGCGTGACGGCGGAAGGAATTGACACCTTCATCACCGGCGAAGCGCCGCATTGGGCCGCTGTGGCCGCGCACGAGTTCGGCGTCAATCTGCTCCTCGGCGGCCACTACGCCACCGAGACATTCGGCGTGAAAGCGCTTGCCGCGCATTTGGCGGAGAAATTCCACATCGATTGGGACTTCATCGATCTGCCTACGGGATTGTGAATGCCCCAAGGCAGGAGCCGCGAGTGAGCAGACGAGCCACTGGCGTAGTCGCCCTCGCGGTTTTGTGCAGCCGCATTCTCGGGCTCGTTCGCGAGCAGATTTTCGCCGGGCTCTTTGGAGCAGGGAAAAATCTCGATGCGTTTTTGATGGCATTCCGGCTGCCGAATTTGCTGCGCGACTTGTTTGCCGAGGGCGCGCTTTCCACCGCATTCATCACCACCTTTTCGGGAAAAATCGCGACCGAAGGCGACGAGGCGGCCTGGCGGCTGGCGAGTAAAGTGGCGACCCTCACGGCCGTCTTCATGAGTGTGGTGACGCTGCTCGGCATCGTCTTCGCGCCGCAGCTCGTCCATCTGCTGACGTGGTGGAGCTGGGACGCCGACAAGACCGCGCTCACCATTTTGCTCACGCGCATCATGTGGCCGTTCATGCTGCTCGTTTCCCTGGCCGCGCTCGTTATGGGAATGCTGAATGCCAAACATGTATTCGGCCCGCCCGCCATGGCCTCGAGCTACTTCAATCTCGGCTCGATCATCGGCGGTGTCGCTTTCGGGTGGTGGCTCGATCCGCATTTCGGCGCCCGTTCTCTCATCGGCCTTGCCGTGGGCACGCTCATCGGCGGGCTATGGCAATTGCTCGCGCAGTTCCCCTCTCTGCGAAGAGTCGGTTACCGATATTCACCGGATTTCCAATGGCGCGATCGCGGCGTCACTGCCGTGCTCAGGCTGATGGGACCAGCGGTGATCGCGGCCAGTGCGGTGCAGGTGAATGTGCTCATCAATAGTGGATTTGCCGCCAGCCTCGGTGACGGTCCGGTGAGCTGGCTCAACATCGCATTTCGGCTCATGCAATTGCCGCTTGGAATCTTCGGCGTCGCCATCGGGACAGTCACGTTGCCACTGGCGTCCAAGAGCGCAGCGGTCGGTAACACTGAGGAGTTTCGCGCGATCCTCGCCAGTGGAATGCGGCTCGCGTTCCTCCTCACGATTCCGTCAGCGATTGGTCTAGCGATGCTGGCTTCCCCCATCATCAGCGTGATCTATCAACATGGACGATTCACCGCCGAGATGACGCGGCAAACGGCTGGCGCATTGCAATTCTACGCGCTCGGTCTCGTCTCCTATTCAGCGCTGAAGGTTCTCACTCCCGCCTTCTATGCCGTGGGCAAACGCAATACGCCGATGCTGATCAGCTTTATTGCCATTGGGACGAATTTGTTTCTGAACTGGCTCTTCACCTTCCGGCTCGGCTGGGGACACCGTGGTCTGGCTTTTTCCACGAGCGTCGTAGCCACGATCAATTTTCTCCTGCTCTACGCTTTGATGTGGCAACACACGCGTGGCTTGGAGACGCGGCGGCTGCTCAGCGGGCTAATGAGATTGGTACTGGCAGGCGCGCTGCTTGCCCTCGTCTGCTGGGCCGCGCAGCATTGGTGGCTTGGATCGTGGGCGCAGCAGCGTTTAGTTCAAAAGCTCCTCGCGCTTCTCAGCACGATCGTTCTCGGCGGAGGCGTGTTTTTCGGTGCAGCCTTTCTGCTGCGCGTGCAGGAAGTGCGTGAGCTTTTCGATGTGATCAAGCAGCGGATGCGCTGAGCGCTTGATCCAGGTCTTCGATCAGGTCCTCGGCGTTCTCCAGGCCGATTGATAAACGCAGCAAGCTTTCGGGCGAACGCGAACCTGGTCCCTCGATCGAAGCGCGATGCTCGATCAAACTTTCAACGCCTCCCAAGCTGGTCGCGCGGGTGAAGAGCCGGGTAGCGGCTGCCGTCTTTATCGCCGCATCGCGTCCGCCCCTTACTTCCACGGAAAGCATTCCGCCGAACATCGACATCTGTTTGGCTGCGACTTCGTGACCGGAATGTGAAGGCAATCCGGGATAATGCACCTGTTCGATGCGTGGATGTTCAAAAAGAAATTTCGCTACTTTGAGCGCGTTTTCGCAATGCGCCCGCATTCGCCAGGGCAAGGTGCACATGCCGCGCCTTACCAGCCAGCAATCGAAGGGCGAGGGAACAGCGCCGGCGGAATATTGGATGGCCCGGATGCGCTGAAAAAATTCGTCGTTGCGCTTGCTCACCAGCATCCCGCCGAGGACGTCGCAGTGACCACCGAAGTATTTCGTGGTCGAGTAGTGCACGATGTCGGCGCCGAAATCGAACGGCCGCTGAATGGTGGGGGAGCAGGTGTTGTCGCAGACACAGATTGCTCCGGCATTATGAGCAATGGCGATGACAGCGCGTAAATCGACGATGCGCCAGAGTGGATTCGACGGCGTCTCAATCCAGACAACCTTCGTGGTTGGTCGCAGTGTGCTTTTTACCGAGGCGGTGTCGCTCAGGTCCACGAAGTCCACCTCCAGTTTCCAACGCAGAAACAGATCGCGCAGCAAGCGAATCGTCCCGTAATAAGCATCCGCGTGCGCCAGCACGTGATCGCCCGGCGCGAGCGCCTGGAATAATGCCATGGCCGCGGCCATGCCGCTGCCAAAGGCGGCCGCCGTCTCGCCGCCTTCCAGCGCCGCGACTCCGCGTTCGAGAGCATTGCGATTCGGGTTCTCATTGCGCGAATACATGAACCCGCGCGAGTAAGTCCCCTCGACGTCACGCTGGAACGTCGTCGAAAGATGAATCGGCGGGGAGACTGCGCCTGTGCTGGCATCAATCTCGCTCCCGGCATGAACTGCTACGGTTTCAAGACGTGCGCTGCTCCGATTGTTTGTCATGCGTGCACTTTCCGGGCGCTGGCTCGCGATGTAAACACGCGGATGGTAAGCCGTCCTGCCCTTTAGGCGCTGCTAATTTCGGGGCAGGCGCATTTTTCAGAGCTGCTTTGGCCATTCGTCTGCGGCCCGATGCCGGGATTCTTTTCGATTGGTCGGGGGCCGCGCGGAATGCGCGGCATTGAAACAGCTTAATGGCGTCACCGCAGTCACTTTCCTCCGCTAACCGCCGCAAAGGGGCGCGGTTCTGGCTCTGCCGATGTGGAGGCATAGATATTGCTAAAATTACCATATTAATCAGAACTTCCATAGAGCAAGGCATTGCTGCTGGACTGTCGCAGCCCTCTGCGTCGCAGGCTTTTGTTCTTTGTCTTTTCTCCGCGCCCAGGATGCATCGCCGTCACCGGCCGTAGCCGCAGTCACCAGCTTTACTTTTATTGATGTCCGAACCGGCCAGCCCATCCCCGGCTTGGAGAACGTCGCCACGACTGTGGTCCTCGATGGAGATGCGTTCGATGTGGCCAATCTCGATATCCGCGCCAACACCGACAGCTCAGCCGTAGCAAGCGTGAGTTTCAATCTGGATAACGGCGCAGTGGCGCACGTATCCAACGCCGCGCCCTATGAGATTTTTGATAATGTCGGGACGACGGCAGCGGGCGTAAGCCTGAAAGAGGGTGAGCACACTCTGACTGCGACTCCCTTTAGCGAGGTGTCGGCGGCAGGAACGGCCGGAACCAGCCTCACCATCTCGTTCATGGTCAACTTCAGCTCGGCACCTAGCCCGACACCGACACCGACGGCATCGCCTGGTGCCACCCCAACTCCGACAGCAAATCCGACTGCTTCGCCAACGGCTACGCCGGCGATAACGCCGACGCCTTCACCAACTGCATCTCCAAGTACGACACCGAATCCGACTCCTTCGCCAACTCCCACGCCGGCGATAACGCCGACGCCTTCGCCGACTGCATCTCCGACTACGACACCGAATCCGACTCCTTCGCCAAGCCCTACGCCGGCAATAACGCCGACGCCTTCACCAACGGCTACGCCGAATCCGACTCCGTCGCCAACCTCAACGCCTCCGATCACACCGACGCCGTCACCGACCGCATCGGCAACTCCGACGCCCAATCCCAGCCCTTCGCCCACTCCCACACCTACGCCCACGCCTACTCCTACTCCTACTCCTAGCTCAACTCCTGCGCCGATTACGAACGCGACGCCCACCCCTACAC